>CAZONX010000037.1:0-17342 GCA_964581295.1 uncultured Acidimicrobiaceae bacterium
CGTGATCTCTGCACGCGCCACGAGATCGAAGAGCTGAGCGCACGCTGGAATGTCGTGCAGCTCCTCGAGCAAGGCCTCTCATATCGCCGCATTGCAGAGGCGACCGGCGTCTCGACGACCACGATCACGCGAATCAACGAGTGGTTGTTTCACGGCGCTGGTGGATATCGAGCCGCGCTGGAGCACACCAAGGAGCCAGGAACATGAACCTTCGAGTTGCCGTCCCGACCAAAGGGCGCCTCGCCGACCCGAGCGCCGAACTTCTCCGGCGCGCCGGGATTCGTTTCGAGCGAAGCGACCGAGCGCTCTCCGTGAAGTCACGATCGGCTCCCGTTGAGCTCCTCTTCGTGCGATCCGACGATGTAGCCGAGCTCGTAGCAGACGGCGTTGCGGCCCTCGGCATCACCGGCCTCGACCTTCTCGGCGAGTCGGGATTCGACCTCGACGCGGTCATGCCGCTCAACTTCGGGCGCTGCTCGCTCACCGTTGCGGTGCCTGAGGACTCCCCCATCGACGAACCATCCGGACTCGCAGGGAGACGAGTCGCCACGTCGCACCCGCGGACGGTCAACCGCTATTTCGAATCACTCGGCGTCGAAGTCGAGACCGTGGCGATGCGCGGATCGGTGGAGGTCGCCACCAAGCTCGACGTCGCAGACGGCATCGTCGATCTGGTCTCGACCGGCAGCACGATGCTCGTCAACGGGCTCCGCCCGCTCGAACGGGTCCTCGAGTCGGAGGCAGTACTGGTCGCCCCAGCTGGACAACCGCTCGATGCAACGGCAAGGACGCTCGTGACGATGGTTGGGGCGGTTGTCGCCGCCCGGTCGAAGCGCTACGTGCTGATGAACGCCCCACGCTCGATTGTGCCCGAGATCGAGAAGATCATCCCCGGCATCGAGGCACCCAGCGTGGTCCCGCTCGCGCACAATGGCATGGTCGCCATCCACTCGGTAGTCGAGGCAGACCGCCTGTGGTCGGTTGTCCCCGAACTAAGGGATGCAGGGGCCACGGGCATCCTGGTGCTACCGGTCGAGCAGATGATCGCATGACCATGCGCACGATCCGCCTCTCAGACCTCGATGACGGCCAGTATCGCTCGCTGGTGCAGCGATCGGCGGTGCCGGACCCGAACACTCGCGCAGCGGCAGCCGAGATCGTCGAACGCGTCCGCATCGGAGGCGACGGCGCCGTCCGCTCCGCGAACGCCGCCTATGGGGGCGGACCGGAAGCCGGATCGCTGCGCGTCCCTGCCGCCGCAATCGGCGCAGCGTTCGGCACGACCGCAACCGACGTTCGACGGGCCCTGCAGTCGGCAGCCGACAACATCCGAACCGTGCACGAGCGGCAGCGACCCGTGGACGACTACGTCAAGGTTGCGCCTGGCGTCGTCGTTGAGCGCCGATGGACGCCGGTGGACCGAGTTGGGGTCTACGTTCCTGGAGGAAGAGCCGCCTACCCCTCGTCGCTGCTGATGGGTGTTGTCCCTGCCCTGGTGGCCGGCGTGCCCGACATCGTGATCGTGAGCCCCGGCGACGACGACGGAGCCGTGCACCCCCTCGTACTCGCCGCCGCCGCGCTTCTCGGTATCGACGAGGTGTACGCGACCGGTGGGGCACAGGCGATCGGAGCGCTCGCCTACGGCACCAAGACCATCGACCGCGTCGACCTCATCGTCGGCCCGGGCGGCCCATGGGTGACGGCGGCCAAGCTCGCGGTCTACGGCGTCTGCGGCGTCGATCTCCCGGCCGGTCCAAGCGAGGCACTGATCGTCGTCGACGCCTCTTCAGATCCGCGGATCGCCGCCGCCGATCTCGTCTGTCAAGCCGAGCACGGCCCTGATTCGCCCGTCGTGCTGGTGTCCGACAGCGCCGACGCCCTCAACTCAGTCATCGACGAGGTCAAGCTTCAGCTTCCCGGCCTTGAACGGGCCTCGCTCATTCGCACGTCGCTCGAAGAGCACGGACTCGCGGTGGTCGCCCCAGACCTCAACACGGCGCTTGCATTCGCCAACGACTGGGCTCCGGAGCACCTCACGATCCAGACCGAGCACTCAGCCAGCGACGCCGAGCGTGTTCGCTCGGCCGGGTCGGTCTTCGTCGGCCGTTGGACGCCGGAATCCGCCGGCGACTACGCGACCGGAGCCAACCACGTGCTCCCGACGGGCGGTCTCGCTCGATCGAGCGGACCGCTCGCAGTCGAGGACTTCGGCTCATGGCGACAGGTGCAGGAACTGACCCGTGATGGCCTCGAGTTGCTCGCCCCCACGATCACGCGACTCGCCAGAGCCGAGGGCCTCACCGCCCACGCGCGTTGTGTCGAACACAGATTCGAGGACGCCCCGTGACCACCGATCGCTATGTGTGGCAACCAACGAACGATGAGATTGCACAGCAGTTCGACATCGCGCCCGACCGGGTCGTCCGCTTCGACCAGAACACGTCGCCGTATCCAACCGACTGGGCCCCATCCGCCGCAGGCGAGGTGTTGACCGGGCTCAATGAGTATCCAGCGGCCTCGTACAAGCCCTTGCGTGAGGCCGCTGCCGCTTACGCGGGTGTTGACGCTTCCCAGGTGGTGCCGGGAGCGGGTGTTGACGAACTCATTCTTCTCTCCGCCCGAGCCCTGCTCTCGCCCGGCGATCGCGCCGTTGGCTACACCCCAACCTATCCGCTCTATCGCATCGCCACAGAGCAACAAGGCGCGGTGTTCAGCGAATCCCCGATCTCGGCTCCGGAGCCCGACGAAGGCGCCGCGCTCACGTGGTTGTGCGTTCCGAACAACCCGACCGGCGAACGACTCGATGATGCCACGATAAGCCGCATCCTCGATCGTTCCGCCGGGATCGTGGTGATCGACGCAGCGTACGCAGAATTCACTGGGGACCGATGGGGAGCGTGGATTGACCGATACGACAACCTCCTCGTGCTTCAGACGCTCTCAAAGGGCTTCGGCCTCGCCGGGGCGCGAGTGGGCTATGCATTTGGGCACCTTTCGCTTATCGATGCCATCGACCGGATCCGTCCGCCGGGGAGCATCTCAACGGTTTCGGTCAAACTGGCCATTTCGGCCCTGGCCAACTCGCAGCGCATGCGACACACCGTGGACCGAGTCATCGTCGAGCGTGAGCGACTCTCCGGGCTACTGGCAGCGCTCGGGCTGGATGTCTGGCCGTCCGAGGCGAACTTCGTGCTGGCCAAGGTCGGCACGGACGCTGCCGCCCTGGCGGCTGGTCTCATGGCCGAGGGTCTCGTCGTGCGCGAATTCCCCCACATCCCGCAGCTCCGAGACCACCTGCGCTTCACCGTCCGCTCAACGTTGGACAACGACCGACTCATTGAAACGATCGAGAGGATCCGCCCATGAACCGCACATCCACCGTGACGCGAACCACGAAGGAGACCAGCGTCGACGTCACCCTCGACCTCGACGGCACCGGTGTCGTCAGCGTCGAGACCGGCGTCGGCATGTACGACCACCTCCTCACCGCGTTCGCCCACCACGGGCTGTTCGACCTCTCCGTGCGCACCGAAGGTGACCTCCACATCGACGAGCACCACACCGTCGAGGACACCGCTCTCGTCCTCGGATCTGCCATCGACGAGGCGCTTGCAGACCGCTCTGGCATCACCCGCTTCGCGAGTGCCTCGGTGCCGATGGACGAGGCGCTTGCCACCTGTGTCCTCGATGCAGGCGGTCGGCCCTATGCCGTCTTCGATTTGGGTTTTCGAGCGGATCGCATCGGCTCGCTCGGCACCCAGATGATTCCCCACGCCCTCGAGTCGCTGATCCGAACGAGCCGGTCGACCGTCCACCTCTTCGCCCGCGGCACCAATGACCACCACATTGCCGAGGCGGCATTCAAGGCACTTGGGATCGCCCTGCGCTCCGCCATCAGCGTCGACCCGCGCCGCGTCGGCGTGCCATCAACCAAGGGAACTCTGTGACCAACCTCGCCGTCATCGACCACGGCGCGGGGAATCTGGTGTCGATCCAGCGTGCACTCGAAACGGTGGGCGCGCGGCCGAGGGTCGTGGACACCCCCGAAGGACTAGACGGGGCGGACGGGATCGTGCTGCCCGGCGTCGGTGCCACCGGAGCTGCAATGGTGCGCCTTGAACAACAGGGCCTGGTCGAGCCACTCCAGAGCTGGTCGGGGCCGCTCCTTGGCATCTGCGTCGGGATGCAACTCCTGTTCGACGATTCCGACGAGGACGGCGGCGCGTGTCTCGGCTTGGTCCCGGGTTCGGTACGGGCCATCGACGCTCGGCCCCTCCCCCACATGGGCTGGAACGATGTCTGGACCACCGGTGACCCCGTCTTCGACGGCATCGCCACCGGCTCGCTCTTCACATTCGTCCACTCGTTCGCGGCCGTTCCTCACGATCCGGACGTCATCACGGCGACCAGTGATCACGGCGGGCGCTTCGTTGCCGCGATCCGAGATCGCAACTACGTCGGCCTTCAGTTTCACCCAGAGCGCAGTGGCCCTGCCGGGCTTCGACTCCTCGACAACTACGTCTCCGAGGTGCGCCGTGCTGCGTAGCCGCATCATCCCGTGCCTCGATGTCCGCGACGGGCGCGTTGTCAAGGGTGTCCAGTTCGTCGATCTCACCGATGAGGGCGATCCGGTCGAACTCGCGACCCGATACACCGCCGAGGGCGCAGACGAAATCTGCTTCCTCGACATCACAGCGTCGCATGAGCACCGCACCACATTGCTCGACGTCGTCCGCAGAACCGCTGAGCACGTGTTCGTACCCCTCACGGTCGGCGGAGGCGTGGCGAGCGTGTCCGATATGCGGGCGGTGCTCCGCGCCGGTGCCGACAAGGTCACGGTGAACACTGCGGCCGTAGAACGGCCCGAATTGATCGAGGAATGCGCCGCCGCGTTCGGTGCCCAGTGCGTCGTTGTAGCGGTCGATGCACGCAGAACCAACGACTCGTGGGAAGTCTTCACCCATGGGGGTCGCACACCCACCGGCCGTGACGCGATCGATTGGATCCAAACCGCCACTGATCTCGGGGCCGGCGAAATCCTGCTGACGTCAATGGACCGCGACGGCACCAAAGACGGTTACGACATCGAGCTCCTAGAGGCTGCACGAGCGGCAACGAGCGTTCCCATCATTGCCTCGGGCGGTGCCGGCTCGCCGGACGACCTGGCCGAAGCGCTCGCAGAGGGGCGTGCCGATGCAGCCCTGGCCGCGTCGATCTTCCATCGCTCCGAATACCCGATCCCCGTGGTGAAGCAACGGCTCGCCGAGGCTGGGATCCCAATGCGCATCGTGGAGGAAGTGTGACCCTGACACCGGCATACGACGATTGTGGCCTCGTACCGGCGATCGTCCAAGACGCGGAGACCGGCGACGTCCTCATGCTCGGCTACGCGAACGAGGCGAGCATGGCAGCAACCCTCGAATCGGGCCTGATGCACTTCTGGAGCCGTAGCCGCAACACACTGTGGCTGAAGGGTGAGACGAGCGGCAACACGATGACCGTCGTCGACCTACGCCTCGACTGCGACTCCGACGCTCTGCTCGCTCGGGTCGTGCCCGCCGGGCCGGCCTGTCACACCGGAACCACGACGTGCTTCACTCCTTCCTCGGATACCAACGTCAACCGGAGTGTCGGCCACGGCGAGCTCCGCCGTCTCTGGGAAACGATCCGATCGCGAGCCGAGACCCGTCCGTTGGGGTCGTACACGACGACGCTGATCGACGGCGGCGTCGATGCATGCGCCCGCAAGGTGACTGAGGAAGCCACCGAAGTGCTCATAGCCGCGAAGGACCACGCTATGGGAAGCGGGTCAGAAGAGCGCGTCGTCGAAGAAGCTGCCGACCTGGTGTACCACCTGCTGGTGCTGCTCGCCGAGCGCGGCGTTGCCCTCGATCAGGTTGAGGAAGAACTCGCTCGCCGGGCGGATTGACGAAACGGAGAAGTACGCTGCCGGTCGTGTCGCGACTCGCAATTGTCATAGCTCTGATCGCCGTCGTGGCCGCGTCGTGCTCATCTGCCGAGCCGGCCTCTGACGCCGACCCTCCGACGCCGACGACGAGCGCCGAGATACAAGATCTCCTTGCGACCTCGACCGAGCCCGTCGTACTCAACGTTTGGGCTTCCTGGTGCACTCCGTGTCGCTCTGAGGCGCCGCTCATCGGCCGCGCGGCGGACGAGTTCGGCAGCGACGTGTCGTTCATCGGACTCGATGTACGCGACACGCCGGAAGGGGCTGCCGCCTTCATCGGCGAGTTCTTCCCCGACGCGCCGATCACGCACTACGGCGACCCGTCCGGTCAGATCCCCACCGACCTCGGCGCATCGCGCGGCGTCCCCCTCACGCTGTTCTACCGCGCGGGAGGCGATCTGTCGTATCTGCACTTCGGCGTCATCGACGAACGCACGCTCGCGCTGCAGATCGACGAGCTGGTGAACGGCTGATGGAGTTCACACTGCTGGCAGCGGCAGCCATAGCCGGTGCCGCCGCGTACGCCATGTTGTGGTGGGAAGCTCGGCACGGCAACGCCGCTCAATGCACCGGCAACCTGTGGGAGATCGGCATGGTCTCTGTGGTTGCTGGGATCTTCATCGGTCGCATCGTTGCGATGCTTGTCGACGGAGTGAACCCGATCGCTCATCCCATGGATGTGGTCCTTGTCCGCTCGGGCGTCGCCACCGCCGGGGCTTCCCTCGGGGCACTCGCCGTGTTCGGATGGCAGGCCCGCCGCGAGCCGATCTCCATGGCGGACGGCGTCGCTGCGGCCGCACTCGCCGGCCTCGCCGGCTGGCACGGCGCCTGCATCGTGCGGGGGACCTGCCTCGGGACGGCATCCGACCTGCCGTGGGCCGTCGCTCAGGCCGGGAGCAACGTGACGCGCCATCCGGTCGGAATCTACGCCGCGATCATGCTGGGTTCCGCTGCGTTGGCTATCGCCTGGTGGAAGGCCTACCGGCGCCCGCCTGCGGGCTCACCGGCAGCAGTGGCAGTCATTGCCGCCGCCGCCACACGGCTCTTCCTCGAGCCGCTTCAACCTTCGATCTCGGGTGGCCCCGTGTGGTTCTACGCAGCCGCGCTCGCGGTTGGCGTCGCAGGATTCACGTGGTCGCTGCTCAAACGATGACGGCTACGCCCCAAGGGCAACGAGACCGTCGAGCGCCGTTCGCAATTTGTCCTCGCCGGCCGCTCCGAACCAGTTGCCGACAATGATGTCGTTGCCGGTGATCAGGAACGAAACGGGCTGGCCTCGCACGCCGTAGAGATCCCAGACGGAATCATCGAGGCCCCAGTCAACGTTGGACAGCAGCTTGTCGGCTTCGGCTCGGGTGGCACCCAGATCCGATTGTCCTGCCACGGCGATGATGCGGACAGTGTCAGCGTATTCCGGTGCGATTTCGTCGATGACGGGCAACTCCCGCCGGCAGACGCTTCACCACTCGGCCCAGAAGACCAGATACACCGGCTTCTCCTCTGCCGACAATGAGAATCCGCCCCCGTTACCGAGAGCGAGGGAGAAGTCGGGCGCCGGCTCGCCGTCAATCGACGGTGCCGCATCAGCCGGTGCTTCGGTGTCGGACGGCGTCGAAGCCTCCGCCGTGGTCGCGGTGGTCGAGTCATCGAGTGGCTCAGCCTCGGTCTGGGCCACCGTGGTCGTCGTCTCCGGATCAGCGGTGCCTGTGGTGTCGCTGCTCGCGCTCGCGCACGAGGCAACCACCACGGCCGCCGCCGCGATCAATACAAGTGCTCTCCGCATGAGCCCACCGTACCTGCGGCCGCGAGATATGGGGACGGTTCTACGCCCTGCTCCTCGTGAATGCGAGTGCCCGATCGAGCACCGCGAGTGCATCCCCGGAATCGATCGCCTCGCCTGCCAGCGCGACCGCTTCGACGAATCCGTCGGCAAGCCCGGCCACCACGATCGCCGGGGCGGCGTTGACCACCGCAATGTCGCGCTTCGGTCCGGGAACACCATTCAGGATGCCAAGCAGGATTTCGGTGTTCTCTTCAGCCGATCCGCCCTTGAGGTCGTCAAGGGTGGCGCGGCGCACGCCGAAGTCCTCTGGCGTGAACTCAGCAGTCGTCACTTCGCCGTCACGGAGTCGGTAGATGAACGAGGGTCCGGTCGTCGTGATCTCGTCGAGACCGTCCTCGCCATAGAAGACGAACGCGCGTTCCGCTCCGCGCTTTGCCAGCACGTCGACCATGAGGTTCGCCATGCGCGGATCCGACGTGCCCACCGACAGCCGGCTCGCTCCCGCCGGATTCGTCAGGGGGCCGAGGAAGTTGAATACGGTTCGGATGCCGAGTGACGAGCGCACGGGACCGGCGTGCCGCATCGCCGGGTGGTAGCGGGGAGCGAAGAAGAAACCGAACCCGATGTCGCGAATCATGGCGACCGTGTCTTCCGGCGACATCTCGAGGTTGAAACCGAGGAATTCGAGAACATCGGCGGACCCGGTCATCGACGATGCTGCGCGGTTGCCGTGTTTGGCGACCTTCACGCCCACGCCTGCTGCGATGAACGCTGCGGTGGTCGAGATGTTGAAGGTCCCGGACTGGTCACCGCCGGTGCCGACGGAGTCGACGACCGGCTCGCCGACATCAACTGTCACGGAGGCATCGACCATCGCGTCGACAAGTCCTGCCATCTCATCGGCTGTCTCGCCCTTGGCTCGCAGACCGACGAGAAATGCCCCGATCTGGGCGTCCGAAGCCTCCCCCGCCATGATTCGGCTCATGACGAGGTACGCCTCGTCGCGAGTGAGGTCGGATCGCTCGATGAGTCGATTGAGCACTGCGGGCCAGGTGATGTCGGGCATGACCCGAAACCCTACCCGTTCAGGACGGCCCGAAGCGATGCTGCGGCCTCGGTGGCCACCGAGGTGAAGGGCCGCGGCGGATTCGCTGCCTCCCAATCGTCCATCCCAGCAACAATCGCGGCAATCGCAGCGGCAGCGATGATGCGGGCCTCTGTGCGGTTGACGGCGCCGCCGGCCTCGAACCGTGTCGCCAATTCCATCTCGAAGGTGCGTAATCCATCTGCGAACCTCAACCGCAGCGTCGGCTCGGTGAGCAGAAACCGGAACCGCCTCAGAATCTCGACGTCCGGAAGGTGCACGTCGAGCACTCCAATACCTTCGACGACCGCGATCGCTGCTTCGATCGGATCATGTCGGGCAAGCTCGTCTTCGAGCATCCGCCATGTCGGGGACTCCAGCTCATCCCACAAGAAGATGCCGTCCTTCGTTCCGAACGCCCGATAGACCGTCGAGGCGGACACTTGCGCCGCGGCGGCGATCTCCTCGACGGTGACCGTTTCGTAGCCGTCGTCGAAAGCCATGCGGAACGCCTCATCCTGGACCCGCAGCATCGTGGCGCGTCGCTTGCGTTCCGTGAGCGTCATGGTGGTTTCGTTCATTGTGACAGAGACTATCATATGACAGTGACTATCAATCGGGAGACCTCGCCATGCATCCAGCCGTGAAGACCACCGACCTCACCAAGACCTACGGTGAGGGCGAGACCGAGGTACGGGCGTTGCGCGGTATCTCGCTTGAGATCCCGAAGGGCGAACTCGCGGTGTTGCTCGGTCCGAGCGGATCGGGAAAGACGACGCTCCTCAACCAGATCGGGGCGCTCGAAGCGCCTACATCGGGCTCGGTCGAGGCAGACGGACTCGAACTCAACGCGCTCGACGACAAGGGACGAACGGACTATCGCCTCAACTCCATCGGCTTCGTCTTCCAGTTCTACAACCTCGTCCCAACGCTGACCGCCAAGGAGAATGTGGCCCTGATTGCCGAACTCGCCGGCGCCGACGGCCTCGAGCGCACCGAAGCGGTGCTCGAACAAGTCGGCCTCGCCGACCGCATGGACCACTTTCCCGGCCAGCTCTCCGGGGGCGAACAGCAGCGAGTCTCGATCGCCCGAGGGCTGGTGAAGGACCCACCACTCATGCTGTGCGACGAGCCCACCGGTTCGCTCGACGTAGAGAGCGGCATCGCGATCCTCGAACTCCTCCGCGAGGTCACCAAAGCGGGCGACCGCAGCGTGTTGATCGTCACTCACAACGCGGTGACGGCGAAGATGGCCGATCGTGTGATCCGCCTTCGAGACGGCGTCATCACGTCGCAGGAGACCAATCCGTCGCCGGCCGATCCTGAGGAGCTCGACTGGTGAGCTACCTCTCGACGAAGCGCCGCCGCGACATGCGGCGACAGCGATGGCAGTTCTTCGCCGTCTTCGTGACGATTGCTCTCGGCGTCATGCTGTTCGCTGCCTCCTACGACGCCTACTTGAATCTCGAGTCGTCCTACAACGGCACATACGATCGGCTGGGGTTTGCCGATGTCACGGTGACCGGGGCTGACGACACATTCCCATCGGTCGCAGCCGCGACCGACGGCGTTGAGGCGGTTGAGGTGCGTCGCGTCGCCGACGTCCCGTTCCGGATCGGCGATGACGTGCTCCACGGCCGCCTGATCGGGATGCCGCCCGAGCATCAACCGGTGATCAACGAGGTCGACATGACGAGCGGCTCGTATCTCTCGAGCGACGCTCCGGCCGGTTTGGTGGCTGAGCAGCACCTCGCCGACTATTTCATGCTGACCGCCGGCGACCACATCGAGGTACTCACAGGCTCGAGTTGGACCGAAGGTGTCGTGACCGGTACCGCCATATCGGCCGAGTACCTCTGGCCCGCCGAGAGCCGTCAGAACTTCTTTCCACCACCGGGTACGTTCGGCGTTGCGTTCGTGTCTGAGGACGTGCTGGCCGGTGTTCCCGCCACTGCCGTCGCCGAGCAGACCCTGATCCGCTACGCAGCCGACGCCGACCGAGAGACAACCGACGCCGCGGTCGAGCAAGCCGCCATAGCGGCCAGCGCCGCCGATGTGATGACGCAGGCCGAACAGCCGTCGAACGCCGGGCTGAAGCTCGACCTCCAGGGCTTCGAGCAGATGGCGATCATGTTCCCGGCGCTCTTCCTGTTGGCCGCGGGGATGGCCACGTTCATCATCCTCACTCGTGTGGTCTACTCCCAGCGTGCCCAGATCGGGACACTCATGGCCAGCGGCGTGTCGCGCCGCCTGATCACGCGGCACTACCTGTCGTACGGACTGATTCTCGGACTCGTCGGCGCCGTAGCGGGCGTGGCCATCGGCATGCTCCTGGGATGGGCGATCACCGGCCTGTACACCGAGGCGCTCGGCATTCCCGACACGGTCACGAAATTCCACTGGATCACGCCGATCGTCGGCCTTCTCTTCGGCCTCGCCGTCGGAGCGCTGGCCGCTCTGGCCCCGACCCGCGCCGCCTCTCGTCTCAGCCCGGCGGAAGCCATGCGGGGAGACACTCCCACTCAGGACGGGCGTCCCAGCCTGGCCGAGCGCCTCCTACCGCCACTTCGCCGACTTCCGATTCGCTGGCTCATGGTGCTGCGTGATATCGGTAGGAATCGACGTCGTAGCGTCTCGACGATCATCGGCGTGGTTCTCGCCTTGACGTTGGTGATGGCGTCCTGGGGGATGATCGACACCGTCGTGAATCTGCTCGATCGTAACTTCAATGAGATCGCCATCGAGGATGCCAACGCGTTCCTCACCGTTGCGGTGGATGACGCGGCCGTTGCGACCATCGAGGACACCACCGGCGTCAGCACAGCCGAAGCAGTCGTCGCCGTGCCCGTCTCGGCACGGGGCCCAGATGGCACCTACGCCTCTCAACTCGAGGCCTACCAGTCCGATACGGCGGTACACGGATTCGAAACGCCCGACGGCCGGTTGCCGAGCAGCGGTGTGCTCGTGGGCAAGGCACTCGAGTCGGAGATCGGCGTTTCGATGGGAGACAGCGTCGTGTTGTCGTTCCCGACGCTCGAGACCTCGCTGACGACAACGATCGCAGGGTTCGTCGAAGAGCCGCTCGGAACATTCATCTACATGGAGCAAGGTGCTCTCGACGATGCCCTGGCGTCGGCTGACCCGGCGGTCTCAGCCGCAACGCTACGAGACCCGTCGATTTCGCTCGTCAAGGCGCTCTTCGATGACGACGCCGATCGGTTGACGGTAATCGACGCCATCGAAGCGCTGGATATCACCGCCGCCGTCATCGATTCTCGCGGTCTCTACGACATGTTCCAGGAGTTCCTCGGCTTCTTCTACGCGTTCGTCGGCATCATGCTCGCGTTCGGTGCCGTGATGGCGTTCGCTCTGATCTTCAACACGATCTCTGTCAACGTGGCCGAGCGAAAGGGCGAATATGCGACGATGCGGGCGAATGGCCTGTCGCAACGGCGACTCGCATCGCTGATCACCGGCGAGAATCTGCTCCTCACAGCGCTCGGGATCATCCCCGGCCTGATCGTCGGCTACGTGGTCGCATCGGTGTTCATGCAGTCGTATACGTCGGACATGTTCACGTTCAAACTCGACATGAACTGGACGACCTTGGTGTTCAGTTCCCTCGCGATGCTCCTTGTCGCGTTGCTATCGGTGATCCCTGCGATCCGCACGATTCGCCGACTTGACATCGCGAGCGTGGTCAGGGAGCGATCGACGTAGCGGGAAGTTGACCCAACTAGGCCCGGAACATCTTCCGGCGATCGCGCTCGTTCGTGCATCCCCACACTCCGAAGCGCTCGCGAGTCTGGAGGGCGAAATCGAGGCATTCATCGGCCACGGTGCACGTATCGCAGACTGCGAGCGCTGCTCGCTCGTCTGCGCGGGTTGACGCGAAGAACAGTGATGCGTCCTCGCCCTTGCATGCCGAATAGACGGCCCAGGGACGCTCTTCGAGAATCGGGGCGTCGAGCGGGTTCAATTCGATTGCGGTATTCATGTTCAAGCCTTCCTCTTCAGTACAGGAGTTGGACGACGCGACCCCACCCGCAGGTTCCCCAAATCTGTCACCCTCCCCCGCGCTACCGACCTAGAATCGGCTCCAGGCATTGGGGAGGCGCTTCTGCTCTATTTCGCGTACGACGTTCGGATTGCTCCCGACGACCTCTTGGCGGTAGCGCCGTCTGCAGCCTTCCAGTTCGTCGCACATCTCGAGGACTCCGATCTCGCGTTCTCCATCGAAGGCAACGGTTGGCACGGCGGCTTACCGACATTCGTGACCGAGCTCGGAGCCACCGTGTGGGGTGCGGTCTTCGAGATCCCGGAGTCCGAGATTGCCGATCTCGACCGAACCGAACGCACCGAGGCACGGTCACAAGTGGGCGTCGACGTCATCGACCGACGAGGTCGCCGCCACCGTGTGGTGGCCCATCGCGCCCCGGACAGCCCTGGTCCCGAACTTCCCCCGGCCAAGAACTACCTCGAGCGGATGCTGGCCGGATCTCGCCATTGGGATCTCCCCGCCGGATGGATCGTTGCCCTCGACGATCGCCTCGAGGCTCTGTCGTAGCGTCGCGCCTCGCCGTCCGGATCGCCGTCGCATCGCACCACGACCAACCGTTGGCGGCTGCGTGCGAATCCGAGGCCGGACCGGACGAAAGTCGGGCCTTTCGACCCTACGCGGTCGGTCTGACATCTGCACAACACGCATAACATGCAGACCGTGCAGATCGAACATGCAGCAGATGCACACAACACACGATGATCCAGGACACCGCACCGGCACCTGCCTACCTCACGGCTCGCGATGTCCAGGAGCTGATCCGCGTCGACCGATCGACCATCTATCGGATGGCCGAATCCGGCCGACTTCCCGCCATCAAGGTTGGACGCCAATGGCGTTTCCCGGCCGATGAGATCGACACGTGGCTCAATGGTTCCGGGAACGGAGCCGCCGGGTCCACACCACCGTCCACAACCCAGGACGTGGCCGATCTCTTCGCGGATCTCTACGACGTGATGGTGGTGGTCACCGACATCGACGGGAACCCAGTCACCGAGGTCAGCAACCCGAACGGCTATTTCTCCGCCATCTCCGGTGAGGCGTCGGCCCTCGATCGCTGCATCGCCGAATGGAAGACGCTGGGCGGCGAGTACGACTTCGAGCCGCGCCTTCGCCCGAGCCACCTCGGCTTCTTGTGCACGAGAGCATTCATCCGAAGCGGAAACGAACTCGTCGGCATGGTCATCTCCGGGGGCGTAGCCCCGGACGAGTGGCCCCCGTCGCCGGCCGGAATCGAGGCGATTGCCCGGGAATCGCGTGTACCGGTTGCGCTGGTAGAGCAGAATGTCGAGAGCATTCATCGAATCGACCACCGAGCTCAGCGACGCCTCCTGCGCGCTATCCCAATTCTCGCCAGGCACCTTTCCAGCATCTCAGACCAGCAACGACAGTCCAGCGACCAGTCAAGGAGCGCAATGTGAAGAAACTGGTGATCCTCGGGGCAGGCACCGCCGGCACCATGGTGGCGGCCAAGCTACGGCCCCGTCTCAGCAGTGACGAGTGGACGATCACCATGATCGACCAGGAGCCCACGCACTACTACCAGCCCGGATTCCTCTTCATTCCGTTCGGTATCTACCGACCGGATGACGTGGTGAAGCCGAAGGCCGATTTCGTGCCGCCCGGGGTGGATTACCTCGAGGCGGAGATCGAACTCATCGAGCCGGAAGACAAGCGAGTGAAGCTCGCCGACGGCGCCATCGTCGATTACGACTACCTCGTCATCGCCACCGGCACGTCGATTCGCCCCGACGAGACGCCCGGTCTCGAAGGCCCCGAATACGGCAAGACGATCCACGACTTCTACACGCTCGACGGTGCGAAGGCCCTCGCCGACGCACTGCGGTTCTGGGAAGGCGGAAAGCTCGTCCTGAATATCGTCGAGATGCCCATCAAGTGCCCCGTTGCTCCGCTGGAGTTCATCTTCCTGGCGGACTCCTATTTCCAGGAGAAGGGCATTCGCGACAAGGTGGAGCTCACCTATGTGACCCCGCTCGACGGTGCGTTCACGAAGCCGATCGCCGCAAAGCACCTCGGGAATCTCCTCGAGGACAAGCAGGTGAACCTCGAGGCGGATTTCTACCTCGAGCGCGTCGATGCGGACGAGAAGAAGCTCGTTTCGTACGACGAGCGAGAGGTCGACTACGACCTGCTAGTCACGATTCCCCTGAACATGGGTGCGGACGTGATCGCCCGCTCCGGGCTCGGCAACGAGATGAACTACGTGCCGGTCGACAGCGGCAACTTCCTCTCCAAGCAGTACGACAACATCTTCGCGGTTGGCGACGCGGCCGATCTGCCGACCTCGAAGGCCGGATCGGTGGCCCACTTCGCCGTCGAGGTGTTCACCGAGAACTTCCTTCGGTACATCGAAGGTCTGCCGATGCTGCTCGAGTTCGATGGGCATGCCAACTGCTTCATCGAGAGCGGCCACGGCAAGGGCCTTCTCATCGACTTCAACTACGACACCGAGCCGCTCCCGGGCAAATACCCGCTTCCGGGCATCGGCCCGTTCACGCTGCTGCGCGAGACCGAGATGAACCACTGGGGCAAGATGATCTTCAAGTGGACCTACTGGAACATATTGCTGCGCGGCAAGGAGCTCCCACTCCCCCACGAGATGCTCATGGCAGGCAAGATCGACGAGGGGGTGCGATGACGACCACTTCCACCGACCGCATCGCCGAGCTCGAACGCAAGATTGACGTGATGGCTGCGCAGATGAACCTCCTCGTCGAGGAGCTTCGTGAGCAGCGGCTACGCAGAGCACAGTGGGATGAGTTGCGCTCAGACCTCGCGCCAATCGCCGGCGAGGCGATGACGCTCGCGAGCAACGAACTCGAGGCGATCCAGGACTTCGTTCAGCCCGAGGACATGCTGCGGCTCCTGCGGCGCATCCTGCGCAACACGAAGAACATCGAGGACGGCATGGCTCGCTACGAGAGCTTGATGGACTTCCTCGACGACGCCGGTCCGCTCACCAGCGAGGCCGTCACGAAGATCCTCACGACGCTCGAGGATTTCGAACAGCGCGGCTACTTCGAGTTCGCCGGTGCCGGGCTCGGCATCGTGGACACGATTGTGACCACGTATTCGAAGGAAGATATCGACGCTCTCGGCGAGAACATCGTTCAGATGCTCGACATCGTCAAGAACCTGACCCAGCCGGAGATGCTTGCCGTCGCCAAGCGCATGCTGGACGCCGTTCAGCGCCAGCAAGCGGCGGCAGAACTCGAGCCGGCGGAGCCGCCGGGGTTGATCTCGCTGGCCGGCCAGATCCGCGACCCGGAGGTCAGAAGAGGCCTTGCGAGAGCGCTCAACACGTTCAAGGTTGTCTCCGCCACAGAGACCGAGACGGCGGCAGCCATCCTCGACAAACAGTCAACAACCAAGTCACCTGAAGGAGGTGCGTGATGCCGGTAACGACCATCAGCGGCCAGGAGATCCACGTCGACGACGAGGGTTTCCTCACGGAGTACGACGAGTGGAGCGACGACCTGGCGAAGGAGCTCGCCTCCAACATCGGAATTGCCGAGCTGAACGATGACCACTGGAAGGTCATCACGTTCCTCCGCTCGGACTACCAGGAGAAGGGCGAGACCGCGACCTTGCGCCGCGTGACCGCGGTCGGTGGAATCCCGACCAAGCAGCTCTTCCAGCTGTTCCCCAAGAAGCCGGCCCGGAAGATGTCATACGTCTCCGGCCTTCCGAAGCCTGCGGGCTGCATCTAGAGAGGACCGATATGAACGACACACCCATCGTCCCCGATTTCGGCGATGACGACGAGCAGCGGAAGATCTCTTTCGTTTGCTCGAAGGGTTCGCTCGACATGGCCTACCCCGGCCTCATCATGGCCAGCGGCGCGTTGGAGCAAGGGATCGAGACGCATCTCTTCTTCACGTTCTGGGGCATGGACATGATCAACAAGAAGACCATGGGGAACCTCAAGTTCTCCCCGGTCGGCAACCCTGCCACCCACATGCCGGCCGCCCTCGCTCCCTTTCCCGGGATGACCACGATGGCGACTAAGCAGATGAAGAAGCAGCTCGACGAACTCGACATCCCGGACATCCCAACGTTCCTGGCACACCTCCAGGACATGGGCTGTCACATCTGGGCCTGCAAGATGTCGGTCGACATGTTCGGTCTCACCGAGGACGACCTGATCGACGATCTCGACGGCGTGCTCAACGTCGGTGATTTCATGGAGATCATCGACGGCGCCCAGACGATGTTCATCTGAGTAGTAGCTCGTAGCAAGACACAGGTAGCAGGAAGGGTGCCTCGCGGATCGCGAGGCACCCTTCCTGCGTCGGACAAGAGGTGCGGGAACGAGTCTGCCTCCACTACCGTTCTTCTTGCGAGTTCGCGAGACGGCCGCGGCCTTCGGGTCGAGGAAAGTCCGGACTCCACAGGGCAGGATGCTGGGTAACTCCCAGGCGGGGCG
>CAZONX010000038.1:0-17220 GCA_964581295.1 uncultured Acidimicrobiaceae bacterium
GCCGGCGAACGTCGTCACATCTGCGCCGGTGTAGATGAATCCGCGGTCGTTCATCGCCACGGCACCCTTGAGGAACGACGAGTGCGGCACGGCTCCGACGAACACGAAGAGCGCCGACGCCGCACGTGTCTCCTCTTCGCCGGTCCCTACATCCTCCAACCGCAGTTCCTCAACGCGGGTCGAGCCAGACACCCCGACGACACGCCGACCGAGGAGCACCTCGATGTTGCCGGTGGCCGCGATCTGATCCACGAGGTACTGAGACATCTTTCGACCAAGATCGTCCGACCGCACCACCATGGTCACTCTCGAGGATGTCTTCGAGAACATGATCGCGGCTTGTCCTGCGGAGTTCGCTCCGCCGATGATGTAGACGTGGCGATCCCGATACGTTGCCGCCTCGGTCGCCGCCGCCCCGTAGTACACGCCAGCGCCCTCGAATTGGGCGTACCCCGGGATGTCCAACCGTCGCACCGTCATGCCGCTCGCAATCACGAGCGCCCGACACTTCAGCTCGGTTCCGTCGGTCAGCGCGATTGTCTTGGCGGTGTGGCCAGATCGCACCGAGGCAACATCAGCGGGTGTCGTCAATTCTGCGCCGAGGCGAGTCGCTTGAGCGATTGCCCGCCGTGCGAGATCAGCGCCGCTGATGCCCTTTGGGAATCCAAGGTAGTTCTCGATACGAGAGCTCGTGCCGGCCTGGCCGCCGGGTGCCTCCCGTTCGAGAAGCACGGTCGAGAGTCCCTCCGAGGCGCCGTATACGGCAGCGGCGAGACCGGCCGGCCCACCTCCGACGATCGCGAGGTCGTAGAACGGCGCGGCAGGAACCGAGTGGATGCCCGCTGCCTCGGCCAGATCGGCCTTCGACGGATTGAGGAGGGTTCGAGCATCTGGAAGGATCACGACTGGGAGCTCGCCTCCCGTAGCAGTTGCTGAGGCGGCAGTCCGCGCCGCCGTGTCGTCCCGTTCGATATCGAGGAAGAGGTACGGCACCTCGTTGCGTGCGAGGAACGCCTTGGTCTCATATGTCGTGGGCGACCAGGTGGTACCGAGCACGCGGATCCCATCGAATGGAATCTCGGCGTTCGCCAGCCAGTCTTCGAGGACATCGTCAAGGATGGGGTAGAGCCGCTCTTCTGGCGGGTTCCATGGCTTCAGGAGATAGTGGTCGAGGCCAACGTCGTTGATTGCTTGGATGGCGGCTTCGGTGTCGGCGTAGGCAGTGAGGAGAAGTCGCTTCGCCTCTGGAAACGTCTCCTGCGCTGCCATCAGGAACTCCGTGCCTGTCATCTCCGGCATTCGCTGGTCAACCACGAACGCGGCGACGGTTCTCGATTGATCGCTGAGATCCCGAACGGCTTCCAGCCCCTCGGCGCCAGATGTCGCGGCAATCACCTGATACTCGGACCCATAATGTGCGCGGAGGTCGCGACGGACGGCCGCGAGCACCTGCGGGTCGTCGTCGACCGCCAGAATCACCGGTTTCCTCACTCGGACCCGTTCGTCGCCATTGCGTCGATCCTATCCGACGGCCGATCCTCCCGCTGTGCAGGTGGTTCGCTACGCTCAGGGTCGATCGGGAGAGAGGCGGAGGGGTGGTTGAAGACACACGACTTGTAGTGCTCGGCAGCCGTGGTTCGATTGCCGTCTCCGGAGCGGAATTCGCTCGGTACGGCGGCAATACGACGTCGTTTGCCCTCGCCGTCGGGCGCCAGGTTTTCGCCTTCATCGATGCCGGTACGGGGATGCTGTCCTACCGAGCCCATGGGTTGCAACTCGCTGGCACTCTCGACGTGTTCCTCACCCACTATCACTGGGACCACATCCAGGGCCTCTCCATGTTCGAGGCTCTCTGGGCGGACGACGCTGACGTGGTTCTGCACGGCCCTGGGGGTCCGCGCCGTGCGCTGACCGGGGTGATCACGCCTCCGTGGTTCCCGGTGTCGCTGGCTGAAGCGCCGGGAGTCCGCTTCGAGACCATCGCTCGATCGACCGAGGTCTCGGGTATGAGCGTCACACCATTTGAGGTCGAGCATCCGCAAGGGGCCGTCGGCTACCGGATCGACGGGCCGACCACAAGCATCGCGATTGTGACGGACCACGAAGCGGGAACGGGACGAGACCGGTCGATCGCGGATGCGATCCGTGGAGTCGACACGCTCATCCACGACGCGCAATATCTACCGGCCGAGTTGGCGCCTCGCAAAGGCTGGGGCCACTCGACCTGGGAAGGCGCCATCGACGCAGCGCAAGCCGCTGGCGCCACCTCCTTGATCCTGACCAGCCTGGACACGCGATCCACGGATGATGATGTCGACATGATCGTGGAATCAGCCAAACGGCGATTCCCAGATGTGCGAGTCGCCGTGCCCGGGCTCCAGGTGCGACTGTGAAGCTGGCCGCGCTCACGCCGCCGCGACTTCGAACAATCGAAGAGTCGGAGCGCACCGCAACTTGGCTCGAGCTCTTCTACGACCTCGTGTTTGTGGCGGCGGTCGCAATCATGGGGACGCGCATCGTCCACGACACGTCGTGGACCGGCGTCGTGTCGTACCTTGCCTACTTCGCATTGGTGTGGTGGCTGTGGGCAAGCCACACGTTCTACGCCGATCGCTACGACACTGACGATCTGGTCTATCGGCTTCTCGCGGGTGCACAGATGGTGGCGGTGGCGGTCATTGCCGTTTCGCTCTCGCTGGGGGATGCCGGATCGACGCAGGCGTTCGCCCTTGGATACACGTTGGCCAGGGTGGTGCTCCTGCTGCTGTACGCCCGTGCCTATCGGCATGTCCCGGAGACCCGCGAGCTCGTCCGTGGCTATCTCATCGGGTTCGGGGCGGCGTCGGCGCTATGGCTGATCTCAATTGTCACTCCGGCACCTGCGCGCTTCTGGATCTGGGCGGTCGCATTCGCTATCGACCTCGCGACGCCGTATGCCGTGCGCAAGATCCAGGCGGCGGCGCCACTCGATGTCTCCCATCTGCCCGAGCGATTCGGGCTCTTCACGATCCTCGTGCTGGGAGAGTCGATCGTCGCCGTCACCGTCGGATTGAGTCATGTGTCGTGGCAGGTTTCCACGACGGTCGTTGGCGTGTTCGGCCTCGGTGCAGCGACATGTCTGTGGTGGATCAATTTCGAGAACCTCGACGGTTTCGTCGTGCGACGCCGGGGGGAGGGGAAGAACTGGCGTCCCACCGTCTGGATCTACGGCCACCTGCCCCTCGCCGCTGCTTTGGCGACATTTGGTGTGTCCATCGAACTCGCCATCGTGGGAGCCGACCACGGGCATGGCTATCCCACGGCCGCTCGCTGGCTCCTCGTCACGTCGGTTGCGTTTGCCCTTGCATCGATGGCCGCGATCCAGTTCGCATCGATCCGCGACGGACACGATCACCTGCGACGCGCGGCAATCAGGAACCGCTTGGTCGGGATCCCGTTCGTGCTAGCAATCGGCCTGATACCCGGGCTCCCGGCATCCTGGACGATGGCGTGCGTCACCCTGATGTGCACCGCTGAGGTCGTTGCGGACCTCGCAGCTGCCAACCCCACCGCTCTCCGCAGACCTCGATCGAAGTCCAAGGAGCAAGAAGCGAAGCACCGGTAGCAAGACACAAGTAGGAAGCAGAGAGACCGAACCCGGCTTCTGTCTTGCTACTTGCTACTTGCTACTTGCTGCCGACTGCCGACTGCCGCTTACCGATCGATCCGGACCGTCAGCGCCTGTGTGTCGCGGGCGAACCGTTTCAGGACCACACGATTGAGGCAGTGCCAGGTGCGCGGACCGTCCTCTTCGGTGCGGAGGATCTCGGCCGAGCGAAGGATCCGCAGGTGCTCGGATACCGTCGACTGCGCCAACCCGAGGTGGTCGGCGATCTCTCCGACCGTGTGCGGTCGGCACTCGGTGAAGTACTCCACGATCTCCATCCGGGCCGGATGACCCATTGCCTTGGCGATTGCCGCCATCTCGGCGCCGGTGAGCGGTGTCGGATCGACCGGGGGGTCGTCGTCGAGACAGGCCGGGGGCGGTTTGAGCTCCATGGCGGCGAGCGTACCAAGCCTTGACGTGCGTGGATCGGGGCCGAAAGACCGTTCATCGTCGATGAACGCTCATACGGTGAACGAGATGGGGTCGAAGGCCATCGAGCCATTGGGTCTGATGGCCCTATCGTTTATCGTCGAAATGCGATGAACTTGTCCATTGTGAACTCATTCACGAACAGCCGCTAGGAGGCAGACATGGCAAAGCGACTCCGAACACTCGGAATCGTCCTTTCAGTAATCGGGGTCCTCTTCGTGATCTCGGGTGGAGTGGCCTACACCCAGGTCCAGGACGGATACGGCTCGCTGCAATCGTTCAGCGAAGCACAGAACGTCACGCTCAGCTACAACGAAGATGGGCAACTCGTCGATCGCGGCACCACCGAAGGTGCCGACGCGATCATGGTGCTCTTGACCGAGGACTGGGGATACCCGGTCAAGGACGCGGATCTCGATCCGAATGATCCTTTGGTGAATACCGGCAGCGAGTACATGTTCCAGATGGCGACGATCACCTACCACACCCTCCACGGGACCCAGACGGTGGTGCTCGAAGAGGACACCGAGTACAACGGTGAGACGTTCGCCGCCGGAGTGTACGAATTCGACGTCAACGGCATGTACTGGACCGATTTCGATCGGATGAATCCGATCGAGGGTCCGGCTCGTGACCAGGCGTGGAACGGAACGGCGCACGCATTGATCGCCGAACTCGGCGTCGGAACGGTCACACACTCGGCCCTGCAGCTCGGTCTGGCGATCGCTGGAACACTTGCAGCCATCGGTCTGACCGTCCTCGTGGCCGGTCTCGGACTCGTATGGGCAACGAAGGAAGAGAAGGCTACGAAGCCCGATGCCACCGAGCCGGAGTCGAAGAAGGACCTCGTACCAGTCGGCTAGGCCACATTCACCGCCCTACCGGCTAGGTAGGCGACGAGACGATCGGGCCCCGCACCCCCCTGCGGGGCCCGATCGCGTACTGAGCAGCAAGTATCAAGACCAGACCCTGCTTCTGTCTTGCTTCTCACTGGCGACTGGCGACTGGCGACTGGCGACTCTCTTCTGAACAATCCCTGAACTCGACGCCGAACGCTGCTCTCCGGCCGCGGGTCTCGTACGATGCTTCAGATGGAGGGAACTGCCGCCACCGTGCTCGTCGTCGACGATGAAGACATCGTCCGCGAAGTTGTGTGTCGGTACCTCGAACGCGAGGGATACGCAACGCTGGAGGCATCGGCCGGTCGGGCCGCCATCGATCTGATCGAGACCGAACATCCCGACCTGATCGTGCTCGACGTGATGCTTCCCGAGATCGATGGCTTCAGCATTCTCGCCAGCCTGCGCAAGCGAGCCGATATCCCCGTGATCCTGTTGACGGCGCGCACCGATGAGACCGATCGTGTGCTCGGTTTGGAACTGGGCGCCGACGACTACGTCGTCAAGCCGTTCTCGCCGCGCGAGCTCGCCGCACGTGTGCGAACGATCCTGCGGCGAGCAGGGAAGACCGAGAAACCCGTTGTCGATCGGACGCTGGCATTTGACGGTCTCGAGATCGACGAGAAGAGCCGAGAGGTTCGCGTCGACGGAGCGTCGGTCGACCTCACTGCAAGGGAGTTCGAGTTGCTCGCCTTCATGGCCGCAACACCGAAGCAGGTCTACTCCCGTGGCCAACTCCTCGAGCAGGTATGGGCATCGTCGGCCGAGTGGCAGGATGCATCCACGGTGACGGTCCACATCCGCCGCATCCGTCGCAAGATCGAACGTGACCCGAATGAGCCGCGGTGGATCGCCACGGTTTGGGGCGTCGGATATCGGTTCGAGCCATGAGGGGTGTGGTGTGGATTCTCGGGGCGGTGCTCGTCGGCCTCATCGTGTTCGAGGTATCGATGCAGCCGACGGCGTCCGACCGGGTGCTTCTCGCGCTGATCTTCGTCGCGGTGGCCGTGCTTGCGGTCGGATTGGCGGTGGTCATGCGCTGGGGCGGCCGTCGGTCGACATCGATTCGTCGTAGCGTGATGATCGTGGGCTTCGCCGGGCTCGCCATTGCAGCGGTGGCAATTGCCATCGCTGCGCAGCAGATGTTCCTCTCGCAGCACGACCTGAATCTGCTCATGGTGGTGCTTGTGTTCGCCGTGGCCACCGTGGTCGCGTTCTCCGTCTCGGTGAGCGGCGATCTCGCCCGGGATCTCGAATCGACGGCGGCGGCTGCCCAGCAGCTTCAGGACGGCGATCTCAGCGCTCGCACGGGTGTCGAACGCTCCGACGAGGTCGGCACGGTGGCAGCGGCGTTCGACAAGATGGCTGCCGGGCTCGAACAGCGAGACGAGGAACGATTCGCGGAGGAAGCTGCACGCCGACGGTTCTTGGCGGCGATCGGCCACGATCTGCGAACCCCGCTCGCCTCCCTGCGTGCCGCGGTTGAAGCGCTCGAAGACGGCATCGCGCCCGATCCGCAGCGCTACCTCGAATCCATGGATCGAGATGTTGCGGTGTTGAGTTCGCTCGTCGACGATCTGTTCCTGCTCTCCCGTCTCGAGGCAGCTTCGATCGAGATCGAGCATGTCCCGATCGATGTCACCGAGGCGGTGGACGAGGCGATCGAGGTGATGGCCCCAGTAGCGTCCGCTGCCAACGTGCATGTCGCACTCGATGCCGACCACCGTGTTTCCGCGATCGGTGATCCGAACGCTATCGGCCGCGTCGTGCGCAATCTGATCGACAATGCAGTTCGGTTTGCTCCCGCTGGATCGAGCGTTGTCGTGGAGGTGGGGGAGGATCAAGGGGCTGTGGTGAGCGTGACCGACGCCGGCCCCGGATTCGACCGAGCGTTCATCGACCAAGCATTCGACCAGTTCACGCGTGACGATCCCTCGAGAGAACGTTCGACCGGTGGCGCCGGCCTCGGCCTCGCAATCGCACGAGGCTTCGTCGAGGCCATGGGCGGTTCGATCTGGGCCGAGCCCGGCCCCGGTGGACGCGTCGCGTTCCGGCTGCCGGCCGCCTGACGGTCCCGGCGAATCCTGTGAACCGAACGGAGGCGTTCGCTCACCTACGGTGCGCCGATTGGACGTCGACACCGCCGGCTCGCGTCTGCGCCGTGAGTTGACGACCCAAATCAGTGGGTAGTAATGTGCACGCCTGTGCAATGCTGCACATTCGTGCAGATGACCGATATTGGCGACGACGAGCCCCGAATGGAGCTTCATGGTGTGACTGGCGAAGAACCGCAGCGACGTCACCTGGGTTGACGCCGCATGCATCTCCGACCGGTTGCCTCCGTCACCACGACAAGGAGGAATTCGAGATGATGACCCTATTGAGGCGGAAGGGGATCCTGTTTCTTGCGATCCTGCTGAGCCTTGCAATGGTCGCTACGGGATGTTCACAAGACTCCGATGATGGCGACGACACGACCACGACGACCGCTGCCGATGTCGCAACGACGGAAGCACCGGCCTCGGCGGCTCCCGCACCCTTCGATGGCGACGAGCCGGTGAAGATTGCTGTCGTTCAGAACAGCGGCGCAGGCGACTATTTCCAGCAGTGGACCAACGGCGCGAAGCAGCAGCTCGACGCCATCGGCGTTGAGTACCAGTGGTATGACGCGCAGGCCGACAACGGCAAGCAAGCCACCGACATGGAGACCGCCATCGGCTCCGGCGTAGACGGAATCATCGTTGACCACGGGCAGACCGACACGATGTGCCCGCTCATCAACGACGCCATCGACGCAGGCATCCCGGTCGTGATCTACGACATCGCCGTCCAGGACTGTGCCCCAGCGGCCGTTCAGACGCAGCAGTCGGATGCCAGCCTTGCCGACCTGTCCCTCGGGCAGATGCTCGAAGACATCGGTGGAGACCAGAACGTTGGCTACGTCAACGTCCTCGGTATTGCTCCGCTCGACCGTCGTCACGTGGTCTGGGACGAGTACCTCGTGGACTCCCCGTGGGCCCAGGAGTTCTTCGTCGGCGAGTTCACCAATGCCGTCGCAACCGACAATGCCCAGCTCGTCGATGCGGCCCTCAAGGCCAACCCGGACGTTCGTGCGATCTTCGCTCCGTATGACGAGTTGACCAAGGGCACCGTCGCCGCCATCTATGAAAACAACCTGGAAGCGGACGTATGGGCATATGGAATCGACATCTCGAATGCCGACATCGAGGTCATGACCGAAGAGGGCAGCCCGTGGAAGGCGACCGCGACGACCGACCCGAACGCGATCGGTGCCGCCGTTGCGCGGACCATGGCGCTCGAGCTGGCCGGTCAGCAGACCGACCGTCTCGTTGACTTCCCCGGTGTTCTCGTGACCCAGGCGTTCCTGGTCGAAAACAGCATCACCAACATGGTGGAGCTGCGTTCGGCACTCCCAGCGCTGAACCTCACCGAGGTGCAGTCGGTCGAGTGGATCCCGTCGATCGAGTTCTAGACGAACGAACGAGTAGGAAACCAGGGAGAGCAGTTGATGACCACCGTGATCGAGATGCGAGGCATCACCATGGCGTTCGGCGCCAATGAGGTGCTGAATGGCATCGACCTCGAACTCGAATCCGGCAAGGTAACGGCGATGCTCGGTGCGAACGGCGCCGGCAAGTCGACCCTCATCAAGGTTCTCTCCGGCGTGTACAACGGTTACGGCGGCACCATCGATATCGGTGGTGCCGCCGTAGTCATCGATCACCCGATGACCGCGCGCAAGCACGGCATCGAGGCCGTTCATCAGAAGATTTCCGACGGTGTCGTCCCCGGCCTCAGCGTGGCTGAGAACCTCCTCTTCGACGACATCGTCAACAACGAAGTACCACGTTCACAATCGCTCCGTGGCCTCGTGCCGCGTGCGCGAAAGGTAGCGGCGGTGCTCGATTTGAACTGGTCGGACGAGGTCCTGCGCAGCGATGTGTACGACCTGCCGATCGCCGATCAGCAGCTGATACTCCTCGCTCGTGCCCTCGTCCACGAGCCCAAGTTGCTCATCCTCGACGAGCCAACATCCGCGCTGTCACAGACCGAAGCCGAGCGGCTATTCGATGTCATCCGCCGGCTTCGAGACGACGGCGTTGCCATCCTCTACGTTTCTCACCGGTTGGGCGAGATCGAACAGATCGCCGACCGACTGCTGGTCCTGCGCGACGGTGCCATCCGCAGCGATCACGTTCCGCCGATCGATTGGGCCGACGCGCTCCACGCCATGCTCGGGGAAGCCGAGGAAGATCCCCACGACCGCACCGGCGAGCTTCGTGGCACCGAGACCGTGCTCCAACTCAGCGGTGTGCGCGTCCTGCCGAAAGCGTCCACGTTCGACCTCGGAATCAGGGCTGGCGAAGTGACCGGCGTCTTCGGCCTGCTCGGATCGGGTCAGCGCGAACTCGGCCAAGGCATCTTCGGCGCTGAGCCGTTCAAGGCTGGATCGATGACGCTCAAGGGCAAACCCTTCAGCCCGAAGGCTCCCGCCGATGCGATCGACGACGACGTCTACATGGTTCCCGAAGACCGCGCGGCAAAGACGATCATCAAGGACTGGAGCATCACCGCAATCTCCACGTTCCCGTTCCTCGGTGACGTCTCTCGATTTGGACTCCTCAACAACAAAGCAGAGGACACAGTCGGCGCGTCGGTGATCAAGGACTTCGGAGTGGTCGCTCAGTCAGAGGACGACCCGGTCATCTCGCTTTCCGGCGGCAACCAACAGAAGGTTGTTGTCGGCCGCTGGCTACGCAAGCAGCCCACCGTGATGATCCTCGACGAGCCGTTCCAGGGCGTCGATGTCGGAGCGCGCCATGATCTCGCGGAGAAGACGCGCGAAGTCGCTGCTGCCGGGTCGGCGGTCATCGTGATGTCAACCGACCTTGGCGAGATCATGCAGGTCTCCGACCGGGTCATCGTGCTCGCGGACGGCAATCTGCGCCACGACGCATACCTAACAGAAACCAGTGAAGAAGAGATCCTCGAGAAACTTTCGGAGGCGACCAAGTGAGTATCAAGCAGCCACTGTCCGGGGAGGACACTGCCCCTCCGGGCGAGCCTTCGCCGGCGCTCGTCGTCGAGAGACCGAAGATGGATTGGCGCGATTGGGTGGTGAAGTACGGGTTCATCGTGATCACGGTGTTCTTCTTCGTGTTCTTCCTCGTGACGCTTCCATCGTTCCGGATGTCGTCGACGATGTTCTCGATGCTGAAATTCACGTCGGTCGTTGCGATTGCCGGTCTCGGCATCACATTCACGATGGTGGTCGGCGGCCTCGACCTCTCGGTCGGGGCTACGGCAGGCATGGCTGTGACCGTCGCCGCGATGACGATGGTCATCTACGCCCAAACCGGTCCGGTGGCAGTCTTGGCGGTACTCGGAGCAGGCGCGTTGATCGGCCTCTTCAACGCGTTCCTGATTGTTGCGCTCAAGATCCCCGACTTGCTTGCGACCCTCGCCACCATGTTCTTGATACAAGGTCTGAAACTCGTCCCGGTGGACGGCCAGTCGGTCTCTTCCGGCCTGATCCTTCGTGACGGCTCGGTTGCACCCGGCAAGTTCACCGAGGGATTCATCGAGATCAACAAGGGCTCGCTCGGCCCGATCCCCTATCCCGTGATCATGTGGGTGGTGCTCGCCATCGCAACGTGGTTCTTCCTCTCGAGGACGAAGTGGGGCAGGATCATGTACGCCGTCGGCACGAACCCGGAGGCGGCCCGTCTCGCCGGTGCTCGCGTGGGTCGATACAAGGCGCTCGCCTACATCATCTCCGGCGTCTTTGCCTCGATCGCCGGATTGATCCTCGCCTCCCGAATACGCCAGGGTGATATTTCTGCGGGTAACTCCCTGTTGCTCGATGCCGTGGCGGTGGCCCTGGTCGGCTACTCAGTTCTTGGTGCGAACAAGCCGAACGCGCTCGGTACCACGCTCGGTGCGCTGTTGATCGGCATCTTGCTGACCGGCACCACGATGATGAACTTCCCGTACTACTGGCAGGACGTCGTGAAGGGGCTCGTGCTCGTCGTGGCGCTCATCTTCTCGTTCACGCTCTCGCGGCGCAAGCAGCGCCATGTCGCAGCAGTTCCCATATGAGCGACGACGCGACGACTTCATCGCGCACCGTCTGGCTCGACCCGTCGAATCAGGAAACCGTTCTCGTCATCGAACAGCGGCTGATCCCGTTCGAGTATGTCGAAGTGCCGATCCGCACGGCGGCCGAGATGACGGTTGCGATCGCCGACATGGTGGTTCGAGGCGCCGGTTGCATCGGCGTAGCGGCTGGCTATGGAATGTACCTCGCAGCGCTCGAAGGCAGAGCGCTGACCGGCGCCGACGCCGAAGAACAGTTGCAGATTGCTGGCGCCATGCTCGAGGCAAGTCGCCCGACGGCCGTGAACCTCACGTGGGCCGTGCAACGCCAGCTCCGCGAGCTCGCGGGAATCGGCGAAGGTGAACAGCGGGTGCGACGCGCGCGTGAAGTCGCGGATGAGATTGCAGACGAAGACATCGCCTACTGCGCCTCAATCGGGCAGTACGGGCTCGACGTCGTCCGCGAGATCCACGAGCGCACCGCTACCACCGTCAACATCATGACCCACTGCAACGCCGGATGGCTGGCGTTCGTCTCCCACGGGACCGCGACCGCCCCGATGTATGCCGCGCACGCTGCCGGGATCCCGATCCACGTGTGGGTGAGCGAGACCCGTCCACGCAACCAGGGTGCCCGTCTCACCGCGTGGGAGCTCGGTCAGGCCGGGGTCCCGCACACGCTGATCGCCGACAACAGCTCCGGTCACCTGATGCAGCACGGCCTGGTCGACATGGTGATCGTCGGTAGCGACCGGACGACCGTCAACGGTGATGTTGCCAACAAGATCGGCACCTACATGAAGGCCGTTGCGGCGCGTGACAACGGGATCCCGTTCTATGCGGCGCTGCCGTCGAGCACCTTCGATCCGACAAGTCGAGACGGCGTCGCCGACATCCCAATCGAGCAACGCGATCCGACCGAGGTCACGAATGTCACGGCATGGTTCGAGGGACAGCAGATCGAGCCGCGGCTCGCTGCTCCCGGAACCGATGCCGCGAACTTCGCGTTCGACGTGACCCCGGCCAGGCTCGTGACGGGGATCATCACCGAGCGGGGCATCTGCGAAGCAAGTGAGTCCGCCATTGTGGCGCTGTATCCCGAGTTTGCGTCGGCCGTGGCCGACTGATGGACATCTAGATCTGACCGACGAAACGGGGGCATTGTGAAGAACCGCTGGAGCGACAACGAGGCGGCGGCGTTCGATGGGCCGCTGGCGGAATGCGTGTACGCATCGAGACTGCTCGGCTCCGAGCCCGCTCTCGTCCTGCACGGTGGTGGCAACAGCTCGATCAAGCGCACCGAGACCGACGTGTTCGGCGAAGATGTGGTCGCTCTCTGGGTCAAAGCCAGTGGCTGGGACCTTGCCGACATCGAAGCCCCCGGATTCGCACCCGTTCGCCTTGACGCACTTCGGCGGCTTGCGCAGCTCGAAACCCTCTCCGACACCGACATGGCGAACGAGTTGCGCACCGCGCTGCTCGACGCATCGGCGTCGACTCCCTCGGTCGAGGCGATCATTCACGCGGTGCTGCCGGCACGCGCCGTCCTGCATACGCACTCCGACGCGCTGCTCGCAATCGCCAACACGGCAGACGGGCGGGAGCGGGTCGAGGCGTTGTACGGCGACCGGGTCGTGGTGGTTCCCTATGCACGGTCCGGCTTCCGCGTTGGGCGAGCCGCAGCTGTCGAGCTGGAACAGCACTTGACGGACGACACCGTTGGCGTCGTGCTCATGAATCATGGCCTCTTCACGTTCGGGTCGAGTCCGAAGCAGGCATACGACCGCATGATCGACCTCGTGACCGAGGCCGAGGACTACCTCGACGACGCGTCAGGACGCGAGGCACCTCTCGGTTCGGTCGGCGCTCCCCCCAGTGCCGATCGAACCGCCCTCGCATCGCTGAGACTCGCAATCTCACGCGCTGCCGGCCGGCCTTTCATCATGAGCCGCCACACCGACCACGAGAGTTGGGCGTTCAGCCGCTCGGAGGATCTCGAGCGGCTCGCGTCACAGGGCCCGGCGACACCGGACCACGTCATCTGGACGAAGACGGTTCCGATGTTCGGTCGTGATGTGGAACGATTCGCTCAGGACTACCGGACCTATTTCGAGGACAACCGGGTACGTGTCGGTGAAGTGCGGATGCTTGATCCCGCTCCCCGGGTCGTCTTCGATCGTGAGTTCGGCATGCTGACGGCCGGACCAGACGTCGGCGCCGCGGACACTGCACGCGACATCTATCGGCGCACTATCTGGGTCATCGAACAGGCGACTCGCCTCGGGGGCTACACCGCACTGCCTGCGGAGGACTTCTTCGACCTCGAGTACTGGGAGTTGGAGCAGGCGAAGCTCGACCTTGTTGCGACGACCGGTGAGTTCACGGGTGAGGTCGCCGTGGTGACCGGCGCCGCATCGGGAATCGGGAGAGCCTGCGCTCTGGACCTTCTCTCTCGGGGAGCCGCCGTAGTCGGTCTCGACATCAGTCCGTCCGTTGTCGACACGTCGGACGTAGCTGCATATCTCGGTATTCCGTGCGATCTCACGTCGTTGGAGGCGACATCGAACGCCCTCGACTTCGCTGTTGAGCGGTTTGGCGGTGTCGACATGCTGGTCGCCTCGGCAGGGTTGTTCCCGGAATCGTCGCCGATTGCCGACCACGATCCGGCGGCGTGGAGAAGAGCGATGTCGGTGAACGTCGACAGCTTCGTGCAGCTCCTGTCGCTGGTGCACCCGCAGCTGCTCCTCGCCCCGAGCGGCGGTCGTGTCGCAGTCATCGGATCCAAGAACGTCGCAGCTCCCGGCCCGGGGGCCTCGGCGTATTCGGCGTCGAAGGCTGCGGCCAATCAGATCGCACGAGTCGCCGCGCTCGAATGGGCGCCGGACGGCATTCGGGTGAACTCAGTCCACCCGGACGCGGTGTTCGACACCGCGCTATGGACCGACGAGTTGCTCGCCGAACGGGCGGCCCGCTACGGGATGAGCATCGAGGAGTACAAGCGGAGAAACCTGCTGAGCACCGAGATCACGAGCGCCGACGTTGCCAGCGTGGTCGCGACCACCCTCGGCGATACGTTCTCGACGGTCACGGGGGTCCACATCCCCATCGATGGAGGAAACGACCGGGTGATTTGACGCGCGGCGGCGCCAACTCGCCTTGCGGGGTGGGGCACACGGTGATAGCCTCGTGCACGAAATTGCAAGTGATGCACAGATGTGCAGAACCTACGGAAGTCAAAGACGAAACGATCTCCAAGCGAGAGAAGGGACGGAATCATGGACTGGGGTATGCAAAGCAGAATGGCGAGGTTGATCCCGCCGTCGACCGGCAAGGCGTTCTTCCTCGCCATCGACCATGGCTACTTCTTGGGCCCAACCCGCAGCCTCGAGCGTCCCGGTGAGACGGTTGCCGATCTGACACCGATCGCCGACGCGCTCTTCGTGACGCGCGGCGTGCTTCGTTCGGCGATTCCTGCCGAGTCCACACCGAACGTCATTCTGCGTGCGAGCGGCGGCCCCAGCATCGTTGGCGGCACGCTCGAGAACGAGCGTCTCCTCGTGTCCGCGGAAGAGGCCATTCGCCTCGACGCGGCAGCCATTGGCATCTCGGTGTTCGTCGGCTCCAGCTACGAGACGCAGACGCTGAACAACCTCGCGATGGCTGTGAACGAGTACGAGCGCTACGGCATCCCGGTGATGGCCGTCACCGCGGTCGGCAAGGAACTCGAGAAGCGCGACTCCCGGTATCTCGCCCTCGCCAGTCGCATCGCCGCCGAGCTCGGCGCTCGGGTCGTCAAGACCTACTACTGCGAGGACTTCGACAAGATCACGAGCACGTGCCCGGTCCCCGTCGTCATCGCAGGCGGCCCGAAGACCGATGATGCGCTCGAGGTGCTGACGTTCGTCCGTGACGGAATCGACAAGGGTGCCGTTGGCGTGAACCTCGGTCGCAATATCTGGCAGCACTACGACCCGGTCGGGATGGCCAAGGCGCTGCGCGCCGTCATCCACGAGGACGCTGCTCCGAAGGACGCGCTCGACCTGGTAGCGGCTCCGCCGAACAAGGTCTGAATCCATGGAATTCCTGGTACGCATCGAGCAGGAAATCCCGCCGGACATCGATCCTGACCTCCTTGCCTCGGTGAAGGCAGCGGAGGGGAAGCGGGGTGCCCAGCTCGTTGCGGAAGGGAAGCTCCAGCGCATCTGGCGAATCCCGGGTCGACGGGCGGTGTACGGCCTGTACGACGTGGAAGGCCCTGATGAGCTCCACGAGGTGCTCAGTTCGTTGCCGCTGTTCCCGTGGATGGACATGGAAGTGACCGCACTGGGCAGCCACGCCCTCGATCCGGAAAGCACGTAGACGGGAGACCGATGATGGCAATTGACTACGAGATCCTGACCGCGGAGACGGTTCCTGCGTATATCGACTCGAACCCGAATCTGGCGGGCATTGTCAACACGTCGACCCTCGAGGTTGCAGAAGTCGGCGACGGCAACCTGAACCTCGTGTTCGTGTGCCGCGACGCCGACGGAAACGGCATTTGCCTCAAGCAATCGCTGCCGTATGTGCGGTTGGTGGGTGAGGCGTGGCCGTTGACGCCCGAGCGCGTGATCGCCGAAGCCCGCGGCTTCGCGGCCGCAGCGGCCGCGACGCCGCATCTCATCCCGGCGTACTACGGCGTCGATGAGGAGCAGCACGTGCTCGCGATGGAGAACCTCATGGGGTGGGAGATCTGGCGCGGCAAGCTCAACGACGGGTTCATCCATCGCGGTGTCGGCGCCATGGTGGGCGAGTACGTCGCGAACCTCGCCTTCACCACGTCGGTGTTCGCACTCGATCAGATGGAGGCCAAGGATCGCATGGTGGAGGCGGTCAACCCCGAGTTGTGCCGCATCACTGAGGATCTCGTCTTCACCGAGCCGTATATCGAGCACGACAACAACAGCTTCGTCGATGAGGTCGCTCCCGAAGTGGCCGCGCTGCGTTCCGACGAGCGCCTTCGGGCCGAAGTCGGGATGATGAAGTACAAGTTCATGACGGCCGCCGAAGCCTTGATCCATGCGGATCTCCACACCGGATCCGTGATGGTCATGACCAAGGACGATGGCAGCGGCGATGCCAGGGTGATCGATCCTGAGTTCGCGTACTACGGGCCGGTCGGATTCGACCTCGGCGCGCTCTTCGGCAACTACCTCGCTGCCAGGGCCAGGGCCGAGGTCCTCGGTCGGCCCGCCGAGTTCAAGGAATGGCTTGCCGGCATCGCTCAGGAGACCTGGGATGCGTTCGAGGCAGAGATGCGGCGCCTGTGGGCCACGCGGCCTGATGAGACGTGGACCGAGGCATTCCTCGAATCATGGCTGGCCCAGATCCAGAAGGACGCGATCGGCTTCGGCGGATGCAAGGCGAACCGGCGTGTGATTGGTCTGGCGAAGGTCTCGGATATCGAGACACTGCCGCCGGACGAGCACATCAAGGCTGCCGCGATCGTGCTGAGAACGGCCGCCGTGTGGATCAAGGACCGAAACGAACTCGCCACCGTCGCGGCGTCGAACCAGGTGTTCGACGACACGGTCACCGCCGTGGCTCGCGATGGAGTCCGCAAGCCCGACTCGGAGATTTGATGCCGACACTCAACCTTGACGCGCTCCGGCCCTCGGTGGCGTGGACTGGTGATCGAATCGAGATCATCGATCAGACGAAGCTCCCCGGCGAGTTGACCATCCTCGAACTCGCCACTGTCGACGACGTTGTGGACGCCATTTACCGATTGGCCGTCCGCGGCGCCCCAGCCATTGGGGCATGCGGCGCCCTCGGCCTCGTCGTCGGTCTCGACGAGCGCCGTCCGCGCGACTCCTCCAGCGCGCGGACGGCCCTCGCCGAACTTGCAGCCGTCATCGGCTCAGCCCGGCCCACCGCCGTGAACCTGCAGTGGGCGGTCGACCGTGTCCGTGATGTCGCCTCGACCGGCAAAACGCCTACGGAGATCCGGGCTCTCGCGGTGACCGAAGCCCTGAAGATCATCGACGAGGATCGTGACGCTTGTATTCGGATCGGCGAAGCTGGCAGGGCAGAGCTCGCTGGTCTCACGACCATCATGACCCATTGCAATACGGGACGACTGGCAACGGC
>CAZONX010000039.1:0-16956 GCA_964581295.1 uncultured Acidimicrobiaceae bacterium
GCCTACCGATCTCCTATTCGGTGACGAGCACCGCTGCCCCCGAGACCAATCCTTCCTTCAGCCGGATCAGCGCCAGGTTCGCATCGGCGAGCGGGTAGACGTCCGGCACGGTCGAGATGGGTATCTCCGCAGCGAGTTGGAGGAACTCGGCGGCGTCGCTTCTGGTGAAGTTGGCGACGCTTCTGATCTGTCGTTCTCCCCACAACAGGTCATAGCCGAATTCCGGGATCCGATCGAGGTGGATGGCATTGATTGCAACGACGCCACCCCGCGCCACCGACTTCAGCGCCTCCACGACGACGTATCCGACGGGCGCGAACGTGACCGCGGCATCGAGAGCCACCGGAGGGCGGTCGTGGTACGAACCGGTCCAGGTCGCTCCCATCTCGACCGCTCGCTGTTGCTCGAGCGGTGATCGGGTCGCCACGAACACATCACATCCCCAATGGAGCGCCACTTGCATCGCGAGCAACGCCGAAGCACCGAACCCATAGAGGCCCAGGCGCCCGCCCGGCCGCACTCCCGACACCTTCAGGGCGCGGTAGCCGATGATGCCTCCGCACAGCAGCGGCGCCGCTTCAATATCGGAAAACGTGGGAGGGACGCGGACCGCAAAGTCCGCCCGGACCGCCATCTGCTCGGCGTAGCCGCCATCGAAATGCCACCCCGCGAATACGGCGTCGGCGCACAAGTTCTCAGTTCCACCCCGACAGTACGCGCACGAACCGCACGCGCCGGCCAGCCACGCCACGCCGCAGCGATCACCGATTCCCCAACCGCCGACCCCTTCGCCGATCGCCGACACCCGGCCGACGGCCTGGTGTCCGGGGACAATCGGCAGCACCTTCGCCGCGAGATCCCCCTCAACGAGTTGCAGATCGGTTCGACAGACACCGCAAGCAGCGACGTCGATGACGACTTCACCGGGCGCCGGCGCCAACGCGTCGGTGGTCGAAAGGTGGAGCGGACGACCCGCCACTGCCCCCGGCGTCTCTAGGAGTTGTCGCCTCATGGTTACCTCTCTCTGACCATGCCACCGAACACGACGCGCCGCAAGGGCACGCCTTGGCTCGTTGTACCAACTCGTGCGCGGATTCTTCCAACGATCGATCGTCGATTATTGTGCCTCGGGATGCGACTAGGAATCCCACTCGAACGAGCCGCTCACGAACGTCGCGTCGCCGCCGTGCCCGCTTCCGTCAAGGTCTTCACCGGCTGGGGATGGGACGTGCGCGTGGAATCCGGTGCAGGCAATGCTGCCGGGTTCCCAGACGACGCATTCGCTGAGGCAGGCGCCACCATCGTCGCGGACCCCGCGGCGGCCCACGATGCCGACCTGGTGCTCCGGGTCGAGCAACCGACCTTCGATGAGGTCGCAATGGTCCCGGAGGGCGCCGTCCTTGCGGGCTTCCTCGACCCGTTCGTTGCGACCGACCTCATGCAGGCCCTCGCCGATCGCAACATCACGGCGCTCGCGGTGGAGGCGGTGCCGCGTACAACACTCGCTCAGGCCATGGACGCCCTCTCGTCGCAGGCGAACATTGCAGGCTACGCAGCGGTGATGCTCGCGACCGGTGAGTCTCCCAAGTTCCCATCGATGCTGGTCACCGCTGCCGGGACCATCCCGCCCGCTCGAGCCCTCGTGCTCGGCGTCGGAGTCGCCGGCCTCCAGGCGATCGCCACGTTCCGCAGGCTCGGAGCCATTGTGCACGCCTACGACATCCGGTCCGAGACCAAGGAACAGGTCGAGAGCCTTGGAGCCAAGTTCGTCGAAGCTCCGACCCAGGAGATGGACGAAGGCGGCTATGCCAAGGAGGTCGACGCCGAAACCGCAGCGAAGCAGCAGCAGATCCTCGCCGACTTCGTTGCGAAGGCCGACCTCGTCGTCACCACCGCGCAGATCCCCGGTCGCCCGGCGCCACGCCTCATCAACGCGGACGTCGTCGCCTCGATGCACCCAGGATCGGTCATCGTCGACATGGCGGCGTCATCCGGCGGTAACGTCGAGGGAGCACTCCCCGACGAGACCGTCGACGTCGGCGGCGTTTCGATCATCGGTCCGATCGATCTCCCGAGCCGCGTCGCCACCGACGCCAGCCGGATGTATGCCAGGAACCTGCAGGAGCTCGTCGGGCGCTGGCGTACCGAAGACGGATTCGCCGTCGACCTCGACGACGAGGTTGCCGGCCCGGCCACGATCACCTCCGCCGGCCGGATCATCAATCCCCGAACCCGATCGGCCATGGGCCTGGAAGAGGAGGCGACGTGAGCCCCGAGTTCATCCAGGGAATCGTCGTGTTCGTGCTCGCAGCCTTCGTTGGCTTCGAAGTGATCTCGAAGGTTCCGCCGACGCTGCACACCCCGCTCATGTCGGGTGCGAACGCGATCTCCGGCATCACGATCGTCGGAGCAATCATCGCCGCCGCATATGCCGACGGTGCATTCGCCATCATCCTCGGCCTTTTCGCGATGATCTTCGCCACGATCAACGTGGCTGGTGGATTCCTCGTCACCGACCGAATGCTTGAGATGTTCAAGAAGAAGCCGGTGGTGAAGAAATGATCACCCTGCTCTACCTCACCGCTGGGGTTCTGTTCATCCTCGGCCTGCGGGGCCTCGGCTCGCCGAGGACGGCCAGGCGCGGCAACCAGATCGCCGCGGCCGGCATGCTGCTCGCCACGGTCGTCACGGTCTATTACGTCTTCGACGAAACGCGCAACAGCGACAGTCTCGACGCTCTCTGGTGGGTGATCATCGCAGGGATCGCCATCGGTGGAGCGATCGGCACCCTCCTGGCGCTGCGAGTCCAAATGACGTCCATGCCGGAACTCGTTGCCGCCTTCAACGGCTTCGGAGGTGGCGCATCGGCGCTCGTCGCGTTCGCAGCGATCGTGGCCACCGACAGCGTGGTCGCGACCGATATCGCGTATGCGACCGAGACCGAGGTGACCGTCGCTCTCTCGATCGCCATCGGCGTCGTGACGTTCTCGGGAAGCTTCGTTGCCTACGGCAAGCTCAAGGGAATCATCACCGGCCGGCCGGTCGCGCTGCCCGGCGGGCCCTTCTTCAACCTCGTATTGGTTCTACTGATGACGGCAGCGACCGTGTGGGCCGTCGTGGCGAACGAGCCACTCGGCTACTGGATCCTCGCAGCCATCGCTCTCGTACTCGGCGTCACCGGCGTCATCCCGATCGGCGGCGCCGACATGCCGGTCGTGATCTCGTTGCTGAACTCGCTCTCAGGCGTCGCCGCATCGATGGCAGGCTTCGTCATCGGCAACCAGGGATTGATCATCGCCGGTGCCCTCGTTGGCGCTGCCGGGTTCATCCTCACCGTGCAGATGTCCGAGGCAATGAACCGTTCACTGGCCAATGTGTTGTTCGCGGGGTTCGGTACCGAAGGCGCGGCTCCCATCGACGCCGGGGACAAGCCGGTGAACAGTGCGACGCCGGCAGACGTCGCGATCTCGCTCAACTATGCACAGAAGGTGCTCGTCGTGCCGGGCTACGGCCTGGCAGTCGCTCAAGCACAACACGCCGTGCGCGACCTGGCAACGGCGCTCGAAGAGCGGGACGTGACGGTGGAGTATGCCATCCACCCAGTGGCCGGCCGGATGCCCGGGCACATGAACGTACTCCTCGCCGAGGCCGACGTGCCCTACGACGTGCTGCTCGATTTGGATCACTCGAACCCGAAGTTCGCGAATACCGATGTCGTGCTGGTGGTCGGGGCCAACGACGTGGTGAACCCTTCGGCACGCGACGACAGCGGGAGCCCGATCTACGGAATGCCGATCCTCGAAGTTGATCGCTCGGCAACCACGGTCGTGATCAAGCGGAGCCTCTCCCCTGGTTTCGCCGGGATCGACAATCCTCTGTTCTACATGCCCTCGACCATGATGCTCTTCTCCGACGCGAAGAGCGCCATCGAAAACATCCACGAAGCCCTGCTCGAGCTCTGACATGGAGTTCGACCAGGTCGTCCGACGACGGCGGATGGTGCGCAACTACTCCGACGCACCGGTCGACGACGCGACACTGGAGCGGGTCCTCGACCGCGCCGTGCGATCGCCGAGCGCCGGATACTCCCAGGGCGTATCGCTGATCGTCGTCACCGAGGACGCCACGCGTCACGCGATCGCAGCTCTCGCCGACGAGCCGGCGTACGTCGCCGACGGATTCGACGCGTGGATCTCCCGAGCCCCGGTCCACGTCGCGATCTGCGTTCGGAAAGGTGCCTATCTCGAGCGCTACCGCGAGGTGGACAAGGGCGGGCCGGACGGAGCCTCCGCGCGTGAAGATGGGTGGCCGGTCCCCTACTGGTGGGTTGATGCCGGAGCGTCGATGATGCTGCTCCTTCTCGCCGCGGTCGATGAGGGTCTTGCGGCAGGCTTCCTCGGATCGCACGGCCTCGACGACCTCGCCGACCTGCTCTCGATCCCCGACGATGTCTCTCCGATCGGTGTCGTGACCATCGGCCACCCGGCACCCGACCGGCGATCCGGGTCCCTCGGGCGTGGCCGGCGAGGCGACGTCGTGCACCGCGAATGCTGGGGTCGAAGCTCCCTGGATTGACCTCCAGGCGGGGTACGATGCGCGCCGATCCAGGAGCTCAATGAATCTCACCATCACGCACCGACCGCCGTTCCACCCGCCCGTCGAGTTCGTCGAGCGCAAGGGAAGCGGACACCCCGATACGATTTGCGACCATCTCGCTGAAGACCTCGCCCGAGACCTCGCGGAGACATCGCTACAAGCGACCGGCCGGGTGCAGCACTTCAATGTCGACAAGGCGATCTTCGCCGCCGGAACTGTCGACGTCGGGTTCGGCGGAGGCGAGCACACGAAACGTTCACGGCTCGTCCTCGTTGGCAAGGCCAATTTCACCGACCAGTGGCGCCCCGATGTCGACGCCCTCACCGCCAATACCCGAGCGCGGCTTCTGGAGATTCTCCCGAACGCGAGCGCGGATGCATTCGACGTCGAGATTTGGCTGAACCAGTCGGCGGTCGACCTGGCCGACGTCGTAGCACAAGGCCATCGAGATGGCGTTCCCCGCTCGAACGACACCTCATTCGCCGCAGTCTCGGTGCCTCGCTCCCCACTCGAAGACGTTGTGTACCGCCTTGAGCACTTCCTCAATTCCGCACCGTATCGGGCCGATGTACCAATCGGACGTGACATCAAGGTCATGGGCGCTCGTCATGACAACGAAGCGACGATCACCATCGCGGTACCGGTTCTCGCTGCCAGCGTGCACGACCGCGCAACGTATGACGACGTGATTGCACGAGTGCGAGTGGACGCTCTGGCCCTCGTTGCCGATGTATTCGGCGGGGACACCACCGTGCAGGTGAACCAGGCCGACACACCTGATTCGCAGTATCTGACACTGACCGGGACTTCGGCCGAGGCCGGAGACGATGGCCAGGTCGGTCGCGGCAATCGATTCGGTGGCCTCATTACACCCTATCGACCGATGAGCCTCGAAGCGGCTGCCGGAAAGAACCCGGCCGCCCATGTCGGAAAGACCTACCACGCGTTCTCCGAGGACATCTCGCATCGCGTGGTCAACGAAACCGAGGCGGGTGAGGTCACAGTCCGAATGCTGTCGTCGATCGGACACCCGGTCACGGAACCGCAGGTTGTGCACGTCGAGGTTGCGGGCTCCGCCGACGAGGGCGACATCGAAGCCATCGTCAAGGAATCCCTCGCGGATTGGCTCGGCGTGCGCGACCGACTCATCGCCGGCGAGTATGAGGTGTGCTGAGGAATCGGTAGGAGCCGGACGTCGTGCCCGGCCTGTCTCTCGCTCTCGGTTTCCCCTCGCGAGGGGAACGAACGCTGCGGGGCGGAGGGGGTGGGCGGTTCCAACCGAGCCCATCTCGCGCCAGGTTGACTCTGCCACGTTTGTGAAACGGCGGCAGGAGCGACCATCATCGCTGCTATGAATCGTCTTTGGAATCTTGGCGCGCTGGCGCTCGTCGCCGTTGCTGTAGTGACGGCTGCCTCTTCGCCCGCCCTGGCCCAGCGTGAATCCGTCGACTGCGGTACATACCAGGGCGTCGTCTGCCAGGGGTTCTTCACCGACGAGGCCGGCGTCGTCGACGACCCGCTCAGGATCGAGGACGCTATCTCCCGCGTCGTCAGCAACCACGGCAACCCAATCGCGATCGTCGTCGTCCAAGACAGCCGCGGCGCCAACCCAGCAGACTTCGCTGCTGATCTCGCGAACGCCTGGGGCGTCGGAGATCCGGTCGAGGAGAACGGAATCCTGGTACTCGTCTCGGTCGACGAACGGCGGACCGAAGTCGTCACCCAGGAGAACATCAGCGTCCCGGCGAACGCCATTGCGGGTTCCGCTCGCAGCTTCTTCGCCGCCGGCGATTTCGAAGGCGGGCTTCTGGCGATCGTCGGAGCGGTCGAGCAATCCCTTGCCGGCAACCTCACCGAGGACACCGACGGCGGGGGCGGCATCCCGTTCGGCTTCATCGCCTTCGTCGGCATTGCAGGGTTCTTCGTGTTCTCGATAGTCGGTCAGGTCCTCTCCAGGCGCCGCTCCGCCAAGAAGAAGAAGCGGACCGGGCGCGAGCGCCTGATCGACAGCGACCTCGCCGGACTCGAGCCTTCGGGCGCCGACCTCCCGAGATACACCGACTACGCACTGCAGCCTCCAACCTCCACGGATGCCTCGACGTCGGACGCGATCAACGAACTCTGGCAGATCTCATCCGGGAATGGCTCGGACGAGACCGCCCTCGCCGCGCTGTGGAGCTTCGACCTCGTTGACGTCGTCGATCGCGAGCGCCTGGTCCGTGAGACGCGTGAGCCGCTCGAACTGCGGGCGTCCGAAGAGCGACCGATTCTCGAGAACGCGGTGCAACAAGCAGCCGATGCCGCCCTCGCCGTCGACATCGACGACGACGCCGCGTTCGCCTCTGAGCGCAGGAACCTCGAACGCCTCATCGCTTCACTCCGACCGCACCGCGTCGCGGCAGCGCGGCGACGCACCGGAGACATCCTGATCGCCGAACTGACCCCATCGCCAATCGGTCACCTGGTCACCACACCGCTCGGTGCGGGATTGGCGGAAGCGGCGCCTGGGTTCCCGGCGGATACCCCGCTCTCGGAGTCGGTTGCTGAGTATCGAGCGGCGTCGTCGGAAGCCAACACGAAAGTGCAGCGACTCGAAGACCTCTACGAGCGCCTCCCCCAGTCGACAGCCCGTCCCGCAATAGCGGCCGCCCTGGCGGACCTCGAGGACGACACTGGGAGCGCTGTCGATCGCTACGAATCGGTCAGGAGGGCGCTCGAAAAGAAGTCAGCGGGGCTCAAGGCCGACGGACTCGACCCGGCCGCGATCGCCGCACTGCTGCTGATGAACAGAAACGAGTCGAATATCCGCGAGTTCCTCGACGGCTACCAGCGACACCGAGATCGCGGATTCGAGGCGGCCGAGGCTGTCGAGTTCGCCCTCGCCGGCCTCATGACCGACGGCGAGGTCCGCCGAGTTCGCGCTGTGACCGAGCGCCTCGACCTCCCGATCTCAATAACCGTGGGACTCCTCAACCGCAGAGACGACGGTCCGGAGGTCTACGAGCAGCTCCGCGACGAACTGGCGGCCTACACGACGACCGACTCGGCACGGACGATTGCCGGCGTGCTCGCGATGTCCCTTGAACCCAGCCAGGCGATGCGGCGCTGGCTCGAGGCGCGTACGGCGCTCCACGAACTCGGGCTCGTCGGATCCTACGCCGACGTGGCGGCAGCGTTCGGCGCATCCGATCCACGGGGACCGCGTCGCTTTGCAGTTTCGTACGCCGCTCAACGCCGTGCGCTTGCCGACAGCACGATTGATGACGCCGATCGCTTTGCCCCCGAACTCGCGCATGCCGGGACGAGCGGCCAGAAGGACAGCTGGTCCGGACAGCCGATACCGGTCGGCATCGGATCATTCGATCCGTTCACGTTCTTCTATCACCATTGGGTGATCACCCGCGGCGTGTCCGACTCGTTCGGGTGGGAGCCGATCTATGCCGATACTTCCTGGTCGCAGGACCGCGGATCTTGGTGGGGAGGCGGAGGCGGCTTCGGATCGAGCGGCGGGTCGTCGTGGGGCGGGTCGTCGTGGAGCGGCGGAAGCTTCGGAGGCTTCGGCGGCGGCGGCGGCTTCTCCTCGGGCGGCGGTGGCGGCTGGTGAGCCCACACATCCAGAGTCCGTCGAACCAGCGCATCCGCTCGATCGCTCGGTTGAAACAGCGGCGACAGCGGGATCGCTCCGGCCACTTCCTCGTCGAGGGACATCGCGAGGTCCAGCGGGCAGCGGCCGCTGGAGCAGTGATCGTGGAAGCGTTCGTCTGCGATGAGTACGCGTCGCCCGAGGCCGCTGCATTCGTCGACGCCCTCGCCGACGCTGGAGCCCGCACCACAACCACCTCAGCACCGGCATTCGACAAGCTGTCGCACCGGCGCAGCCCCGACGGGATCGTCGCGATCACCGAGACATGGGAACCGGACCTCCACAATCTCACCCTCGATCTCATCCTCATAGCCGAAGCGATCGAGAAACCGGGCAACCTCGGCGCCATGCTCCGCACCGCCGATGCCGCCGGGGCAGGCCTCGTGGTCGCCGACCCGAACGTGGACCCGTTCAACCCGAACGTCGTCCGGGCCTCGCAGGGTGCATTGTTCTCGACTCCTTTCGCGATAGCCGAAACCCCGACGGCGATCGCCTGGGCACGCGACCGGGGGAATCTGATGGTGGCGACACCGGACGCCGACACCACCTATTGGGACGCCGACATGACTGGACGCGTCGCAATCGTCATCGGCTCCGAGCACAGCGGCGTCGGTCAGGACTGGCTGGAAGCCGGAACTCCGATCCGCATCCCGATGGCCGGTGGCGCCGACTCCCTCAACGCCTCGGTATCGGCCGGAGTGGCGCTCTTCGAAGCGGTACGACAGACCAATATGTCTACGGCTTCGTGAGCGTCCAGATGCCGTCGTCCGAGAGCACCCCATCGATCAGCCGGAGACGCTCGAGCGCCCCGCTTGCGTAGGACGCCGGGTTGACACCGACGTGCAGCACCGGTCCGTGGCGGAAGATCGTCGGTGCGGCGATCACCCCCAGCTCCGCTGCCGCGGCGGTTGATCGAGCCACGGCCGCGGCGTCGGGCAGGATCGGCTCATCGACCTCCGCCGATTCGGCAGCGAGAGCAACGGTCCGGGGATCAGCCAGATCCGCGCCGTCGAGGTGTCGCAGCGCCAGAAGCGCCTGGAGGAACGCCGAATAGCGCTCCGGCGCCTGGGTCCGAACCCCTTCGGCAAGGGCATGACCAACCATGCTCTGGTCGTCGCCGTCAGTGAGAAACGGCTGCCAATCGAGGCGCAACTCGGCGCCTTCGGTGGAGGCCGCCGCCAGAAATCTGTAGAAGCGCCACGTCGCCGCCGAGAAGTCGTAGTAGATGCGGCCGTCGAATGTCATGGCCGCAGTCTCAACTGCGGCTCTTGCGACCGCAAGTCGACCGCTCGTCCTTGAATCGAACACCTGTTCGCAGTAGGGTCTCCCGACGGAGGTGGCAGTGCTCGCTGGGCAGCGAACGTTCGACGACATGGAGGCACCACTGCACACCGTGCCGTTCTGTGTCCTCGATTTGGAGACCACGGGAGCGACTGCCGCCGATTGCGAGATTACCGAAATCGGTGCCGTCAAGTTCGTGGGCGGCGAACCTGCGGGGACCTTTCAGACGTTGGTCAATCCCGGCATGGAAATCCCGCCATTCATCACCGTCCTCACCGGAATCACCCAAGCGATGGTGATCGAAGCGCCGACCATCGACGAGGCCCTGCCTGCCTTTCTCGAGTTCATCGGCGACGCCGTCATCGTCGGACACAATGTCCGGTTCGACATCTCGTTCCTCAATGCTGCTGCCGAACGCCTTGGCTACGGTCGGCTCCCGAATCGCTCCGTCGATACGTTGGGTCTCGGACGCAGACTCGTCCGCACCGAGGTGCGCAACTTGAAGCTCTCGTCGCTGGCTGCCCACTTCCGCGCACCCACCCCTCCCACGCACCGGGCCCTCGACGATGCGAAGGCGACCGCGCACGTGTTCTGGGCGCTGCTCGAACGAGCCGGACCGCTCGGAGTTACACACCTCGACGACCTCCTCATGCTCCCGACGGCGCGCGGATCGGCGCACTACACCAAGATCCAACTCACCGAGGATGCACCGCGCCGCCCCGGCGTCTACTTCTTCCTCGACCGGGACGGAACCGTGATCTATGTCGGCAAGGCAAAGAACCTGCGAACACGGGTCCGCTCCTATTTCTACGGAGACGACCGGCGATCGGTGGCCCAAATGCTCCGGGACCTCGAGCGCATCGAATACCGGGTCTGCACAACCGAACTCGAAGCCGAAGTCGTTGAGCTTCGCCTCATCGGCAAGCACCGGCCTCGGTACAACCGTAAATCGAGACCCCCGAGAAGCCAGACGTGGATCAAGCTGACCAACGAGCGTTTCCCACGCCTGTCGATGGTGCGCACGGTCCAGAACGATGAGGCGCTCTACCTCGGCCCCTTCCGCTCCCGCAAATCGGCCGAGGTCGTCGTCCACGCGATCTGGGACGCTGTTCCGATTCGACGATGCAACACGGTCGGCACCAAGCGGGCTGCCCAGTGTTCCTACGGGCAGCTCGGCACCGCCGTGTGTCCCTGCGACGGGTCCGTGGAGGACGAGATCTACAACACGATCGTCGAACGCCTCCGCGACGGCATTGAGCGAGACCCCGCGGCGGTGCTCGCACCGCTGCGAGACCGCATGGAACGCCTCGCAGACGCTCAGCGATTCGAGGAAGCCGCCGAGGCCCGAGATCGGTACCAAGCACTCGAGCGGTCCCTCGCTCGCAGACGCGCCTGGCAGTCGCTCGCCGCAGCCGGCACGCTCTGGGCCGAGGATGCCAACGGTGACGGCGTCGTCGTCGAACACGGGCACCTCGCCGCCTGGTGGAACGACCGCACGCCGCTGCCGCTGGTCGCCGCGAGCGATCCGGTCGACGATGTGCCGCCTGTTGCACCATCGGTCCACGCAGCAGAAGAGGCCCACCTCATCTGGCGCTGGCTCGATCGCGACGGCGTGTTCGTCGTGCAGAGCACCGGAACGTTGTCACTCCCGGTCCATCCGGTTCCGGCGCTCGGCTAGCCGATCGTGGTCCCCGGCGGCACCGGCTGGTCCGGGCCCAGGAGCACCACACCACCGTCGGCCACGGCGCCGAGCACGAGCGCGTCAGACCGGAAACCGCCCACGCGGAGCGGTTCGAAGCCGGTCACGACCACGACCTGGCGACCGATGAGCTCCTCGGCGCGGTAGCGGTCGGAGATCTTCGCCGACGACTGCGCCACAGATTCCTCTCCGACGGCGATCCACAACCGGTAGGAAGGATCGCGCGCGCCCGTGTTCGGCTCGGCCCGCACGATTGTCCCGACACGCAGGTCGAGCCGCTCGAAGTCTTTCCAGCTGGCTGATTCGCTCATGCCACAACGCTACCTTTGCGTCATGCGCTTCATCATTCGACCAGGATCCGATCCCGTCGCCCGAGCAGACGCGACGCTCCTCTCCGCCATGGGTCTCCCCGGTGGTGGGACGGTTACGCTCGGTGACACCCATTGCCTCGTATCTCCCGGCGACGTGCCGGGACCGAACGCTCTTGCCGTCGGTCCGCTCGTGCGCGACAACGCCGGTGTCGCGCTTGGCGCTTCAATTGACGCTGCTCGGGTCGTCATTCCGCAAGCACGCCGTGTTGTGGTCGTGGGGGCCGAGAGCCTCGATTCGCGCCACCTCGCCCGGTCGCTGCAAGGCAACGTCGTCACCATCGGCGACCGCGTGACCGTGCACGGGTCCTACGGCGACGAGCGCGACGAAGCACAGATTGCTCGCGTCGTCTCGGTCGAGCCTGGTCCGACGGGGATGGTCGGCAGCCGAACGGTCGTCCACGACTCCAAGGATGTCGACCCCGACGTTGCACCCCAGCCAATGGGGCGTCCGGCCGGCGAGACGCTCACGACGGCGGGCGCGCTCCTGACCGGGCTCGACACGGAGCTCGAGACGCTCGTCGGCTGGATCACCCTCCTCACTTCTCGCGATGATCTCCCCCAATCATGGGGGCTCCCATCGGTAGCAGGCGTGATCGTCGAGGGTCCTGCAGGATGCGGCCGCTCCGAACTGGTCGCGGCAGCCGCCAAAGCGTCGGGTGTGCCGGTCCACGAAGTCTCACTCGACCTCGTGTTCAAGCCAGAGCGCCTTCTCCTGCTGCTGGAACGAGCCGTCAAGGAAAGCTCAACCCCGGTGGTCCTCTTCGTCGACCGTCTCGATGCCGTGGCCGGCGCCGACGGAGCCTTCAAGAACCAGATCGCAGCGATCATGCGCTGGTTCCTCGACGCTGTCGCCCAACGCCCCGGCATGGCCTGTGTTCTCGGAGTCCATTCGGCAGCGTCGCTCGGTGGCGACCTGGGCGCGACGCCACTGCTCCCCCGGTTGCTCGCGGTCCCGCCGCCCGACCTCAAACGTCGGCATCGTCTGTTCGAAGCCGCCCTCGCTCGGGTCCCGACGACGGACATCGACTTCGACCGGCTCGCCGCTCGCAGTGCCGGATTCTCCGGTGCCGACATCGTCTCCGCGGTGCTCCAGGCGTCTGCCACGGCCGCCGGTTCGGGACATCCTGTTACTCATGATGCGATCGAGGCGGCGATCGACGGGACCACGCCGTCGCTCGGCTCGGCGTCGTCCGGTGACATCCCCGGGTACGGCTTCGATCGCGTCGCCAATCTGACCGACGTGAAGCAGCGCCTTACCGAATCGGTCATCTGGCAGATGCAGGACCCGGACCGATTCGCCCGGCTCGGTATCAAGCCGCCACGCGGCCTGCTCCTCTACGGGCCACCGGGCACCGGCAAAACCTATGTGATCCGGGCGCTCGCCCACGAATCCGGAGCGGCGTTCTTCCCGATCAAGGGTGCAGAGCTCCTAGACAAGTGGGTCGGCGAATCGGAGCGGGCGGTGCGGGAGGTGTTCTCACGAGCCAGGGCGGTCGCGCCTGCGATCCTCTTCTTCGACGAGATCGACGCCTTGGCCCCGGTACGAGGCAGCTCCACGAACTCGGTAAACGATTCGGTGGTGGCCGCACTGCTCACCGAGATGGATGGCGTGTCCGACCGCGGCGACGTGTTCGTCATCGGTGCGACCAACCGGAGAGACCTCATCGATCCGGCCCTGCTGCGACCGGGCCGGCTCGAAGTGCACCTCCGGCTCGGCCTACCAGCTCCCGAGGCGCGCCGGGCGTTCTTCGACATCAGCGACGTGCCGTTCGCCGACGATGTGGACATCGACGACCTCGCGCAGCGCACCGAAGGGTTCTCATTCGCCGAACTGTCGGGGCTTCTGAGAGAAGCCGCCCTTATCGCTCTCCGAAACGACTCCTCGGCGATCACCGTCGACGCGGAAGGCCTGGACCAGGCAGTCGCGACGTTGAACGACGCCGAGGAAGCATCTCCGTAGGGCAGGCCATCGACGTGGCGAAGGACGCCGAACCCGCGATCATCGTCGTGGGCGAATCGACCGAGGTGACCTGGACGATTGTGGTGACCAACAACGGAAACGTCCCGCTCTCCGACGTTGTGCTGTCCGACGCGCTCGTGCCAGCATGCGACACGGAGATTGGGCTTCTCGCTATCGGTGGGTCGGCGACCCAGACGTGCACTTCAAAGCACACGGCGGACACGTTGTCGTGGAGGTTCACGAATGTCGCCGTCGCAACCGGCGTCGGCCCAGACGGAACCGGAGTCTCTGACGAGGACGATGCCGCGCTGGTGCCAATCGAGGTCCTCGGCACTTAGCAACTCGGGGACACCGTCTGGCTCGACACCAACAGGAACGGGATCCAGGACGCGGCGAACCGGTCATCAACGGTGCACGCGTGGTTCTCACCGACGCTGCCGGCAACGCCGTCGGCACGGCGACGACCGCCACGGGACCGTGGGATGGCTGGTACAAGTTCGTTGGTATCGACGCCGGCCGATACACCGCCACCCTCGACCTGGCGTCAGTCTCCGGGGGGCTCACTACTCCCGGGTCGTTCACCGTCGATCTCGTCGAGGGTCAGGCATACCTCGCGGCCAACTTCGGTGTAGCGGAGTCCCTCCCGAAGACCGGCACCGACACGGGGATCCTGCTGTGGTTCGGTATCTGGCTGCTGGTGCTCGGGACATTGGCCGTGTTTGCGGCGTCAGCCCGCCGGTCAGAACAGGAGTAGCCGGGTCCCGGCTCCGAACATCGCTGTGGGACGGCCGCACGGTCGTCCAACAGACCTGTCCGTCGTGGTTCTGGATGTTCCGCATGAATCCGCCACGTCCCCGCGGGACCGTCCATCGGCAGTCTCCGGCGCGTTCGAGGACTAGACACTGCGGTAGCCGCCACGACCGACCTTGCCGACCGCTCTTCGTAGCGGTACGGTGACAGCAAGCTACAGAACGTGGCAGGCCGGCCGGTCCGAGACCCCGAGGTGGGATATGGCTGGCTAGGATCAGTTGCCATGGAGCGCCTGTAAGAACAGGTGGTGGCATAACGTAGGAAGAGAACGGCCCAGGGCTTGGGTCAGACAGAACGGGACGGCTGGTCCGGACCCGCATACGGTGGAAGGAAGGCAGATGCCTCATACTCAAGTCTCGAACCGCGGGACCACCCGCAGACTACTTGCGATCGCTCTGGCGTCGGTTGCGGCATTCGCGATACTCGCGTTCGCTATCGCGCCGCCGGCACAGGCGCACATCAGAGAGGTCACTGCCGACTGCTACGGGTGGTCGGTCTCCCTCGCCATCTACGACGAAGGGGGTAGCGTTGACATCTGGGTCGACGGAACGCTGGTGACGAGTGTTGCCGACTTCGGTACCGATTTCTCAGAGACCGGCTCCTGGGACCCGACGGAGAACCACACGCTACGGGTCCGAGTCCTCGCCTTCGACGATCCGGACGGCGCGCGAGGCCTATCATTCGACGAGACCTACACGAGCGAGGCCTGCGAGACGAGTCCAACGCTCAAGCTGGTGAAGGCCGTTGACGGCGGCACCGCAGTCGCCGACGATTGGACCCTGTCGGCCAGCGCCGCAGCGCCGAACGACGGCCAGAACTTCTCCAACGCAGGCGGTTCGGGCACGTTCAACGAGGTCTTGGCTGGCGCCTCCTACGCGCTCTCAGAGTCCGGCGGACCCACCGACTACACCGCCGGTTCCTGGAGTTGCTCGATCAATGAGGGAGCCACAGTGGCGGGCGGCAGCATCACGCTGAGCAACGGGCAATCCGCCGCCTGCACGATCACGAACACCTATACGCCGCCCACCCCATCAATCGACATCGAGAAGACGGCCACGCCCGGGGACTACGGTTCCGACGGCATCGGCACGTTCACGATCACCGTTCTCAACAACGGCCCCGTTCCGCTCACCGATGTCCGAGTCACCGACGCGCGCGCCATCGACATCGATCCTTCCTCGACGTGCGCACGCTCGGTGAAGGACCTGGCCGTTGATGAGAAGGTCACGTTCACGTGCACGATCGCGAATCTCGATCAGAGAATCTTCGAAAACGAGGCGACGGCGATCGGCAAGGGTCCGAACGGCACAGAGGTCACCGACACCGATGTCGCCACGGTCTTTCCGATCCTGGACACGACGGTAACGACGGCAGCTCCCACCACGACAACCACGCTGGGGGCTACTACGACACTTGCACCGACGACGACCAAGGCAACGGCGGAGACGCTCCCCGCCACCGGGGTCGCCAACGATCAGCTCCGTGGTTTCGGGATAGCCGGTCTTGCACTGGTTCTCGCCGGCATCGTGATCCTCGGCGGCGCAACGCTCGTCGGGCAGTACCGCAATGACCATTGAGCAGTAGCAGCGTCGCGAGCTGACGCAGCACGAACGAAAGAGAGCCCCCGGAACCACCGGGGGCTCTCTCATGACCGCTGCGCACACTCCGCATTCGCCTCAGTCGGCCGACGCACGCGCAATGGCGTCTGCCAGGCGGAACCGACGCTCGTAGAGCGCGCGGCCGACGATGACTGCATCGGCGCCGATCGCTGCGACCGCCGCAAGGTCTTCGAGAGCTCCAACCCCCCCTGATGCGATGAGGCGAACGCCGGGAGCCGCAGCGCGGAACCGTTCGAGAAGCGCCAGATCGGGCCCGTCCATTGTTCCGTCGGTCTCGATCCCCGTGGCAAGGACCGTCGTCACGCCAAGTCCCACGATCCGCTCGAGGGCCTCATCGGCGCCGACGCCCTCGTCTCTCCAGCCGCTCCCCCGGGCCCGACCGGATCGGACGTCGATTGCCGCAACGATCGAGGCCGCCGGGACACCAGATACGAACGTATCTGCTTCGTTGCCGAGCAGCACGCTCCCCGCAACGACGTGGTCGATGCCCGCATCGAGCACAACTGCGGCGGCCTCCGGTCGACGGATCCCTCCGCCGTACTGGATGTCGACCTTGAGCGCTCCCAGCCGCGCAATCAATTCACGGTCGAGTGTGCCGTCGCGCGCCCCGGCGAGGTCGACGACGTGAACCAATTCAGCGCCTTCCCCGGCCCATGCCATCACCATGTCCGCGGGATCGTCGCCGTAGTGCGTAACCTCGTCGTAGTCGCCTCGGAGAAGTCGAACCGCCCGACCACCGAGCACATCGACCGCTGGAATTACCTGCATGGGTCCAATCCAATCTGTCGTATTGTGTTAGGACGCTAATACACCTACGCTCTCCACACCAACGAGGATGGGTATGGCACTCGACAGTACCGAAGACTGGAAGACGGCATCAACCGATGCGCTGTTCGACGCGCTGATGAGCCTCGAGACTCGTGACGAGGTCGAACGGTTCGTTCGTGATCTCTGCACGCGCCACGAGATCGAAGAGC
>CAZONX010000040.1:0-8098 GCA_964581295.1 uncultured Acidimicrobiaceae bacterium
CATCCGCGGGAGCGGATGCGCGTCCCCCCACTCCGTTGGGGGACGGAAGAGGTGGTGTGCGCTGGTCTTGTGTCCCCTCGGCCGCAGGACGGGGGGACGCGAAGGAGCGCAGCGACGACGCAGGGGGCGCCGGGGACACCGCCCAACCCGCTCCGCCTGGCGGCGGTGTTTCCTCCCCATGATGGGGAGGAAAACCAGAGTGAACGAGGGGTCTGGGGACTGGCGACTGACGACTGACGCCCGATTCGCCTTACACACCTTCTCGTAAGCCCCAGCGTCTTGGAGGCCGGCTACTCGGTCGGCTCCGGCCACATGTTCTGGAGGAAGTCGATGAGTTCCCTCGCCACATACCGCTTGGGGGCAGTAATGAAGAGCGTCGATCCGCGAAGCACTGCGCCACGGCGAATCCTCTCGAGCCGCACCTCTTGTGACGGGCGGAGATCCACCGGACCCATGCGAACCTCGCCGCGGGCCTGAACGATCTCGTCGAGGCCAATCCGGATGGCTTCGACCCGGAGCCGGGCGACCGCGATCAATTCCTCGGCCTCCGGCGGGAGCGTCCCGTAGCGATCCTCCCATTCGGCAATCACATCGTCGACCTCGGCACCGGTCGACGCCGCGGCCAGCCTGCGGTATCCCTCGAGACGGCCATCGGCATCCGGGACGTACTCATCCGGGAGCCTGGCGTAGATCGGAAGATCGATGCGAATGTCGTGCTCTTCCTTGCGCTCGACCGGTTCGCCCTTCAACTCCTGCACCGCCTCGGCTACCAGCTCGGTGTAGAGATCGAAACCGACGGCAGCGATGTGCCCTGATTGGGTCTCCGAAAGGATGCTGCCGGCTCCGCGAATCTCGAGATCGCGCATCGCGAGCTCGAAGCCGGATCCAAGGTCGGAGAACTCGCCGATCGCTTCCAGCCTGCGATGGGCACTCTCACCGATCCGTTCCTCAGGAGGGTGGAACAGATAGGCATAGGCCCGCTGGCTCGAGCGCCCGACCCTGCCCCGGAGCTGATAGAGCTGTGCCAGACCGAGCCGGTCCGCCCGCTCCACGATCAGCGTGTTCACCTGTGGCAAGTCAAGTCCCGACTCGATGATGGTGGTCGCCACCAGCACGTCGTAGTCGCCGTTCCAGAAATCGAACATGACCTGCTCCAGCTGCCCTTCGCTCATCTGCCCGTGGGCGATTGCGTAGCGAGCATCCGGGACGAGGTCACGCAGGCGCACAACGGCGTGCTCGATCGACTGAACCCGGTTGTGTACGTAGAACACTTGGCCCTCACGCAACATCTCCCGTCGGATGGCGGCGGAGACAGCCTGCTCGTCGAACGGACCGACATAGGTGAGGATCGGATGTCGATCTTCGGGGGCTGTGCGAATCTGGCTGACCTCCCGGATGCCGGTGAGGGCCATCTCGAGGGTGCGAGGGATCGGAGTGGCGGTGAGTGTGAGCGCATCGACCGAGGCGCGCAGCGCCTTCAGCCGGTCCTTCGCAGCAACACCGAAACGCTGTTCCTCATCGATTACCAGCAGGCCGAGGTCCCGAAACGACACGTCGGCTGACAGCAGTCGGTGGGTACCGACCACGATGTCGACCGAACCGTCGGCCAGCCCGGCGATCACCTTGCGTTGCTGTGCCGACGTCAGGAAGCGACTCAACGATTCCACCCGGATCGGGAAGGGCGCGAACCGCTCCTCCATCGTGGCGAAGTGCTGCTGCGCGAGCAGGGTGGTCGGCACCAGAACTGCTGCCTGCTTGCCGCCTTGCACGGCCTTGAACATCGCACGGAGGGCGACCTCGGTCTTCCCGAAACCCACGTCGCCGAAGATCAGTCGATCCATCGGCGTTTCGGCCTCCATGTCGACCTTCACGTCGGCGATAGCCGTGAGCTGATCCGGGGTCTCTTCATAGGGAAACGCCGACTCGAACTCCCGCTGCCACGGCGTGTCCGATTCGAAACCGTGGCCGCTCGAAGCGGCGCGCATGCGGTGAAGATCGACCACGGCTTCGGCGACGACCGCCACCGCCTTGCGCACCTTCGTCCGCGTCTGCGACCAGTCGGTACCGCCCATGCGCGACAGGCGCGGCATCTCTCCGCCCGTGTAGCGTCGAACAGCGGCCAGCTGGTCGGTCGGAACGTAGAGCTTGTCCCCGGCCGCATACTCGACGAGCAGGTAGTCGCGGGCAGCGCCCGCCATGTCGCGATGGACGAGGCCCTCAAAGCGGCCAACACCATGGTGATGGTGCACCACGAAATCGCCGGGATTCAGATCCCGATAGGCCTCCTCATGGCGATCGCCCCTCCCCCGTCGCACAGTCCGATGGGCGTGCCTGCGCCCAGCGACTTGTCGCTCCCCCACCACCGCGACCCGCAGCGCGGGAAAGACGAACCCATGGTTGATTCCACTCGGGAGCACGGCAGATTCGATGGTCTCGAGCGACTCGACCACCGGAAGACCCGCTCCCGACTCCGCCAGCAGGCCGGCGACCCGGTCGGCAGCGGAGCGGCCGTCCATGGCCACAATGACATCCACATCCCTGGCGGTCCAACCGGTGATTGCCGCTGCCACCGACTCGGGATCACCGGCGATCGCTCCGAGACCCCGCATCTCGTAGCCATCGTCCGCGGGCGAAGCCGGGGCCGCCGGCGCCTCGAGCACATCGACGCTATCGGGGGCCGCAAGCGGAAGATAGAGCGGAGGATGCTCGCCGGACTCGGGCGCACCCTTCCCCCAGGTCCCAGAGAGGGCCTCGGCGAGGTCGGCCTCCTCGCCCATGAGATCGGCGCACCGATCATTCGCTCGCTCCGGATCGAATACCACCACCAACGCGTCGGTGTCGTCGAGGATCGTCCTTGCAGGGGCAAGCCACGGCAACCACGACTCGAACCCGGGGAAATGGATCCCCTCGGCGATCCGTTCCCAAGTCGATGCTCCCCAAGGAGCGTCGACCACGAGGTTGGCGGCGCGCTGGCGGATCTCGTTGCTGATCAGCACCTCCCCGGCGGGGAAGACATCGATCTCTTCGACCGAACCCTCCGATCGCTGGGTCGAGATCGAGAACGGCCGGATCTCCTCGATGGTGTCGCCCCAGAAATCGATACGGAACGGGTACGTAGCCTGGGTCGGGTACACGTCGATGATCCCGCCGCGAACGGAGAACTCGCCGCGGCCTTCCACACGCTCAGTGCGGCGGTATCCCAGGTCGACGAAGGTCACCAGAACGTCGTCGAACGGGAAGTCCGTGCCAGAGGTCAGGCGAATTGGAGCGACCGGCGTCGGACTCAGCCGTTGCGTGGCGGCGCGCACCGAGGCGACCACGATCGCCCCATCGGGTCCGGTAAGGGCGTGACGAGCAACCACGCGGTCAGCCATCGTCGCGATGCTCGGTGACACATGCTCGAACGGCAGGGTCTCCCATGCGGGCAGGTGATGGCCACGATCGGAGAACAGAGAGAGGTCCTCGGCAAGTTCCTCCGAGTCACGCTCGCCCGGCACGATCGCGAGGATGCTTCTCCCCGTCTGCTCGGCAATCCCGGCAAGGACGATCGACCGCAGCGCTGCCGGGACGACGAAACGCCCGGGGATCGGCGGGACGAGGTCGCGCCCGAAACGGTTGAGTACGGAGGTGATCGGTGCGGCCACGTAGAGAGATCGTACCGACCGGTCCGCCCAACGCGTCAACGGCCGACGAAGCCTGCGTGTGCGAGCCACTCGACGGTCCGAACGAATGTCTCAGCGATCGGTGTGTACGCCATCGAAAGCTCGGCCTCAGATCTCGCTACATCGAAGCGGTGGCCATGCAACAGCGTGCGCAGCATCTCAACGCAGAACGGCTGATCCCCGCTCGCAACGCCGGCCACCGCCGCCACGGGATAGGCCATCGTTGCGAGCGACCGCGGAAGCATGACCGGCCGGATCGCCCGTCCCGTGATCTTGGCGAGCATGGCGAGCACATCGCTCACGGTCAGGCTCGCTCCGCTGAGCAAATACCGTGCACCAGCCGACCCTCTGAGGGCGGCGAGGAGGTGGCCTCGGGCGCAGTCGTCGATGTCCACGATCGAGAGCGTGGTCTCGATGGCGAGCGGCCGCTCTGTGCCGAGAGCGTATCGCAGCAAGAGAGTGGACCCCGCTGCGCGACCGGGACCCTGGACGGAAGACGGATTCACGGCGACGCCTTCGACGCCGCACTGCTCCGTCGCCTCGAAGAACGCTCGCTCGCCGAGATACTTCGATCGGGCGTAGTGCGACATGAACGAACCGGTGTGCGGGGTCCATTCGTCGGCGATCACACCCTCCGGCTCACCGATGGCCGCGGCCGACGACGTGAGCACGATCCGCCGGACACCGGCGTCCGCAGCGGCGCCGACCACGGTTCGGACATCGTCGACGTTCGTGCGGTACATGAGGCCGGGATCTTTCGGGCACATCGTGTTGACGCCGGCAACGTGAAAGACCAGATCACACCCCGACATCGAAGCGGCCAGTTCCGCGCGGTTTGCGAGATCGCCCCTCACCGGGATTGCACCCCGAGCAGCGAGCGATTCCGCAGCCGATCGGGATCGAGCCAGGGCCCGTACCTCCGCCCCAGCACTCGCGAGGTGATCGACGACGGCGCCACCAACGAATCCGGACCCTCCGGTGACGAACACGGGCGCGTCCAACACAGGATCGGAAGGATCGGAGCCGACCCCGTTTGCCCGCTCCACCACCTAGTCCTTCGACCGCTTCGTCGTGAACACCGCACGGAAGCGGGAGAAGTAGTCGCCGGCCGACACGACGGTGACCACCACAGCGGCAGCCATGAGCCATTGGTCGAGACGCCACGGGCCGATCACGATGTCGAGGCGCAGAATCGCGAAAGAGATTGCTGTGAACTGGAGCGCAGCCTTCGACTTACCCCACATGCTCGGCGGAACCGTCGACTGGTCGAGCGCAGCGACACTGCGCAACCCCATGATCGCAATCTCCCGAGCAATGATGATGAACGCGACCCAGGTTGAGACGGTCCCGATCTCAACGAGTGCGATCAATGCCCCGGTGACCAGGACCTTGTCGGCCACGGTGTCGAGGAATGCCCCAAGGGTGCTGGTCAGCTGCCACCGGCGTGCCAGATAGCCATCTGCGAAGTCGGTGACGGCAGCGATCACGAACACAACGGTCGCCCAGATTCTCATGGTCTGGTCGTCCGGCCCGATCAGTATCAAAGCCATGGCGACCGGAGTCAGGATCAGACGGGCGATCGCAAGCAGATTCGGTATCGACATTCGGTGCTGATGGTAAGCGTTCTGCCGATTCGGTTACTCGACCCAGCCCATCGAACGATCGACGGCCCTTCGCCAGTCGCTGTACTGGCGCTCGCGTACGGCCGGATCCATGGTCGGCGAGAACGTGCGATCTTCCTCCCAGTGCGACGCCAACTCGTCCAAGCTCTCCCAGAAGCCGACGGCGAGGCCTGCTGCGTAGGCAGCGCCAAGCACCGTCGTCTCGCTGATCTTGGGACGGACAACGTTGACATCGAGCACGTCTGCCTGGAACTGCATCAGAAGGTCGTTGACGACCATCCCGCCATCGACCTTCAGGGTGGCCAGGTCGATCCCGGAGTCGGCCACCATGGCCTCGAAGACGTCCCTGCTCTGGAACGCCGTCGACTCGAGCACCGCACGGGCAAGATGCCCACGCGTTGCGTAGCGGGTGAGTCCGGTGATCACGCCGCGAGCGTCGTCCCGCCACCACGGAGCGAACAGCCCGGAGAAGGCGGGGACGAAGTAGACGCCGCCGTTGTCCTCGACCTCGAGCGCCAAGTCGTTGATCTGTGCAGCCGATTCAATCATCTGGAGGTTGTCACGCAGCCATTGCACGCCAGCGCCCGCAATCGCCACGGACCCCTCGAGCGCATACCGGGCCGACTCGCCCGCGACCTGATAGGCGACCGTGGTGAGCAGGCCATGATCCGATCGAACGAGTTGCTCTCCCGTGTTGAGCAGCAGGAAACATCCAGTGCCGTACGTGTTCTTGGCGCTTCCCGGTTCGAAGCAGGCCTGTCCGAAAAGTGCAGCCTGTTGATCGCCGAGGATTCCAGCGAACGGCACACCGGGAAGCGGTTCGCCGGACTCGGCAATCACGCCGGACGACGGAACGATGCGCGGCAGCATCGACTGAGGGACACCAATGGCGTCGAGCAGCTTCTCGTCCCACTCCAATGTCTTGAGGTCCATGAGCAGCGTCCGGCTGGCGTTGGTGACGTCGGTGACATGCTCGCCCGTCAGATTCCATGCCACCCAGGTGTCCATCGTGCCGAAGGCAATTTCGCCGTCGGCGGCACGCGCCCGCAGATCAGCATCTTGATCGAGCAACCAGCGGACCTTCGGACCGGCGAAGTACGTCGCGAGCGGCAGGCCGGTCTGCTCCCGGAATCGGTCTGCACCCACATCGCCGCCGAGCGCCCGGCACAGCTCGGCCGTGCGCACGTCCTGCCAGACGATCGCGTTGGCGACCGGCCGACCCGTCTCGCGCGACCACAGCAGCGTCGTCTCGCGTTGATTCGTCAGACCAACCGCAGCGATGTCTGCGGTGGTGGCGTCGATGCTCTTGAGCGCCTTGCGCACGACCAGATCGACGTTGGATGCGATCTCGCCGGCGTCGTGCTCCACCCAACCCGGCTGCGGGTAGATCTGCTGGTGCTCGCGCTGGGCCATCGAGACGATGCGCCCGCGGTGGTCGACGAGGGCACATCGCGAGCTCGTTGTCCCCTGATCGATCGCTGCAATGTAGGCCGCCATCAGCTCACCTCTCAGTCGTTCAACTCGCCGGCTGCCTGCCGGGCGGCATCGCCCCCCTCGAGAGAAAAGACCTCAACGACTCGGAGGCTCCGAAGAACCGCGTCGTCCACGGCAGCGCGCTCGACCTTAGCGAATCGATTCAGGACGTAGTCCGCGGGGTCGACACGGTCGGGCGGTCGACCGACGCCGACCTTGAGACGCCAGAACTCGTTGGTCCCTAGCGAGCCAACGATCGATCGAATCCCGTTGTGCCCTCCGGCTCCACCGCCAAACTGAACCTTGAGTTTGGCAAACGGAAGATCGATGTCGTCGTGGACGATGAGGAGCCGGTCACCGTCGACGCGCTCGTACCGGACGAGCGGGGCGATCGACTGACCGCACTCGTTCATGAACGTGCGGGGAAGGGCGAGCACGAGGCGTGCCTCACCGAGCTTCGCGGTAGCGACGTCGGAGCGGATGCCGAGGCGAGCCCTCTTGAACGTCAGGTCCGATCCGGCCGCGAGCACGACTTCGGCACCGACGTTGTGACGGGTGCCGTCGTAGCGAGAACCTGGGTTCCGCAGCCCGACAACGAGTTTGGTCTCCACGCTGCGGCGCTAGCCCTCTTCGGACTCGCCCTCGCCCTCGGCAGACTCTTCGCCCTCTTCGCCCTCTTCGCCTTCCTCGCCCTCGAGCAGGTCTTCCGGGACCTCCTCTTCGACGATGGACGGCAACAGAACGGCGACGAGCGGACGATCGAGCTCGGTGATATAGGTCACGCCGTCGATTTGCGGAAGGTCGGCGACCTTGAGGGAATCGCCGATACCAAGCTCGCTGATGTCGACCTCGATCGAGGTCGGAATCGCTGTCGGTAGAGCGGTGATCATGACGGAGTTCTCGATCGTCTCGACGAACCCGCCCTCTTCCTTGACGCCGAGCGGCGTACCGGTGAATTCGAGACCGACCTCGGCGTCGATTTCGACGTCGAGCGAGACCTTGATGAAGTCAAGGTGCGTGATGCTGCCACGCACGGGGTCACGCTGGACCTCACGGGCAACGGCCAGGACATCTTCTCCACCGTCGACTTCGACGTTAATGAGGGCGTTCAGGCCCGCTTCCGTCTGCAACACTGCGAACAGGCTGCGCTCCTCGAGCTTGATCTCCTGGGTGTCAATCCCAGCACCGTAAACGACGGCAGGGATCTGACCGTCACGCCGCAAACGGCGCGCTGGACGACTACCCGATTCGGTGCGCTTGAGAGCGCGCAAGGTCTCCTGTTGCATATCTGGACTCCTCGAAGAACGCTACGAAGTCCTGCAAGTGTAGGGCGGGAGCCGA
>CAZONX010000040.1:8198-16896 GCA_964581295.1 uncultured Acidimicrobiaceae bacterium
CTTTGTTCTAGGTCAGGAACGACAACCTGACTGTTCGCACTGCGTTGTCTTCGTTGGGGTCTATCAGGACTATCGACTGCCAAGTTCCCAGGGCAGGGCGGCCGTCGAGGATTGGCACGACGATCGAGGGGGCGACGATTCCTGGCATCACGTGATCGGCGCCGTGCCCCGGCGACCCGTGGCGGTGGCGATAGCGGCGATCGTCGCGGGGAAGCATCGCGTCGATCGCATCCATCAAGTCGGCGTCGCTGCCGGCGCCCGTCTCGATGATGGCCACGCCCGCGGTGGCGTGTGGCACGAAGACGTTGAGCAGCCCGTCGCCCTTGCCAGCGACGAAGCGAGCCGCCTCGGCCGTGAGGTCGAAGATGCCCCGCCGGCGTCCTGTCTCGATAGTGAAGACGTGAGTGTCCATGGTTGGAGCGATGGCTCAGCCGATCAGATGTTCTCGCCTTGGAAGATGTCGCTGACCGACGCATCGGCGAAGATCGCGTTCACGGCGCCGGCCAGGATCGGGCCGACCGAGAGCACGGTGATCTTGTCGAGGTCCCGTGCCTCATCCGGAAGCGGGAGCGAGTTCGTGATGATCAGTTCGTCGATCGGCGCCTCGCTGATGCGATCGAGGGCAGGCGGAGACAGCACGCCGTGGGTCGAGACCGCGCGTACGGACAGCGCGCCGCGTTGCTTGAGGAGCTCCGCAGCACCGACAACGGTGCCCGCTGTATCGATCATGTCGTCCACGATGATCGCGTGGCGGTCTTTGACGTCACCCACGACCCAGAGGGTCGACGTTTCGTTCCGCACGTCAGCAGCCCTCCGCTTGTGGACGAACGCGACGCGGGCGCTCAGGTGCGACGCGTATCGAGAAGCCAGCTTCACCCGGCCGGAATCCGGCGAGACCATGGTGGTACGCCCTTCCGTGGTCTTCTGGAGATAGGCCACGAAAAGGTGCAGCGCGGTGAGGTGGTCGAAGGGCTTGTCAACAAAGCCCTGGATCTGGCCGGTATGGAGATCGAGGCTGACGATCCGGTCTGCGCCGGCAGTGACAAACAGATCACCCACCAGCCGGGCCGAAATCGGTTCCCTGGGACGGCCCTTCTTGTCCTGCCTGCCATACCCGTAGAACGGAACCACGGCGGTGATCCGCTTCGCCGACGCACGCTTCAGGGCGTCGATCATGATCAGCTGCTCCATGATGTTGAAGTTGAGCGGCTGCGAATGGCTTTGGATCACGAACGCATCGGCTCCGCGAACGCTCTCGGTGTAGTGAATGTAGATCTCGCCGTTGGCGAAGACCGATCGCTCCACACCGCCGAGTTCGACGCTGAGAATGCGCGCCACTTCCTCAGCCAAGGGTTCGTTCGCCGAACCCGAGAAGACCATTAATCGCTTCTGGCTCCGAAGCTCCATCATTCCCCGTCCTGTGACGCCCGATGCTTCCTTCGCTCAGCGTAGCCAGGGATCTCTTCCTGGTGCGAACGCTCAACAGCGAGAGCCCCGGGCGCAACATCGTGCGTGATCACGGAGCCCGCGCCGGTGTAGGCATCGTCGCCAACCTCGACCGGCGCTACGAGAATCGTATCCGAGCCGATCTTGACCCGGTCTCCAATCGTGGTGCGATTCTTGGTGAATCCGTCGTAGTTCGCGGTGATCGTGGCCGCCCCGAGGTTCGAATCCTCGCCGACCGTGGTGTCCCCGACATAGCTGAGGTGAGGAACCTTCGAATCCGCACCGATCTCGGACTTCTTGATCTCCACGAACGCCCCGACCTTCGAGCGGTCGCGCAGATCCGCACCGGGGCGAAGGAAAGAGAACGGTCCAACCGTGGCCTCAGGCCCGATCGAAGCGCCGTCGAGCACCGAGAATCGCACTGCCGCTCCAGACGCGATCGTGGTGTCGCGTGCGTGCACGCTCGGCCCGACTTCGGCCCCGGCGGCGACCACCGTGGCGCCTTCGAGATAGACATCCGGATACAGGCGCGCACCAGCCGAAACTTCGACGCCCACGTCGACGTACGTGCGCTTCGGATCGACCATCGCGACACCGGACGCCATCAGGTCGCTATTGATGCGCTCCCGAAGCGTCTCGGCTACATGTGCGAGGTCGGCATGAGAGTTCACGCCAACGCACTCCGCTGCGTTGGCAGCAACCCCAACGATTCTCCGACCGTCTCCCGCAAGGATCCCGATCGCGTCGGTGAGGTAGTACTCGCCCTGGAGGTTGTCGCTCCCGAGCCGGCCAAGCGCATCGGAGAGCGCCGCGGCGTCGAAGGCATACACCGAGACGTTCACCTCTCTGATCGCCCGCTGTTCCTCGCTTGCGTCGCGCACCTCGACAATGCCGGTGATTTCGCCGTCGGTGCGCATGACGCGTCCGAAGTCGTTCGACTCTGCAAACACCGTTGTGAGCATCGTGGCGGCTGCGCCCTCGCTCAGGTGGGTGTCGATCACAGTTTGGAGCGTCTCGGAGCGCAGCAGCGGCATGTCACCGAGAATGATCAGGACGGTGTCGGCCGAACCACCGCAACCACTGAGCCCGACGCGGGCGGCGTCGCCGGTCCCCAGTTGGGGTTCCTGGACGACTCCGACGGAGCCCTTGGGCAGAGTCGCCACGACATCGTCGGAACCGTGGCCGATCACAACGACGGTTTCGTCGGCATTGAGCGGTTCGGCGCCGTCGAGCACCCATCCGATGAGGCTCCGGCCGCAGGCGCGATGCAGCACCTTGGGGAGTTCCGACTTCATCCTCGTGCCCTTGCCGGCTGCGAGGACGATCACGGCGAGATGCATGGGGCCTCCAAGGAACGTGGCTGGGGGGACAGGACTCGAACCCGTACTGGATGGACCAAAACCACCTGTGCTACCTGTTACACCACCCCCCAGTGGTGGGTCCAAAGGTTAGACCGGTGGGATTCCTTCGGATCGCCAGCGTCTCAGATCGACGGGAATGCAAACGACAGGAGCGTTCACTCAGGCTGGCATCTGACAGCTGGTAGCTCCGCCCTTGTCACTCCCCCACAACCTCCCAGCCATACGGGACAGGCTCGACGGCATGCATCGCCGAAACCCCTTCAGGTACCGCCTCGAGCGCTCCCTCTGCCTCACTTCGGGTCGGGAAATAGGAAAACAGCGCTGCCCCGCTTCCGGTCATGACCACCGGGACGCCCCAGCGGTGAGCGAGCTCGGCGCGCCACTCGTCGATGCCGGGAGCGATGGAGACCGCTGCCGGGTAGAGGTCATTTGCCAGCGGTGCGTAGCCACGCAGGTCCGGAGGCAGGGCGCCGGCATCGATCGTCGGCCCGCTGGGGCCCCCAAGGGCGTCCCACGCCCGATAAACCGCACCCGTTTCGAGCGCAATCGGCGGTACGACGATCCCCAGGGCGAAACCCGAAGCCGCCGGTTGGGGCGCGATAAACTCCCCGCGACCGGTCACGATCGCTGTCCCGCCGACAACCGCGAACGGAACGTCGGATCCGAGATCCGCAGCGAGGCTGCGCACGTCATCGAACGACACGGAGAATCGGCGCGCAGCGAGGCTCAGAGCGGCGGCTGCATCGGCGCTCCCTCCCCCAAGACCTGCCGGCGACGGGATGGCCTTGTGCACGATGACCCTGATCGGGCCGCCGGTGCGTCCCCTTGACCGCGCGGCATCAACGGCCCTCCATGCCAGATTCGTCTCGTCGGCAGGAGCTCCGCCTTCGGGCACTTCGATTGCGTCGGTCTCTGAGTCCTCGACGGAGATCTCGTCGCTCCAATCAACGTTTTGGAAGAGGCCTCGCAGGGGGTGGTAGCCGTCGCCGTCGACCGGTCGCACCTGCAACCCGAGGTTGACCTTGGCATAGGCTCGCGCTCTCACAGCCCGACATCTCCGGCGATAGCGACAAACGCTTCCGGACTCAGGTCTTGTGCTCGTGCCGTGGGATCGACGCCGCAGCGCTCGAATGTCGCCGATGGATCGGGCAGCACGTCGGCAAGGCTCCGGCGCACCATCTTCCTGCGCTGACCGAATGCGACAGCTGCGATCTCGATTGCGCGCTCCGCGTGTTCCGGCGCCGGTCGCCGAACGAGCTCAACTACCGTCGATTCCACGGAAGGCATTGGGTAGAACACCGTCGGAGCGACCGTGAACGCCTTCGTTCCCGTGGCGTGGAGCGCGTTGACGACGGACGGGAGTCCGTAGGTGCGGGTTCCCGGCGCCGCGAGCAGACGATCGGCGACCTCGCGCTGCACCAGGACAACGAAACGCTCCACATCCGGTGCCCGACGGAGGGCGTCGAGCACGATGCCGGTGCCGACGTTATATGGCAGGTTCGACACCAGCGTCCAACTCCCCGGACCGAGGTCCTGGGCGAGATCGGCCTTGCTGGCGTCGTCGTGACGGATCTCGACGTTCGAAAGCCCCCCAATCGTGTCCTGGAGGACACGGACGAGGCCGGCGTCGATCTCGTAGACGACGACTTCGGCGCCGGTGGATGCGAGGCCAGCGGTGAGCGTGCCCGTGCCGCCGCCGATCTCCACTACGTGCGACCCCGACCCAACCGCCGATAGCCGCACAATGCGGTCGATGACGTTGGGGTCGACGAGGAAGTTCTGGCCGTAGGCCTGGTTCGGGCGCAAGCCGTGCTCATCAAGCAGGCTCCGGATCGTCGCCTTGCCTTGTGGCGCCGGATCAGCCACGCGGTGTGCCGAACACCCGAGCGGCGTTGTCGGCCGTGACTCGGGCGACGTCGTCGCTCGTCATGTCCCAGATTTCGGCGAGCGCCGCCCCGTTGATGGCGGTCCACTCGGAACGATTGTGTTCGCCTCGGTGCGGCTCAGGAGCGAGGTAGGGAGTGTCGGTCTCGACCATGGTGCGTTCCGGCGGCGCCTCGGCGGCACCCCGTCGCACCGTATCGCCGGTCGAATAGGTCACCGGACCCGCGAACGAGAACGTGGCGCCGAGTTCTCGGAACCGCTTGGTCCAGCGGGGACCGCCCGTCCAGCAGTGCAGCACTGCGTGTTCGCCGAGATCCGCCTCGGACAGAATCTCGTACACGTCTGCGAATGCGTCGCGCGTGTGCACGATCGCCGGCTTGCCGAGATCGGCTGCGAGCCGCACCTGGTCGCGAAAGGCCCGCCGCTGGTCGTCGCGCGGAGAGAGGTCGCGATAGAAGTCGAGTCCGATCTCGCCAATCGCCGATGCCTCGACCGCCAGCGCCGAGAGCCGCGCTTGTTCCTCATCCCAGCGTTGCGCGTCGTGGGGATGGAGACCGCACGCCCACAGCACGCGTTCGGGACGAGCGGTGGCGACGCGTCGTGCCTGGAGACTCGTCTCGAGGTCGATGCCGGGGACGAGCATCCATTCAATGCCCTCCTCGACCGCTCGATCGACCGAAGCCGGCGGGTCGTCGTCCATGAACACGTGGCAGTGGCTGTCGACCCAGGCAGTCATTGTTCCCTCACTCGCCTTGCGCGAACGGCTCCATCTTGGCGTAGAGCGGGCCCAACTCACCCAGTTTGGTACCGACGGAGATCGACGGACGGCCCCAGGACGGCCCGTGCTCCCCCATCTCGACCGAAAACGCATCGAACAGCTTCACCGTGGTGAACGGAAGGTATGGGTAGAGAGCGACGGCAATACCAGCGATGGCCTCAATGGCAACACTGAGCGTCGTCCCTGTGCGGTCGAGGTCGGTCTTCGCCGTCTTCCACGGTTCGCGTTCGTTGAGGTAGGCGTTCACCATCTGCGCCCCGATCATGGCTCGCTGGAGCCCTCCCCGAAGCTTGACCTCTGAGATCAGTTGGCCGACCTCTGCGAGCATTTCGTCCACGGATGCCAACAGGGTTTCGTCCTGGGCATCGACCGCGGTGCGATCTTGGACAACGCCGTCGAAGTAGCGGCCAGTCATCGACACAACCCGGTTCACGAGGTTGCCCCACGTCGCGACGAGTTCGTCGTTCACGCGCCGGACCATGCCGTCCTCAGACATGTCGGTGTCGTTTGTCTCTGGGAAGTTGATGGCGACCGCGTAGCGGAGCGCATCCGGTTCGAAGTTTTCGGTGTACCAAGAGATCGAACGGCCGACGCCGCGACTCGCCGATCCCTTCTCGCCCCGGAAGGTGATGAACTGATTGGCCGGCACATTGGTTGGGAGTTCGAGACCGCCGTAGCCCATCAGCATGGCGGGCCAATAGACGGCGTGGAATGGGATGTTGTCCTTGCCAATGAAGTAGTAACTCTCGGCGTCCGGATTCTCCCACCAATCCTTCCAGGCGTCCGGTTCGCCACGGAGCCTCGCCCACTCCTTGGCAGCCGACAGGTACCCAATGACCGCCTCCCACCAGACGTAGATCGACTTGCCGTCCCCCAGATCATCGACCGGCAGCGGAATACCCCACTCGAGGTCTCGGGTGAACGCTCGGTCGTGGAGGCCGTCGTCGACCATCCCGATCGCGAAGTTCACGACGTGGGGCCGCCAGCCTTCGCGGGTTCGGAGCCACTCCAGGAGTGGCTCCTGGAACTCGGAGAGCTTCCAGTAGAAGTGCTCGGTCTCCTTCAAGACCGGCGTGGTGTCCGACAGCTTGGAACGCGGATCGACCAGATCGGTCGGATCGAGCGTTCTGCCACAGTTATCGCACTGGTCGCCGCGGGCCCCCGTGTAGTCACAATGCGGGCACGTGCCCTCGACGTAGCGGTCAGGAAGGAATCGGCCTGCCTGCTCGTCGTAGAACTGCTCGGTGATCTTGCGGTAGAGGTAGCCGTTGTCGAGCAGGCGCATGAAGAAGTCCTGAGCGACCTCGCGATGGGTGTCGGTACCCGTCGTGGTGTAGAGGTCGAACGTGAACCCGAGGTCCTTCCAATTGCGTTCGATCTCGGTGTGGTAGCGGTCGACGATCTCGGCAGGGGTAACGCCCTCCTCGTCGGCACGTACGGTGATCGGCGTTCCGTGGACATCACTGCCGGAGACCATCAGGACCCGGTTTCCGATGGCCCGCTGGTAGCGGGCGAACACGTCTGGCGGCAGATAGGCGCCACCGAGATGGCCGAGATGCCGAGATCCGCTGGCATAGGGCCAGGCGACGGCGACGAGGACGTTCTTGGGTGCAGTGGTGTCAGTCACGGTGATGGGATGGTAGCGGTGCGCCCTGGATCTGAGTTGAAGCCGACGCGGACTCGGCGCCGGCAACCACCGGTACAATGAGGTCAGAAAGACCGAACGGCTCCGAACGCTGCTGGAGGTTCACCGGTGGATACCGTGATGGTTCGCAAGATCGACGACCTCGGCCGCATCGTGGTGCCGGCCGAGACGCGCCGTCTCTTCAACATCCATGAAGGGGACGAGCTCGAAATCGGCGTCGAGAACGACGCGATCGTGATCCGCAAGCTCGAGGCGACATGTGTGTTTTGCGGCTCTGCCGAAGGAGTCAGCGCATTCAAGGGCCGCGGGGTGTGTCAGTCATGTCGCCGCTCTCTGTCCGCCGACTAGCAGCCCTGGCGTTGAGGGCGGCTTCGTAGAGAATCCGACGCGAGACGCCGGTATCCGCCGACACCTCTCGCACAGCGTTCGACAGCCGCTCACCGTCGGCAATCCTCGCTTCCACGGCGACCAGCGCCGCCGGCATGTCGGGCGGCTCGATCGGCCGCGACTCGAGAACAAGCGTGAACTCCCCTCGTGGTTCCACCACTTCGGACCATCGTCGAATGGCATCATCGAGCGTCCCCGACCAGATCTCCTCGTGGAGCTTGGTCATCTCGCGTGCCACCACAATCGTCCGCTCGGATCCCGCTACAACTGCGAGATCCGCGAGGTCGGCAGCGACTCGGCCGGGGGCGGAAAACAGGACCACGGGCCGATCCTCGGCAGCGATCGCATCGATGCGGCGCCTGCGATCGTCGCCACCTCGGGGCAGGAACCCCTCGAAGACAAAACGGTCACCGCCCAATCCCGAGACCGCCACGGCCGACGTCACGGCGCTGGGGCCGGGAATCACCGACACCTCGGCATCGACCGACCGGGCAGCGCGCACCGCGGCTACGCCGGGGTCCGAGATTGCAGGCATACCGGCATCACTCACGAGGGCGATCGTCTCCCCTTGCTCGAGGCGCGAACGCATCTCGACCGAACGGTCTGCTTCGTTCCCGACGAAGAAGGAGCGCAACTCGGCATCGATCCCGAACCGCTCGAGGAGCTTGCCGGTTCTTCTGGTGTCCTCGGCGAACACGACGTCGGCGCTCGCCAGCGTTGCTTGCAGGCGCGGTGAAACGTCGTCGAGGTTGCCAATCGGCGTGGCGCAGATCACAAGTCTTCCGTTCATGGTCGGGAGCATTGCACAAGCAGGAGCGTTGCACCGGTATCTGGCGCGCAATGTTCGATCGGCAACTCGAGAATCCAGGTGCCCGCTGCGGCGATCCGTCGACCCGGACCGAGCAGATCCTGGCGCACGACCGTCCCTCGGTCGTCGAGGTGCACGATGCGCAGCGGTGCGCTCAACCCCCGGGCGTGAACCGAAGACGCCCGGAGGAGCAGTCCGCGATCTCGCCTTCCCCGGAGCCCGACCAGCCGCTCGACGAACGAAACCGCGACCATGATCGGAGGTGAGCGCCACCCCGATTCTGTGGCAATCATCCATCGGCCCGGCCGGTACGCGCGCTCGCCTGGTACGCTCCGGATCACTATGGCAAAGGCAAAGCGACGCAAGCTCCGCGCACGCCGCAGCAAGGC
>CAZONX010000041.1:0-15483 GCA_964581295.1 uncultured Acidimicrobiaceae bacterium
GAAGGATTGGTCTCGGGGGCAGCGGTGCTCGTCACCGAATAGGAGATCGGTAGGCAGCGCCATCGTCGCGACCCAGGGCACATGAGCGATGGCCGCTGTGCTCGAAGCCGAGGTGTCGCCGAGGCCGGAACTGGCGCGTCTCGCGCCGACCCACCGCGCCGTGGAGCTCGGGACCGGACATGGCACCTGGTATTCTCTCGGGTGTGCCTCAGGCCCCTGTCGTCCGACTGATCGACGTCGACGAATCCAACTGGTGAGATGTCGCGGGCGTTGAGCCGCATCCGTCGCAGAAACGCTTCGTTGCCCCCACCATGTATTACTTGTCGCTCGCTCACTATGGCGGGGAGTGGCACCCATTGGCAATCGAGACCGATGGAGTGATCATCGGGCACGTCATGTGGGCGGAAGACGACTCCGATGGTTCGGTGTGGCTTGGCGGCCCCGTGATCGACGGCAGCGCCCAACGCAAGGGCTACGGTCGAGCGGCGGTGCAGGCGTTCTTGGATCGGTTTTCCGAAGATGGCCGTGTCAACGCCGCTCTGTCCTACTCGCCGGACAACACGGTCGTACGCCGGCTCTATGCCGATATAGGATTCGTTGAGACCGGGGAACTCGAAGATGACGAGGTCGTCGCCCGCCATCAGCGAAGCTGAGCCATTCGACCGAGCATCCGTCGCGAGGCGTCAGCCTTGCAGCCGGTGGTGCATCCAAACGTTCGGTTCGACATAGACGCCCTCTTCCGCACCCTCATCGAACGTGACCGGCGCAAGAGCGCCGTCAACGACGTACTGGCCTGAGGTGGAGAACGTGAGTCCCGTCCATGTCTTCCAGTCGTCTCCGGATCCTGAGATTCGCATCGACTCAGACGCGACCCCAATCATGGTGGCCCCGATGCGTTCGTGAACACGCAGCCAGGGATCGAAGAGGTGCCCGTCGTCCGTCCGCCACGCGACGTAGTCGTCGATCGGAATCAGCGGATACTTCGCCTTGAGCGTGGGCCGTACCGGAGCGATCAGTGACGACAAGCCGACGTCATGAGCCAGGAGCCGCATCGCTCCAACGAGTGCCGGACCGAGTCCCCGGGCGGTGACGCGAGACGATGCTGTGGCCTGGAGAGCGCAGAGGACGGTCGGAGGTGTGCCATCTCGAGCCCCAAGGGATCCCCGGACGAGAGCGTCGTCCCACCCGCCGGGCAGAGTCGCAGCCGAACCGTCCTACGCGAGCGGGATGCTGTTGCCGTTGGCGAGCAGCGTTCCGTCGTCGATGAGGTAGAACTGAAACTCGGGGCACCTTTCGTACATGATCGGGTAGTGCTCGTCGGCGACGGGGTCGTGGAACATGAACGTCGGCCACTGCGTCAGGAAGTCCTCGCCCTGCGCCGCATCTTGGAGATCGGGACGTTCGGCATGGGTCACCAGCGTCGCCGAGTTGGATCCGAAATTGATCACACGCATGGGGATTCTCCCATCAGCCGTTCACCGGGTTGCGATTGCAGTCGGTCAGTCGGATGGCCACATCAGCTGGATGAGCAGCAGTGTCGCCCCGCCAATGGCCATGGCGGCAAGGACGAACCACCCGATGATGTTGATGTTGCCGTTCTCGCGATACTGGTCGACTTGGAGTCGGAGGCCGAAGCCACCCGCCACCATGAGTATGCCGCCCACCACGATCGCTGCCATGTGCCGTCCTGACCTCGGAGCCCGGATCCTAGGTGGCTGGCTACTCGTCGAGGAAGATGTCTCGTTGGAGGGAGGCGTCGGGAATGTAGGCGTAGCCGGACAAGTCGGTGATTCCGGCGTCGGCGAGCACCTCGTCGTCGATGTAGAAGTTGCCGGTGGTCTCACTGCTTGTTCGGGTGAAGATTTCGTAGGCGGCGTCTGCGAGGATCTCGGGCCGTCGCGATTGCGCCATGGCAGCATCGCCGCCGAGGAGATTCTGTACGGCGGCCGTTGCGATGATCGTCCGGGGCCACAGGCTGTTGACGGCAATGCCGTCACCAGCGAACTCGACCGACATGCCGAGCGTGCACATGGACATGCCGTACTTGGCGATCGTGTACGCAACGTGATTCTGGAACCAATGCTGGGCGAGGTTCAGTGGGGGGCTGAGCGTGAGGATGTGCGGGTTCTCGGCGTTGCGGAGGTGTGGGACGCACGTGCGCGAAACCAGGAAGGTTCCTCGGGTATTGATGTCCTGCATCAGGTCGTACGACTTCATCGGGACATACTCGGTGCTCGAGAGATTGATTGCCGAGGCATTGTTGACGCACAGGTCAATGCCGCCGAACTCGGCCACGGTGTGCGCCACCGCCGCCTCGACCTGGTCGTCGTGCCGAATGTCTCCGACGATCGGGAGAGCATTGCCCCCTGCGGCCTCGATCTCCTCCGCTGCGGTGAAGACCGTCCCCTCGAGCCTTGGATGGGGCTGTGCGGTCTTGGCGATCAGAGCGACATTGGCGCCGTCGGCAGCGGCGCGCTTCGCAATTGCGAGCCCAATTCCGCGGCTGCCACCGGAGAGGAACATCGTCTTGCCGGAGAGAGAGGCCATGTGCGCTCCTTCGCTACGTTGCCAGCGAGGCTACCGGTTCGCTACCGGACAGCACACTGCCCGCATCTTCTCGCTGATGTCCTTGTCGAGGCTGGCCAATGGCGCCCGCATCGATCCGGCCTCGAGGCCGACCATCGACGCGGCCGCGTAGGTGCCGGCGACGCCGTGCCACTCCACGTTCGATGCAATGGCCGTGAGGCGGTCTTGTGCATCGGCGTTCGTGCGGGCGGCGGCGACGAGCTCCGGGGCGTAGTTCACCGACGCCGTGATGGCTCCGTAGACGCCACGTCGCGTCGCCTCGTAGACCACTCGTGAGGCGCCGTTGTAGAGCATGAATCCGTCATCGACGGCTTCAAGAATGGGCTCGATCCGCTCCGGGTCTCCTCCGGAGTCCTTCATGCCGACGATGTTGGGGTGCGATGCGATGTCGATCACGGCCGCGACCGGGAGTTCGTAGCCGGTGACGGCCGGCACCGAATAGCAGAAGACCGGGAGCGAAGATGCTTCGGCGACCGCCAGGTAGAACGACGTGACCAGTTCGGCGTCCTTGCGCAGCAGGAGCGTGGGCGTGATCACCAAGGCGGCGTCGGCCCCGACACCCGCTGCCTCAGCAATCTGGTCGTTCGCTTGGCGGACGGACTGCGCGGAGACGCCGGCGAGGAGGAATGCCGATTCGCCGAGTTCGCCGCGTGCCACGGCGGCCAAGCTCGCTCGTTCTCCCGCCTCCAGATACGGTCCCAGCCCGGTCGATCCGCCGAGGAGGAATCCCTCGACGCCCCAGCCGGACAACGATGCCAGATTGTGACGGTGAGCCCTGCCGTCGAGCGATCCGCTTTCGTCGAATGGCGTGATCATCGCCACCATCGTGCGGGGTGGAGTCTTCATCTACGAACCCCAGTCCGAGTGGAAGAATTCGCCTCGGGCACCGTCCACGCGTTCGTACGTGTGCGCTCCGAACAAGTCGCGCTGTGCCTGGATGAGGTTGGCAGGGAGCCTCTGCGACCGGAATCCGTCGTAGAACGCGAGGGCGGAGGAGTAGGCAGGGACCGGGATCCCGGCCTCCACCGCTCGTGCCACGGTGCGTCGCCATCCTGGCTCGGCGTCGACGATCGCATCGCGGAAGAACCCATCGAGCAGGAGATTCGAGAGCGTTGGGTTTGACCGGTAGCCCGACGTGATGTCTGACAGGAACCGCGACCGGATGATGCAGCCGGCACGCCAGAGCGAGGCGATTGTTCCCGGATCGAGGTCCCAGCCGAACTCCTCGGATGCCGCCTCGAACAGCATGAAGCCCTGGGCATAGGAGACGATCTTGGATGCGTACAGCGCATCCGCGAGATCGGCGATGACCCTTTCGGCGTCGCCGGCGATCCGCCCGTGCGGTCCGGTCAGCGTCTTGGATGCAACAGCCCGCTCATCGACGAGCGCCGACACGATCCGGGCGTAGACAGCCTCGGCGACCAGCGTGGTGGGGGTGCCCTGTTCCATCGACGCCGCCACCGTCCATTTTCCTGTTCCCTTCTGCCCAGCCGCGTCGAGCACCTGATCGAGGAGCGGGAGGCCGTCGGCGTCGGTCGTGGCCATCACGTCGCTGGTGATCTCGATGAGGAACGAGTCGAGGCGTCCGGCGTTCCACCCAGCGAACACCGGCTGGATCGCGGCGGGTTCCATGCCGAGGCCGCGCCGCATGATGTCGTAGGCCTCGGCGATGACCTGCATATCGCCGTACTCGATGCCGTTGTGAACCATCTTCACGTAGTGGCCGGCGCCGCCCGGTCCAACCCACTCGCAGCACGGTTCTCCTTCGGCGATCGCCGCGATCGATGTGTAGATCGGCCGAATCTGGGGCCAAGCCGCCTCGCTGCCCCCTGGCATGATCGACGGGCCGTATCGAGCGCCCTCTTCACCGCCTGAGATGCCCATCCCGATGAAGTGCATGCCGAGGTCGGCGAGGCTGGCGGTCCTCCGCTCGGTGTCGGTGAACAGCGAGTTGCCGCCATCGATGATGATGTCGCCCGCGTCGAGGAGTGGAATCAGTTGCTCGATCTGGTCATCGACGGGCGCTCCCGCCTTGATCATGAGCATGACGACCCGAGGACATTCGAGGCTGCCGACCAACTCGTCGAGCGAGTGCGTCGCAATCACGGCGGACTCTGCCGCCTCGGTCGCCACGAAGTCGTCGGTCCGTTCCGGAGAACGGTTGAACACGGCGACGGTGTATCCGTGGTCGGCCAGGTTCAACACGAGGTTCCTACCCATGACCGCGAGGCCGATGAGTCCGATATCTGCTGGTTGGGGCATGGAGACGACGCTAGTCGCTATGCGGGAAGCTGCGGACCGTAGAGCCACGTCGCGAAGAGATCGTCGAGGTCGCGTCCCGCCTTCTCTTCGGCGAGGGCAATGAAGTCCTCGGTCGTGGCATTGCCATTCGAGAAACGGTGTGCGTAGGTTCGGATCGTGTCGAAGAACACGTCGTCGCCGACCTCGTCGCGCAGGGCAACGAGCACGAAGGCGCCTCGCTGATACACGCTGGCGTTGAAGAGATCGTCGGGTGGCGGGGTAGCCGGTGGGCCGTATTCTCCGATACGAGCCGCCTCCATCCGGTTCGCGACCTCTTCACGATATGCCCCCGATCCATACCGGTGCTCGACCCAGAGCAGTTCGGCGAATGTCGCAAAGCCCTCGTTGAGCCAGATGTCGCTCCATTGGCCAACCGAGACCGAGTCGCCGAACCACTGGTGGGCGAGTTCGTGCACGAGCACATACTCGAAGTACGGGGCCTCCACCATCGTCCGCCCGAACACGGAGAGCGTCTGGTTCTCGAGAGCCGCAGGGAAGCCACCGACGACGGCGATGCCGTAGCGGTCGAACGGGTAGGGACCGAACGACGCTTCGAGCACCTTCACCATCTCCCCGGTGGTCGCGAGAACGGCCGGGGGAGCATCCGCGAGGTCGGGGGGAAGGACGTTGCGAATCGGGAACCCTGCATCTGCGGTAGCGACGGGATCATGGACGATCGACCAATCGGGACCGATGACGATGGTGGCGAGGTAGGGGGCCATCGGCGTATCCAGGGACCACTGGAACGTCGACGTGCCGTCGCCGTCCGAGACGGCGGTGAGTTCGCCGTTGGCTGCTCCGACGTAGCCATCGGGGACCGTGACGGAGAAGGTGAATGTGGCCTTGTCGAGCGGATGGTCGTTGGCAGGGAACCACGAGCGCGCGGCGTCGGGTTCGGCGACGACGAACTGTTCGCCCTCGGGGCCTGCGGACCACCCAATGCCAAACGGCATGGCCTCCGATTCCGTCGGGCTCGGCATGCCTTGGTAGTCCATTTCGACCTTGAAGATGTCGCCGGATCGCAATTCGACGGGTGTGATTGTCAGCTCTCCGCCGCTGCGCTCGAACGGGGTCGGCGACCCGTTGACGTCGAGGCGTTCAATGTCCCATCCGATGAAGTCGAGGTTGAACGATGCGAGGTCGTCGGTCGCCGTGGCGGTCACCACCACCGATGCCGTGACCGAGCCGTCCGCGTCGTACGCGACATCGAGGTGGTAATGGTCGACGTCGTAGCCGCCGTTGCCGAGCGACGGGTAGTAGTCGTCCCCGATCCCCGCGGCTCCCGCGATGTAGGTCGGATCGACCGTCGCCACCGCCGTCGAGGTCGTGGATGGCTGAATGGTCGTTGTCGGAGCAGCTGTGGAGGAAGTCTCGGACACTGGCTCGCCGCTACAAGACGCAGCGACGAGCACAACTACGAGGCTCGCGATTAACCGTCTCATAGGACAAAGGTACCGACGCTCCAGGTAATCGCCACGAGCTGTTGTTGGTAGCTGCTAGCTCACCCTCGGCGACCGGCGTCTCGTTTCTAGCGTCTCGTGTCTGGTGTCTCGCGGCTCCCAACCGCCAGCGCGACCGCGCTCCCCATATCGCTGGTCGTCGCCGTGGGCCCAGTCCCCACGATATCCGCGGTGCGCAACCCGGCGGCGAGTACATCTTCGACTGCCTGGTCAACTGCTGCGGCGGCCTCCGGGAGGCCGAGCGAATGACGCAACGCCATCGCAGCAGCGAGGATGGTCGCCAACGGGTTCGCGAGGTTCTTTCCGGCGATGTCGGGCGCCGACCCGTGCACCGGCTCGTAGAGACCCGGTGGGCCATCGCCGAGCGAAGCCGAAGGAAGCAGCCCGAGAGATCCCGGGAGCATTGATGCTTCGTCGGTGAGGATGTCGCCGAAGAGGTTCCCCGTCACGACGACATCGAAGTCCCGAGGACGCGAGAGCAGATGCATCGCCATTGAGTCGACGAGCACGATCTCGAACTCCACATCGGGGAACTCGTCCTCCATGACCCGCTGGGCGGTGCGGCGCCAGAGTCGTGACACCTCGAGCACATTGGCTTTGTCGACAGAGGTGACTTTGCCGCGGCGGCGTCCGGCGGCTTCTCCTGCCATGCGCACGACCCGCTCGACTTCGGGCACGGAGTAGACCATTTCGTTGGTGGCCACCTGGCCGTCGGCGGACAGCGACGACGGACCGAAGTAGATGCCGCCGGTGAGTTCTCGCACGAACAGGATGTCGACACCGGCGGCATCGCGCAGCGGTGATGACCTGGGGAAGTGGACCTGAATCGGACGCAGATTGGCATAGAGCCCGAGTTCGGAGCGGATTGCGAGCAGCCCGTCTTCGGGTCGGGTCTTGGCCAACGGGTCATCCCATTTCGGACCGCCGACGGCACCGAGGATCACGGCGTCCGAGGCGCGACACGCCGCCACGGTCGACGTTGGGAGAGCATCGCCGGTGGCTTCGATCGCAGCCCCGCCGATGAGGTACTCCTCGAATGTGAATTGGAGGCCGAACCGCATCGCGACGACCTCGAGGACCTTGCGCGCTTCGGTGACGACCTCGGGACCGATACCGTCGCCGGGGAGGAGGACGAAACGGCTCATGCGTCCGGCGCCGGCAGGGTGCCGTTGCGGTCGGCGAGGGCCTTGTTGAGGCCTGAGACGAACGCCTGAACCGACCCTTCCACCACATCGGTGGAGATACCGCGACCGGAATAGGTCGTCGGACCGATCTGGATGATCACGTTGACTTCCGCCATGGCGTCGGCGCCAGACGTGAACGGGTTGACCCGATAGTCGAGCAGCGTCGCTGGGATGCCGAACGCATCCTGCAGGGCGACGAACGCGGCATTCACCATGCCGTCGCCTTCGGCGGTCACCTCGAACGGCTCGCCGCCGCGCGTTACTCGGACCGTCGCAATCGGTGTCTCGCGATCGCCACCGCTCAGGTGGAGGCCGACGAGTTGCACGGCGTCCACGGGGCGACCCGTCTCGATCTCGACGATCGCGCGCAGGCCGGCTTCTCCGATTTCGCCCTTGCGATCGGCCAGCTCCTTGAACCGGTCGAATGCCCGGCCGAATTCTTCCGCTTCGAGGGAGACACCCAGCTTGTCGAGGGCATCGCCGAATGCTGCGCGTCCGGAGTGCTTGCCGAGCACGAGCTGAGACTCCTGGCCGACATCGCTCGGGTCCATGATCTCGTACGTTTCGCGGTTCTTGAGCACGCCGTGCTGGTGGATGCCCGATTCGTGAGCGAACGCGTTTCGGCCGACCACAGCCTTGTTGAACTGAACGGGGTACCCGGTCAAGCGCGACACGAGCCGTGAGGTCTCGAAGATCTCGGTGGTGTCGGCCTGGATCTCCACGTTGAAGTAGTCCTGCCGGGTCTTGACCGCCATGATGATCTCTTCGGTCGAGGTGTTCCCTGCCCGTTCCCCGATGCCGTTGATTGCTCCCTCGATCTGGCGGGCGCCGGCGTGGATGGCCGATAGCGAGTTCGCGACCGCGAGTCCGAGGTCGTCGTGGCAATGGGTCGAGATGATGATGTCCTCATTGCCGCTTCGTACGTCGGAGTAGACACGCTCGAGCAAGGCGACGAAGTCGGCAGGCATGGCATAGCCCACGGTATCTGGGATGTTGATCGTGGTCGCACCGGCTTCCACGGCAATCCGGCAGGCTTCAACGACGAACTCGGGGTCGGAGCGCGTTGCGTCCTGCGGAGAGAACTCCACGTCGTCAACGTAGCCCCGGGCGCGTTTCACCCCTTCTCGGATGGACGCCAGGACCTCATCGGGGGTCTTGCGGAGCATCTGCTCCATGTGAATCGCCGACGTCGACGTGAAGACGTGGATTCGGAAGCGCTCAGCCTCGGCCAGAGCGTCCGCTGCCTGGTCGATGTCGTTCGGCACGGTGCGCGCCAGCGACGCAATGACCGGCCCGCGTACCTGGTTGGCGATGCGGCGCACGGCCTCGTGGTCGCCCGGCGACGAAGCTGCGAATCCGGCCTCGATGACGTCGACCCGCAGGCGCTCGAGCTGCTTGGCGATGGCGACCTTGTCATCGGGCGAGAGCGCGATCCCAGGCGCTTGCTCTCCGTCGCGCAGCGTCGTGTCGAAGATGATCAACCGATCAGACATAGGTCACGCGCCTCTCTGGCCGGCAGCACAAACCGGCCTGGCGACTGGCCGGCCTGGCGACTGGCGACTCTCGGCTTCATACATCATCTGCCGGGATCTTCTCGACCAAGAACGGCATCATGGCCCGCAGGTCGCGCCCGACTTGCTCGACGGAGTGGTCGGCAACCGCGGCGCGCGCGGCCAGGAGGTTCGGGGCACCGGCGCGGTATTCGTCCATCCATTCACGGGCGAACTGACCGGACTGGATCTCTTCGAGAATCTTGCGCATCTCGGCCTTGGTCTGGTCGTTGACGATCCGCGGGCCCCTGGTGATGTCTCCGTATTCGGCAGTGTCGGAGACCGAGTGGCGCATCCAGGAGATGCCGCCCTCGAAGAGCAGGTCGACGATCAGCTTCAATTCGTGGAGCACCTCGAAGTAGGCCATCTCGGCCGGGTAGCCGGCCTCGGTGAGGACCTCGAACGCTGAACGGATCATCGAATCGACTCCGCCGCACAGGATGACCTGCTCGCCGAAGAGGTCGGTCTCGGTCTCGTCCTTGAAGGTCGTCTCGATGACGCCGGCTCGCGTCCCGCCGATGGCGTGCGCGTAGGACAGCGCGATCGCGTGGGCGGTGCCCGAAGCGTCCTGGTGAACGGCGACGAGAGCCGGCACTCCGCTTCCTTCGACGTACTGGCGTCTGACGAGATGACCGGGCCCCTTGGGAGCGACCATCGCCACGTCGACGTCGGCTGGGGGAGTGACATATCCGAAGTGAATGTTGAACCCGTGAGCGAACAACAGCACGTCGCCCGGCTTCAGATTCGGGGCGATGATCTCGTCGTAGAGATCGGCCTGAACCTGATCGGGAACGAGCACCATGATCACGTCCGCCCACGCGGCGGCTTCGGCAGGTTCCATGACGGTGAGTCCGAACTCGGCGGCGCGCGTCGCGCGACTTGAGCCGGGCCGGAGACCGACGGCAACGTCGACGCCCGAGTCTTTCAGGTTCATTGCATGGGCATGTCCCTGACTTCCGAAACCGATCACCGCGACCTTGCGGTTGGAGATCAGGGTCGGATCGGCGTCCCCTTCGTAGTACATCGTTGGCATGGGGCCTCCTCAGGCGCTCTTGAGTTGCTTCTTGTTGGACTTCTGGTCTCGAGGCAGGGCGATGCGCCCCGACTTGGCCAGCGAGACGATCCCGTAGGTGCTCATCAGCTGGAGGAAGTCGGCGAGGCGCTCCGGGGGTCCCGTGACCTCGAATGTGATGGTGGCGACGCCGACGTCGACCGCCCTGGCCTCCCAGACGCGAGCCGCGTCGAGGATCTCGCCGCGACGCTTCGCGTCCGCGTTGACCCGCACCAACATGATTTCTCGCTCGATTGCCGTCCCCGGCTCGAACTCGGTGACCTTGACCGTGTGCACGAGTTTGTAGAGCTGCTTGATGATCTGCTCCATCTCGGGGCCATCCACGACCACGGTCATGCGCGACATGGCGTCATCCTCGGTCGGGCCGACCGTCAGCGAGTGGATGTTGAAGCCCCGCCTCGCAAACATGGATGAAACGCGTGCAAGCACGCCGGGCTTGTTCTCGACGATCACGGCGATGACGTGCTTCATGCGAGGTCCTCTCTGCTCATGATGATGTCGTCGTTTGATCCACCAGCCGGAACCATCGGGAACACCATTGCCTCGGGGTCGCAGGTGAATTCGACCAGCACCGGCCGATCGTTGATCGCAAGTGCCTCTTCGATGACGCCCGCGACCTCGCTCGGATGATCGGCGCGCAGTCCGACGCAACCGCACGCTTCGGCAAACTTGACGAAGTCTGGAACGGTCGGTGAGAGCTCGGTTTGGGACAACCGGCCGTCGTAGAACAGGTTCTGCCACTGCTTCACCATGCCGAGCGAAGCGTTGTTCATCACGGCGACCTTGATCGGGATGTTCTCGACGGCCGCCGTGATCAGCTCGGAGCCGGTCATCTGGAAGCACCCGTCACCGTCGATGGCGAACACCACATCGTCCGGCATGCCGGCCTTGGCTCCGATCGCAGCAGGGACGGCGTATCCCATAGTCCCCAACCCACCGGAGTTGATCCAGCGGCGCGGCTGCTCGAAGCGCCAGAACTGCGACGCCCACATCTGGTGCTGGCCGACTCCCGCCACGATCGTGGCGTCGCCGTCGGTGAGGCGTTGCAGCTCCTCGATGACGTACTGCTGCTGAATCGGACCGTCCGGGTCTTGCTCGTAGGCAAGGGGGTGGGATTCTCGCCATTCGTTGATGGTTGCGAGCCAGGCGTCGCGGGCCGGTTGCGGATCGCGACGTTCGGTCTGGGCTATCAATTGGCCCAAGACGATCTTGGCGTCACCGACGATGGGGACGTCGGCGAAGCGAATCTTGCCGATCTCTGCCGGGTCGACGTCGACGTGGATGACCTTGGCTTCGGGGGCGAACTGTTTCACGTCTCCAGTGATCCGGTCGTCGAAGCGGGCGCCGAGCGTGATGAGCAAGTCGGCCCGCTGAAGCGCTGTGGTTGCGGTGTAGTTGCCGTGCATCCCCGGCATGCCGAGATTGAGGGGGTTCGAGTCGGGGAACGCCCCGCGGGCCATCAATGTCGTGACCATCGGAACGTGGATCAGGTCGGCGAACTGCTGAAGTTCGTCGGTTCCCCCTGCCGCCACGACGCCCCCGCCGACGTAGAGCACAGGCCGCTCGGATCGTTCGATGAGATCAACGGCGGCCTTGACCTGGCGCGGATGGCCCTTGACTGCGGGCCGATAGCCCGGGAGCCGCACCTCGCCCGGCCGGTGCCAGGTCATCGTTGCGCCGAGAACGTCTTTCGGAATGTCGACGAGGACCGGACCCTTCCTTCCGGTGGAAGCCAGATGAAATGCCTCGCGGATGAGGTCGGGGATGTCGTCGGCGCTCGTGACGAGTTCGTTGTGCTTGGTCGCCGGCATCGACATGCCCCACGTATGGGCTTCCTGGAACGCGTCGTTGCCGATTGCGGTGCTCGCCACCTGCCCGGTGATCACCACCATGGGGACCGAGTCCATATAGGCATCCTGAAGGGCGGTGAGGATGTTTGTTGCCGCCGGACCGGATGTCACGACGGCAACCCCGACGCGGCCTGTGGCGTGGGCGTAGCCGGAGGCCATGTGGCCTGCGCCTTGCTCGTGGCGAGCGAGCACGTGGCGAATGGAGGAATCGATCAACGGATCGTACGCCGGGAGGATGGCTCCGCCGGGCATGCCGAAGATGACCTCGACTCCTTCGTACTCGAGCGATCGGATCAGCGCTTCGGCGCCAGTGAGTTGTTCAGCCATGTCATGCTCCACATACAGAAAACCCCCCGTGTCACACGGAGGGTTAGGCGCACACGTTTCGACGTGCGCGCCTAGGTGATAAGGACTACGAGCTGGAAGTTGGTCGGGGTCATCTTGGATTCCTTCGGGAGCGTGCGAGTATGGCAGGACTCGCCAACTAGTCAAGAACGCATGAACACCATCCGACAACTACGCACCGTCCTCAAGCCAGCGATTGACGCTGCGCGTGCGGCGTTGCGGCGCATGGAAGACGATGACGTTCCCGCCCGTCTCCGGCCGGTGGCCAAGCGCGGAGACGGTCGACTGCCGGTGCCTCTCGTGAAAGCGCTTCTACGGGGCATCGAAGAGGACGAGTGGTTCCGCGACAAGGCGCTGGAGTCGTTCGCTCACTCCGGGACTGACGATTCGGTGTCATTGGCCTATCTCGAGCAGCGAACCGGATGGTGGATCGCTGTGGTTGAGGCCGTCGCCGTTGCCGAGAGCGCCGACGTCGAGGATCGCCGTGCGCGCCTCGAGCGGGAACTCGAGAAACTTCGGGAGCGAGCGGGCGCCGACCGAGCGAAGCTGAAGAAGGCGAAGCAGGAACGCGATGTTGCTGCGGCGGCGTCGCAGGCGTCGATCGACGACCGGCTCGAGCCGCTGCGGGCTGCGGCGACGACCGCTCGCTCGCAGCGCGATCGCGCGATCGGGGAGGCCGAGTCGCGTCGCATTGAGATCGACAGGGCGACATCCGAGCGAGACGAAGCGGAGCGAGCGGCCGCGGTGCTGTCCGAGAGCGTGCGAGATGCACGACGCGCGGCGGCGCAGCTGCGTCGGACGATCGAATCCGGCAGCTCCGAGTCGATACCGAAAGAGCCGATGGACGTGGCGCGCTGGTTGGACAGCGTCGCGGCATCGCTCACCCCGTACCGCGAGGCGGCTGCCACTACGTTGGACGCCGACACCGATCTCAGCGACACCGGGGCGCTCGTGCCGTTCGGTGTCGCACCCGATTCGCCCGAGGCGATTGATGCCCTGGCCGGGATCGACGGGCGGACGGTGCTCGTCGATGGTCACAATCTCCTGGGTGTCCTCGACTCCTCCACGATGGCGACCGGGCGAGCGCGGCGTGAGCTGACGGCGTCGCTCGGCAAGCTCTCACGCCACCTCGGCGACTCGACGATCGAGGTCGTGTTCGATTCGGACCTCGAAGAGGGTCGACCGAAGTCGGTGACGTCGACCGGCATCGTGGTGCGATTCGCTCCTGGAGACCTGATCGCCGACGACGTAATCGTCGAACGGGTCGCGGCGGCTACAACGTCCGCCGTGGTGATCTCCGACGACCGAGAAGTCCGCGAGCGGTGCACTCGGTTGGGAGCGACGGTGCTCTGGGCACGAGCGCTCGCTGGATGGCTCTAGCGGTCCGTCGCAGAAATGCGCATCGTGCCGCTTGCGGCACGCCTCTACGCCCCTGCCGCCAGATCGCCAGCAGTTTCGGCAGGAAACTGCATTGTGCCGCTTGCGGCACGCCCCGACTGCGCCTTCGTTGTGCGTCCTTGTCAGATGACGCCGATGCCTCGAGCCGCCACTTCTGCGACAGACGACCAATACCCGATCAGAGCGCGAGTTCTGCCATCAGGCGCAGGGTGGCTACGTCGGAAGTGGCGACGATGAGCGTGGTCACACCGGACGCTCTCCACGCGCCCAATCGGTCGGCGATTCGGTCGCGCGATCCGACCAGGCTGACCTCGTCGACGAGTTCGTCCGGCACGGCTCGCACCGCATCCATCGATCTCCCATCGAGATAGGCGGTCTGAATCTGCTCGGCAGCCTCCCCGTAGCCGTACCGATGGGCAAGGTCGTTGTAGAAATTCGTGCCCTTTGCCCCCATGCCGCCAACGTAGAGAGCAATCGTCGGCTTCGCCGCGAGTCGTGCGCGATCGAGATCATCGTCGAATGAGACGAACACCGTCACCGCCGTGTCGAATGTCTCGGCTTTGTCGTTGGAGGCGGAGCGTCCGAATCCCTCGACAAGAAGCGGCTCGAACACCGCCGCGGCCTGTTCTGGCGAGAAGAAGACGGGCAGCCAGCCATCGGCGATCTCAGCGGTGAGCGCCACGTTCTTCGGCCCGATCGCGGCGAGGTAGATGGGCAGGTCGGCGGTGAGCGGCTTCGAGATGAGGCTGAGTGGCTTGCCGAGCCCGGTGGCCCCCGGGCCGCGATATGGCATCTGGAAGGTATCGCCGTCGAATTCGACGGGCTCATCGCGAGACAGAATCCTCCGCACGATCTCCACGTATTCGCGGGTCATCTGGAGCGGCTTGCCGAATGGACGCCCGTGCCAACCTTCAACGACTTGGGGACCCGATACACCGAGCCCAAGGCGAAACCGTCCGTTGGAGAGTTGGTCCAGTGTTGCGGCCGTCATCGCGGTCATGGCCGGGGTTCTCGCCGGCATCTGGAGGATGGCGGATCCGAGCGTGATGCTGGTGGTGCGCGCCGCGAGATATGCCAGCGGAGTCGCCGCGTCAGACCCGTAGGCCTCAGCGGTCCACACCGAGTCGTACCCGAGGCGCTCTGCCTCGGCCACAAGCGCGGTGTCGCGGGCGATCGCGACACCCCGGTAACCCAGGTTGAGACCGAGGCGCACTCAGTCTTCCGAGTAGCGCACGGCGGTGACGAGCGTCGCGTTCCCCGAGATGACGTCGGCCGGTCCCCCGCAGGTGGGGCACCGGAGGATCGCGGCGTCCTCGGTCTCGAAGTTCGACTCACAGGCCGAACACAGCAGTTCCAGGGGGACCTCGACGATCTCGAGATCGGCGCCTTCTGCCGGAGTGTCCTTCGAAGCGACCTCGAAGCCGAATTGCAGCGAGTCGGCGACCACGCCGCTCATCGGGCCGATCGAGACGGTGACCCCGGAGAGCGTTCCGCCCTTGGGCACCGCAGCAATCGCAGCATCGATAACACTTCGAGCGATTCCTACCTCATGCATCAGAGAGACGGTAGTCCCTGTGGCGAGAGCAAAGAACAAAGAACAAAGAACAAGAGCAAACGAGGAGGGCGGTCTGATCGTTGTTCTTTGCTCTCTCTTTTGTGTCACACGCTCTCCTTAAGTTGGCGCTATCGGCTGAAGGAGTTGTTGTGATCATCGATTGTGACGCATGTGTAATGGAC
>CAZONX010000042.1:0-13470 GCA_964581295.1 uncultured Acidimicrobiaceae bacterium
GGGGCTCGTCACCCTCGTTCGCCTCCACGGACCAATCAGCCCCACTCCGACAGGGCCCAGTAGCCCGATAGTCCCAGGATGGTCGCCGAGGCATAGAGAAGCGCACCCACGAACCCGTCCCCATTGAAAAGGATGGGCCTATGGGTGCGCCTCGTTACGTTTCGTCTAGTAGGTCCTGCTGGTCACGCCACCGAGGAGGACGGAGGCGAGTATGCCGAGGGGCAAGGTCGCCACGTAGGACAGTTCCATGCCGATGTTCCCGAAAAACAGCATCAGGAGCCATGTGGCAGGAAGCGTGAACAGCGCAAACGCTACGGCGAATACGACCAGGGCCTTCAAGAAGTCAGCCATCGGTACTTTCTCCATTTCTGATAGATCCGGTGACCCTACCCGAGATGCCCAGAACGTCTGCGGCACAGACGACGACATCCGCTCCAATCAGCTGCGGTCTCAGGCGGTCAGCGCAGCGTGACGTCGCCGGACAGGGTGGCAACACGCATGGTCGCGTTGATCGTCGGGGTGCCGGCTCCGGCGGATGCCAGGTTTGTGAAGCTTCCGGATCGGGTCTGGATGTCCGCGTCAATCGACATCCCCTCGATGAGGCCGATGTCGAAGTCGCCGGACATCGATGCGCCGTTGAAGTCGACACCCATGAACCGACGGATGGCGACGTCGCCGCTCGCGGTCTTGACCGTGACCGACCCGGCCACCGAGCCAAACGCTATGTCGCCGGACGCCGAGTTGATGACGGCGTCGCCGCTGAGGGCGTCGACCCTGACATCACCCGATGCTGTGCCGACCCGCAACCCGCCGGAAGCGTCGCCTACGGTGAGATCACCGCTGGCCGTCTTGATCCTGGCACGCCCGCCGAGCGAAGCAAGATGGACATCGCCCGACGCCGACGCCACGTCCACGTCCGACAGCGCTACAACGGCCCTGAAGTCACCGGAGGCCGTGCGCGCCGTGCAAACTGCTCCGCTCGGAACGAAGAACCGAACCACCGCTCCGCGGCGGCCCCAACGACGAGCTCCCTTGCGGGAACGTACCGTGACGGTGTCGCCGGTCTGGAAGATCTCGAGGAGTTCCAGATCTCTATCGTTGCCTTCGGCTTCGACCTTGACGGAGCCCGGCTCGCCCTCGGCGACTATCACATCGACCGATGCCAGTGTCACCGAGATTTCGGGGCGATCTCCGACTGCGAAATCGTGGGAGATGCCGCTCATGTCTGGATGGTCCCGGTGTATCGGCCTCCGGCGCCGCGTTCGCTCGCCTTCGAAGACAGCGTCTTGACAACGAATGTGTTGACCGACTCCCCCGTCTCGCCGGCTGCGTCTTCGACAATGCCCTTCAGCTTCTCGGATAGGCGGAGCGTGATCCTGGCTTCCAGATCGTCGGCGTCGATCTTCACAGCGCTGGGCTGACCATGCACAATCAGGACCGGGGCGCCTTCCTGCAACTCCACACCGACTCGATGTCCGACGAGCTGCGCTTCGATCTCGGCTGCGGCCTGTTCGGCGAGATGCATGACCGCGCGATCGATGGCCGGCTCCAGGCTTGCGAGAATCGCTTCACCCGCCTCGGCGACACCCGGGGATTCGCCCGCAAGCTGGATCTGTGTACTCAGGGATTGTTCGATCTCGTTCATGACGATGCTGGCGTCCATGGCTTCCTCCTGTTCATTGACCGTCGGGCCGGCCGATGAGGCGCATCATTTCGCGGCGGCGACGCCGATCATCGTCGGAGCTCATCATCTCGCTGACGACTCTGGCAACCTCTGGGCTGGTGTTGTACCACATCATGACGCACCTCTCGATGTCCTTGCTTGTCGTACGTGACAGCATGATGCTGTCATACTGCTGTCATGTTGTCAACCCCCAAAGCCGGCGGTCCGCACGAGCGCGCCTGCGGCTACCATCGTGGGCGACCACTCCGGGGAGTTCGGGAACGCCGAACTGAGAGGGCGGCCGGTGCAGCTTGCTGCGAACGCCTCCGACCCGCGGAACCTGATCTGGATCATGCCAGCGGAGGGAGCGCGTGGAAAGCCACACCAACCAGGTGATCGTCCTCTCGGGCGGTGAACCACTCGAAGCCGACGGAAGCTTTGATCTGCCAGACGATGCCTACGTCGTCGCGGCCGACAGCGGACTTCACCACGCCGCGATGCTCGGCCTTCGCGTCGACCTCGTGGTCGGCGACATGGACTCCGTCGCACCCGAGACGCTCGAGAGTGCGATCCGGGGCGGATCGTCTGCTCAGCGCTATCCCGCCGACAAGGACCACACGGATCTCGAACTCGCTGTCGAGGCCGCGCTCGCACGCCGGCCCGAGCGGATCGTCATCGTGGGGTCGTACGCCGGCAGACTCGACCATCTGCTCGGCTCGATGCAGTTGCTCGCTGCGACGGCCGGGCGCGTCGCCGAAATCGACTGGACCGACGGACGCACCAACGTCGCCGTGTGCCGATCGGGTCGGGCCATCGTCGTGCGCGGACGGGCCGGCGACCGAGTATCGATCATCCCCGGAATGGTCAAAGCGACCGGAGTGTCGACAGCCGGGCTCCGCTGGACGCTCGAGAACGAATCTCTGTCCGCAGGATCGAGCCGGGGCATCAGCAACATCATGATCGGCGAACGCGCCGTGATCACGGTCGACTCCGGCATCGTCCTGGCCATCCATGAGAGGACCGACCAATGAAGCACATCCGTACCGCCACGCTCGTCACGGCGTTTGTCTTGATCGTGGCCGCCTGCGGCTCGGGTGAAGATGCCCCGGACGAAATCGTGCTGATGACACACGGTTCCTTCGCCGTATCCGAAGGCGTCATTGAGTCGTTCACCGACGAGACCGGTGTGACGGTCACGGTGCTCGAGGCCGGCGATGCCGGATCGATGGTCAATCAAGCCATCTTGACCAAGGACAACCCCGTCGCCGACGTGCTCTTCGGCATCGACAACACCTTCCTCTCGCGAGCCGAAGACGAGGACCTCTTCCTCCCCTACCGAGCTGCGAACCTCGATCTCGTCGCGGACGAGCTCCATGTTCCCAGTGACCTGGCAACGCCGATCGACGTCGGCTACGTGTGCGTGAATGTTGATCCCGCGACATTTGACCAAAGCGATGTCGAGACGCCAACGCGACTCGCCGACCTCACCGATCCGACGTATCGAGGCATGTTCGTCGTCGAGGATCCGTCGACGTCGTCGCCGGGTCTTGCATTCCTACTGTCAACGATCAGCATCTTCGGCGAGGACGGCTCCTACACCTGGCAGTCCTACTGGCGGGATCTCGTCGCGAACGACGTCCAGATCGTCCCGGGTTGGGAACAGGCCTACTACGGCGAGTTCTCCGGAGGCTCTGGAGAGGGCGACCGACCTGCCGTGGTCTCCTATGCGACATCTCCGGTCGCCGAGGTCTACTTCAGCGATCTCGACGCAGCACCGACAGGGATCATCGACGACGGCTGCTTCCGTCAGATCGAGTACGCCGCAATCCTGAGCGGAACCGAATCAGAGCCGACGGCGCAGCTGCTCGTCGACTTCCTGCTCGCACGACCATTCCAGGACGACATCGCACTCAACATGTTCGTGTATCCCGCCAACGAGGAAACAGAACTGCCGGCGGTCTTCGTTGAGTTCGCGGCGTACCCGACGAGTTCGATCTCGATGGACCCGTCCACGATTGACACGAACCGCGAGCGGTGGCTCGCCGAATGGGAGTCGATCGTGCGATGAGGTCGCAGCGCTCCCTTCTGTTGATCGGTGCGATTCCCGCGGTCTTCCTCGCCTACTTCTTCCTCTACCCGCTGCTCACAATCCTCTACACCGGGCTCGTGCCCGATGGCCGGCTCGCAACGTCGGCATTCCGCGAGATCCTCACGAGTCCAACCATCCGAGGTGTCGCATGGTTCACGCTGTGGCAGGCGCTCCTCTCGACCGTGCTCACCGTGGCCCTCGGGCTGCCGGCCGCCTATGTGTTCGCCAGGTATCGCTTCCCCGGACGATCGCTGCTGCGCTCTCTGACGTTGGTGCCATTCGTGCTCCCGACAATTGTCGTCGGCGTGGCGTTTCTCGCTGTGCTCGGACCGAGCAGCCCCATCGGCGTCAACCTACGCGGCACGGTCTGGGCGATCCTGATCGCCCATGTGTTCTACAACCTTGCCATTGTGATTCGCGGCGTCGGTGCGTTCTGGGAACAGATTGATCCGCACATGGAAGAGGCAGCTCGCTCACTCGGTGCCAGCAAGTGGCGAGCATTTCGCACGGTGACCCTTCCGTTGCTTCGCCCCGCGATCCTGTCGAGCGCAGCGCTCATCTTCCTCTTCTCGTTCACGTCATTCGGCGTGATTCTCGTACTCGGCGGCCTGCGCCACGCGACGCTCGAAGTGGAAATCTGGCGCCAGGCCACCGCGTTTCTCCGACTCGACCTCGCCGCTGCACTCGCCGTGCTTCAACTGATCGGTGTCACGGTGCTTCTCATCGTCTACGGCAAGGCGCGAGAGCGCAGGGCAGCCGAGCTTCCGCTTCGTCCACCGAGCGAGACGGCGCGCACCCCGCGCACGGCAGGCGAATGGGCGGTTGTCGTTGCCACGCTCAGCATGCTCGGCGTCATCGTCGTGGTCCCCCTGGCCGTTCTGATTGGCCGATCGTTGAAGGTCGACGGCGGCTGGTCCTTCACGAACTACGCAAACCTGTTCGACCCTCCTCGAGCGTCGGCACTCTTCGTGCCTCCGACCGATGCGATCGTCAATACGCTTCGATTTGCTCTCCCGGCTGTCCTGATAGCGACCGGGATCGGACTGCTGGCCGCCTTCGTCATCGTGGGAGCTCGCGGGCGCAGCGGCCGGGTGTTCGACGCGGTGCTCATGCTCCCACTCGGGACATCTGCCGTCACAATCGGCTTCGGCTTCCTTGTGGCGCTCGATGAACCGGTCGACCTGCGGGCATCGCTGCTGCTGATACCGGTGGCACATGCACTCGTTGCCATTCCATTCGTCGTTCGGAGCACCGTGCCGGTGATGGAATCGATCCAACATCGGCTTCGCGAGGCCGCGTCAGTTCTTGGAGCATCGCCACGACGTGTCTGGAGAGAGGTCGACCTCCCGCTCGTCGCTCGAGCACTCGCAGTTGCGGCAATGTTCGCCTTCGCCATATCGGTCGGTGAGTTCGGCGCCACGTCGTTCATCGCTCGACCGCAGACCGCCACCATCCCGGTGGCCATCTTCCGGCTGCTGGGGCGCCCTGGGACGTTTGGCGAAGCGATGGCGATGTCGGTGGTGCTCATGGGGATCACGGCGGTGGCCGCTCTCGGTATCGAAGCCATCCGCGGTACTCGCTCGGGAGGAGTGTGATGCTCGACGTAGCCGAGCTCACGGTCAGTTTCGGGTCAACGACCGCGGTAGCCGGTGCCACGCTCTCCATCGAGGATCGCTCGGTCCATGCACTCATGGGCCCGTCCGGCTCCGGTAAATCCACCATGCTGCGAGCGATTGCCGGCCTCGAACGGCCGACATCGGGCGATATCACGTGGAACGGACGATCCATGCTCAACGTGCCAACCCACCAGCGCGATTTCGGCCTGATGTTCCAGGAGTACGCGCTGTTCCCCCACCGCACCGTCGGCGGCAACGTCGCGTTCGGCCTTCGGATGCAAGGCGCGGACGCGACGTCGATGCGGCGCCGAGTCGGCGAGATCCTCGACCTCGTGGGTCTTCCCGACTACCAGGATCGCAGTGTCGGAACGCTCTCGGGGGGCGAGCGCCAGCGTGTCGCACTTGCCCGCACTCTTGCCCCCCGGCCTCGGCTCGTGCTGCTCGACGAGCCCCTCGGAGCGCTCGACCGCTCCCTGCGCGAGCGCTTGTTGATCGAGATGGGAGGTGTCTTCGACGCCGTCGAAGCCACCGTGCTGTATGTGACGCACGACCGCGACGAGGCGTTCACGATCGCCGACCAGGTCGCGGTGATTCGCGACGGTCGCATCGTCGCCGATGACATACCGACCGGCCTGTGGACCAACCCACCCGACGGCTGGACGGCACGATTCATCGGCCTGGAGAACCTCCTCCCCACCGCAGCGTTGGAACGTCTCGGCCTTGTCCCACCCGTCCCAGCCTCCACCACCGGCGTCATACCGCCAGAAGCCATCCTGATCCACCCAGGCGGCCGTCAGAGCACGCTCGTGCTCGGCTCGTATTTCCGCGGCGGCGTCTATCGCGTAGAGCTCGACCTCGGCTCCGGACTCGACCTCGTCACCTGGTCGCCGACCGGGCTTCAGACGGGCTCGGTGGCACGCTTCGACATCGAGGCCGACCGCGTCAGTTGGTTCGCCGACTGATCAGGTGACCAGGTCGTGCGTGGCCACGACCTTCCCGAAATCGGCGCCGAGGGTCAACGCCGTGTAGCGGGCGATCTCGCGGGCCCGATAGACCCGGTGGTTGGCGCCGATGATGTCGAACGTGTGCGTTGCGTCGAGCACGAACAGCATCTCGTAGCCGAGGTCGCTCCCGTCCCTGGCCGTGGTCTCGCAGCACATGTTGGTCTGGATGCCGCAGATCGCGATGCCGGTGACGCCACGCTCGGTGAGCCACGCATGCAGGTCGGGTTCCCCAAGAAATGCCGAATGGACCGACTTGGCAACAAGAAGATCGGGATCACCCGCAACCACGGCCTTGAATTCGTTCCCCGGTTCGTTGGGAGCGAGTGGCGACCCGACGCTCGCCGAGTCGTGGCGGACGAAGACGATCGGCCATTCGTGATCGCGCCACTCCGCGATCAAACGTGCCACGTTCTCCTCGCAGTCCGGGTTGTTCCGCTCGCCCCAGAACGCGATGTCATCGAATCCCTTCTGGACATCGACAACGATGAGTGCGGTGCTGCCGCTCCAGTCGGTCATGAGTAGAACAACGGCCCGAGCTTGGCGAACTCGTCGCGCGAGGAGTAGGGAACGATGTAGCCGTCCTCGATCCTGATGTCGTCGAGGTGCCCGGCAACGTCTTCGATCGTCAGCGGACCCTCGCGGTCGGGATGCTTGAAGTAGCCGTCGCACAACGCCGTGAAGACGCGACTCACCGATCCGCCTCCGACCGACCACACATCGCCACTGTAGCGGTTCTCCTCCGACGCCAGGTAGGCAACTGCCGGTGCCACCGACTCAGGGTCGAAGCGCTCGGCCATGTCGCCCAGGATCTCCTCCGTCATACGCGTCTGTGCGATGGGTGCCACGGCATTGACCAGAACGTCGTACTTGGCTCCTTCGAGCTTCAGCGCGTTCATGAACCCGACAAGGCCGGCCTTCGCCGCCGCATAGTTGGTCTGGCCGAAGTTGCCGAACAAGCCCGACCCGCTGGATGCGAAGACGATGCGTCCGTAGCTCTGCTCCTTCATCAGCCGGAAGGCCGGAATCGTCACATAGAACGCGCCATCCAGATGCACCGACAGGACGGACTGCAAATCTTCGATTTCCATCTTCGCAAGCGTTCGATCACGAAGGATTCCCGCGTTGGAGATCAGTATGTCGACCCGCCCGAACGCGTCGACAGCCCGCTGGATGATGGCGGCTCCGCCGTCCGGGTCGGCCACTGAGCTGTGCTCGGCGACCGCGGTGCCGCCCATGGCTTCGATCTCAGCGACGACAGCGTCGGCCGCGCCGACGTTTGCCCCTTCGCCGTGGACGGAACCACCGAGATCGTTCACCACGACCGCAGCGCCACGCGACGCGAGCAATAGCGCGTACTCCCGACCAAGGCCTCCCCCCGCCCCGGTGATGACGGCGACCCGGTCCTGGAATTCGATCATGCTGCCCACTCCTTGCCGATGCACTGTGCCAACCATAGCCCCGGTCGTCACCCGGATCCGTTCCCGCAAACAAACGCCTCCCCCTACTATCGAGGCATGGGACGATTGGACTACGACGACAACGTACGCCCGCTGGCACCCGACCAGTCGGAGCAGCCAGAGACCGCTCAACGCGGCCGTCCGCGAGCCACCGCCGCACTCGCTGCCGCCGCAGTGTTCATCGTCATACTCGTGGTATTCGGATCCGGAACCGGCGAAGAGCAATCCGACGACGACGCTGATTCAGACTTCGCCGCAGAGACCGCGGATCTCAGCACCACTACGACCACAATGCCGCCCCCACTCTCCGCGTCCTTGCCCTTCGAGACCGACGGACTCATAGCCGTTTCACGCGCTGAGATTCCCCGCACCGTGGTCTGGCCGGCGACCGATCGGTTCGCACGGTCGTATCCGCTGGTGTCCACGCCAACGACCGCACAGTTCGATGCCGTCGGCCGCGCGATCGCCTATATCGATACTTCGTGGGTGCTCATGGCCGGGCCCCTACCCGGTGACGGCGCGGTCCGGATCAACAGCCTGGCCTCGGCCGCGGTGTTCCACCCGCAGAACGCGGACGAACTGGCATACACCGCATCGCCGAACGGCACAGGGACGAACGGTCTCTATCGCATCGACGTGACTGCGAGCGCAATCGACTCGGCGGCGTCCGAGCTGGTCACGCCGCTGGGAGACGATACGAGGCTGCTCACATGGGGTGATTGGGGATTCGCCGTAGCCGTCGACAGCCCTGCTGCGATCGTCGTGCTCGACCCGTCCGGCAGCCCGATACGTGCCATGCCGGGCGTCGGCCACAAGGGCGGGGGCGACGTGATGCTCGTCGGCGCTGCGGCGTCATCCATCGACGCAGCGGAACTCGAAGCGCTCGCACCGATCGTCGTCGGCGAAGATCACGCGATGGCGATCGTCGACCATGAGTTCCAGCCCCAGTTCCTGTTCCCCGGCACGGGTACCGAGATCCCGTTCGTGACCATCTCGGCCGACGGTCTGCGAATTTCCGTGACCACCTATACGAGCGCGGACGGCGTTTCGATCACGATTCGCGATCGATCCGATGGCTCCATCCGCACGGTGCGACTCGACGCCACCGAAGTGACATGGCCGATCGGGTTCACATCGAGCGGCGACCATCTCGCCATGCAGAATGGGGTCGGAGGCCAGATCCTCCTCGTGGACTGGCGCAGCGGAGAGAGCTACCAGGTCCCCGGCCTGAGCGGTGAATTCGTCGCCGTCGACATATGATCGCCCGGGACCCGACAGAGCGCGTCGAGCCTTCCATCCGGCTTCAACCAGCCAAACCACCTGCCGTCCCCACACCGCGCGTGAGACGTCAGACCCGGCGGGCGAGAGAGCGCTGCAATGCTGGCGCAAGATCGCCGCGACCGACGACCACCACGTCTTCGAGGCCGAGCCACGACGCCATCGATCGCAACTCGGTACCGAGAGCGGCCGCAACCATCGCCAGCTCGCGCTCGGGCTCGAGATGGGCCGCCTGAACGAGCAGCCGACCGCTCTTGCGATCGGCCTTCAGATCGACCCGGGCGACCAGCTCGCCGTCAAGCAGGAACGGCAGCACGTAGTAGCCGTGGATGCGTTGCTCCCGTGGGACGTAGATCTCGATGCGATACCGGAAGCCGAAGAGCCGTTCAACCCGGTCCCGGTTCCACACGAGAGGGTCGAATGGGCTCAGGAGCGCGGCGCCTGCCGCTCCTCTCGGCAGCACCACGTCGGGCGAGAGATAGGCGGTGTGCCTCCAGCCTTCCACGGTGGCTGGAACCAGCAGCCCGTCGGCGACAAGGCCGTCGAGTGCGGCGCGCGCCGTCGGCGTATGGAGCCGGTGATAGTCGGCGAGATCGGCGGCCGTACCGACACCGTGGTGACGCGCCGCCTCGACCAGCAAGCGGCGATAAGCGTCGTCCCGATCTGGATCAGGCAGTCGCCGAGCCCACTGCGGTATGACCCGTTCGGGGAGATCGTAGAGCCGACCGAACGACGGGGTGCGAGTAGCGGTGAGCCGGCCGGTAGCGAAGAGCCACTCCAGCGCCTGCTTGCCCGGAGCATATCCCCACCACGGCCCACCTCGCTCGCCGGGATCGTCGAGGCCCGACACAGTGAGCGGCCCGTGCTCCACGACCTCGCCCAGCACCGCCTCGATATACCCCGGCCGCTCCTCGAGGAGGCGTCGAGCGCTCCCCCACGGCTGCATCTCATCCATGCGAAAACGGAATGTCGAATAGTGCTCAACCGGGATCAGCGACGCCTCGTGCCCCCAGTACTCGAACAGCTCCCCGGATGCCGCGGTCCATCGATCAAACGACCTCCGATCGTACGGCCCTAGACGAGAGAACGCCGGCAGATAGTGCGATCGCTCCAGCACGTTGACCGAGTCGAGTTGGAGGAGGCCAACGTGGCCGAGCAGGCGACGGAAGTGACGAACATCGATCCGACCTGCGGGTCGTGGCGTCGTGAATCCTTGCGCCCCGAGCGCGATCCTTCGCGCCTGGTCGACGGAGAGCCGTCGATGCTTCATGGTGTACCTCCCCCGGCCATCGCTACGCTACCGACCAATGGTTCGAACCTTCAAAGCCGCAATCCGCACGCTCGTCCTCGTGCCCCTGTTCTTTCTCGACACGATGGTGCAGGCGCTGCGCGTGACCCGGGTCGGCAAGTCCAAGAAGGGGACCTCCAAGATCGAGGAGATCATCCAAAGCTGGGCGCGGCGTTTCATACGCATCCCACCGCTGGAGATGAACGTTGAGGGTGCCGAGCATGTCGATCCGGGTCGAAACTACGTGGTGGTGGCGAACCACATATCGAATTTCGACATCCCGGTGCTGTTTCTGGCAATCCCGACGCCCATCCGCTTTCTCGCCAAGAAGGAGCTCTACAAGATCCCGCTGCTCGGGCCGGGGATGGACGCCGCGGGGATCGTCAAGGTCGACCGCGGCGGGGCCAGGTCGACGCGCCAGGCGATCAGCGATGCCGCGCGAGAGAGCTATCGGCGCGGGTACTCCTTGATGGTCTTCGCCGAAGGGACCCGCAGCCGCACCGGCGAGATGGGGGACTTCCACAAGGGTGCCGTTCGGCTCGCCATCGACAACAGCGCCGATCTGTTGCCCGTTGTGATCGCCGGTACGTTCGACATCAACCCGCCGGGGTCGATCTTCGTCTATCCGGGTCGGGTCTCGGTCAGAATTCTCGAGACTGTCGAGACCCAGGATCTCACCTTCCGCGACATCACGCCGCTGACGAAGCAACTCCACGACGTCATGGCTGACGTCTACGAGGAGATTCGGCCCACCACCGACTGACGGTCCGTTGTCAGTCATAGATTCCGGTCAGCCATGCTTGCCCACCTCTGACTTCGCAGAGAAACGCACCAGCCGAAGTGACGATCTGATACTGATCACCCGGATCCTCCCCCTTCCACCATCGCCCGACCCTCCTCCACGGGCCGGCCCACGATCGGACCGTCACCCACCGACTGCCCAACCGAACCCGGGAGGGCATCCCACCATCCCACTCGACATGGAACGGCTGTGGCTCTGGAGGTACGAGAGTTGGCGACGGTCCGGGAATCCTTCCCGGCCACGGCGCCTCTGGATCTCGGCGAATGACCGGCTCCTCACCCCAGCGGTGCCAGGTGACCTGCTCCCCCGGCTCACGGCCACCCTGTGGATGAGCCTGGAGCAACCCATCGCGACCGACGATCGCCTGCGTCTCCGCGAACGCTCGGTGAGTCTCCGAGGCTGCCCTCGCATCCTCCCCGAGCGAGAGCTGGCGGCCTGCACCGGAAAGGTTCGCCGGTTCGATGCGCAGCGCGACGAGGCCACCGCGTATCCCTGCCCCAACCCCGTCGATCCATGCTCGCAGCTGCCATCGCACGCGATCGGCGATGGCCCGATCATCCAGCGGATCGGCGCTCAGCCATGTTCGAGAGCGGACCGTCCCGTCCGCTGCCTCGGCCTCCACAACGATCCGGAAGGGCGCCGCGCCAAGCGACGCAAGCGCTTCAACGAGCCGACCGGCCATCGCTCGCGCCACGAATGCCGCCTGCTCGAGATCCTCGAGTGGGGGTGAGAACCGCTCGGTGACGGTGAGGTCGACGGGCAGGTCACGAGGGTTCACCGCGCGATCTCGACCGGAGGCAAGTCGATGCGCTTCGAGGCCGGCAGTCCCGAAACGCGAGGCAACGGCGCTTCCGGGAAGGCGAGCCAGTTCTCCGAGTGTGGCGATGCCGAGCCACCGGAACGTCGCCACGAGCTCGTCCCTGCCAACTGCGGAGATGTCGAGCGAGGCAAGGAATGCCCCGTCATCCTCGATGATGAGCACCGGCGGTTCGCCGACAGCCCTCGCCGATGCTTGTCGCGCGGAGAATGGGCCCTCGGCGATCCCGATCAGGAATCCGCCGCCGGCGGCCCGATCGATCTCCTTCGCAACTCGCTCGGCAAGCGGGGCCTCTCCGCCGTAGTAGCCGACGGCCCCGGACACCGGAACGAAAACCAGGCCGGGTTCGACGACCTCGACGTTCGGAATGAGGTCCTCGATCGCAGCGACCACAGGCTCGAACGCGATCATCTCGGCCGAGTAGTCGCGCTCGATCGTCACGACCAGAGGGCAGATCCCCTCGGCTTCACCGCGTCGCATCCCGCGACGGATCCCGGCGGCGATCGCTGCAGCGTTTACTGCCTCGACCCGGCCGTCGGCGCCGATCGCCTGGCCGGGTTCATCCTGCGACGCTCCTGGTCTCCGCAGCGGCCACTCCGGGTACCACACGCAGAGTGTTCGAGCCATCGTCCTCCATCTCGATCGTTCGGGTCATTCCTTGCATGGCTTTCCCCGAAGCGGTCAGCAGTGTCCTGCGCCGGTTGATCCGTCCGTGCCCGCCCGTCGTCCCGCTCCACTCGGTCTCGCTTGCCTCGAGGACCAGATGCGCAACACCGGTTGGCATGGCACGTTCGAGCGGCCGCAGGAGCAGCGTGGTGCCCCGATTCCGCGCGAGTGCCGCGAGCTTCCTGATCGATGCGTCCTTTGCACCGGCGGGGACTTCCGCCAGCACCGCCGTTGCCCCGTCGAGGAGGGCGGCGGCGGCCTTCCCCCAACGGACGACCTCTCCACAGCGGGCGATCACCAGACGATCGGGTTCGATCCCGACCTCCCACGCCGCAAGCGGGCTCAACCATCCACGCACGTCGAGATAGGCAACCGCACCCGCACCGGCGTAGTCCGACAGCATGACCAACCCAAGCCGCGTCATGCCGAGCCCAGGGTCCCCAGCAAGTAAGCCAACCTGGCCGGGAAGGAGCGAAGGGAGATCCAACCCCCAGTCCCCAGTCCCCAGTCCCCAGTCCGTTTCCGAAGAGCCACTGGTAGCAGAGTCAGACCCGAGACCCGAGACCCGAGACCCGAGACTGTCGACCAGCGACTGACGACTGATGACTGGCGACTGCTGGCTGGCGACTGGCGACTGGCGACTATCGACTCCCTGCTCACGTGCCATCTCGCCCGATCTCCCATCGTTCCCCGACCTCTTGCCGGACAAGTATCCTATCGAACATATGTTCGATTCACAAGTTGCGGTATCCTAGAGACGAGCAACGAAAGGAGCCGGTTCGTGGCGATT
>CAZONX010000042.1:13570-15125 GCA_964581295.1 uncultured Acidimicrobiaceae bacterium
CACAAGTTGCGGTATCCTAGAGACGAGCAACGAAAGGAGCCGGTTCGTGGCGATTGCGAAGGTGGTTGAAATCACCTCTACATCCCCCGGAAGTTTTGAGGATGCGATCCGCAAAGGGATCGCCAAGGCACAGCAGACCGTCAACAACGTCCGGGGGGCCTGGATATCTGAGCAGAAGGTCGTACTCGCCGAAGATGGGACTATCAAGCACTTCCGCGTCGACATGAAGCTCACCTTCGTGCTCGACGACTGACCAGCCTTCCGTCCCAGACGCCGGAAGCCCCGGGCATCGCCCGGGGCTTCCGCTTGTCCTTGTTCGGCTCTCGCTACGAGAGGCCGTCCTCGAACTCGTCTTCGAACGACACGACGGTGCGTCCGGGCTTGGCTTCGCCGCCCCCGTCACTCGACCGGTCGCTACCACGATCGCGTCCGCGATCGCGCTGGTTGCGGTCACGGCCGCGTCCGCGGTCACGTCCCCGATCGCGATCGCGACCACCGCTACCGCGGTCATCGCTGCTGCGATCATCGCGACGATCGTCGCTCTTCTGCTCCGAGCCGCCACCTTCGGTGGGCGCCGGCGCACTGGCGAGGTCCAGGCTCACCTTGCCGCGGTCGTCGATCTCACGAACGACAACCTCGACCTTGTCGCCGAGAGCGAGCACGTCTTCGACCCGATCAATGCGCTTGCCGCCTCCAATCTTGGAGATATGCAGCAGGCCGTCACGGCCGGGCAGGATGTTGACGAATGCGCCGAACTTCGTGATGTTCACGACTTCGCCTTCGTATGTCTCGCCGACGTTCGCCTCGGGCGGATAACCGATGGCCAGGATCCGCTCCTTGGCAAGCTCCAACGACGTGCTGTCGGGAGCGCCGACCCGGATGGTGCCGTCGTCCTCGATCTCGATCTTGGCGCCGGTCTCCTCTTCGAGTTCGCGAATCGTCTTGCCTTTCGGACCGATGACCTCGCCGATCTTGTCCTTTGGAACCGAGATCGCCTCGATCTTCGGTGCCGTCGGGGCAAGCTCCTCGCGAGGTGCTGGCAGCGTGTCCGTCATCTTGCCGAGGATGAACAGCCGGGCATCCTTCGCCTGGCCCATCGCGTCGATGAGCACCTGAGCGGGGAGCGACTCGATCTTCGTGTCGAGCTGCAAGGCCGTGATCATGTCCTCGGTCCCTGCGACCTTGAAGTCCATGTCACCCAGCGCATCCTCGGCTCCGAGGATGTCGGTGAGCGTGACGAACTCGCCGTCGTGGTAGATGAGACCCATCGCAATGCCTGCGACCGGTGCTGCGATCGGCACACCCGCGTCCATCAGCGACATCGAAGATCCGCAGACCGATGCCATCGACGACGAACCGTTCGACATCAGAACCTCGGAGACGAGACGGAACGCATACGGGAATTGCTCGTCGTCGGGTATGACCGGGAGCAACGCCTTCTCGGCAAGCGCGCCGTGTCCGATCTCGCGACGCTTCGGGCCACGCATGAAGCCTGCTTCGCCGGTGGCGAAGGGCGGCATGTTGTAGTGGTGCATGTAGCGCTTGGAGTCTTCGA
>CAZONX010000043.1:0-4625 GCA_964581295.1 uncultured Acidimicrobiaceae bacterium
TTGCGGACTACTACGTTTATGTTGGTGCCTACCCCAACGCCGTCACCTGGCAGCGCAACTAGACCCGAAGAGACCGAGCATGCCTGAGTCATTGCCGAAGCACCGCTACGCGATCGTGCTCGCCGTCGCAGCCATTGCCGCAATGCTCTTCACCAACCCCGTCGGTGCGACCGAGTCAGGGGACCAAGCGCCGCCCGTGCCCCCCGAAGAAGCGCTTGCCGATGAACCGTTCCTCGTCCAGTACGACCGGCGCTGGCTGCGGCACGCCGCAGACGACGCCGACCCGTGGGTCGCGACGCCGGCAGGATCCGGCGAATCGATCGCCGATGCCTACGAGCGTCTCACCCAGACACCCGGGGTCGAGAACGTTGCCTTCAACTATCGATACCAGGCCCACGCGATTCCGGACGATCCCTTGTTCAGCGCCCAGTGGAATTTCCAGCAGATCGGTGTTCCCGAAGCGTGGGACCACGTTGACGGCACCGGTGTGACGGTCGCCGTTCTCGATTCCGGTGTGGGGATCGGCGGGGAGGACCTCGCGTGTCACACATTCGTGCATCCCTACAACGGGATCACCGACGAGGTTGGTCTCGTTGCGCTCACCGACGAGAACGGGCACGGAACCCATGTGACCGGCACGGTCGCGCAGTGCACCGACAACGGGATCGGTGTCGCGGGTGTCGCGCACGGGGCAGCAATCATGCCCGTGAAGGTCATGGACCGCCATGCCGAGACAACGACCGAGACACTCTCGCGAGGAATGGCATGGGCGATCGAGCACGGAGCGGACGTCATCAACCTCTCGCTCGGATTCGACTGCGACGACATCTGGCCGGAATGCTCGGACTACGTCATTGATTTTCTCATCGAGACCGCGATCGATGCTGGCATCGTCATCGTTGCCTCGACTGGCAACGGCGGTGCTTCGTTCGTCTCGTTCCCGGCCAACCATCCAGACACGATCGCCGTGGGTGCCACGACCATCTCGGATGAGCCTGCCGACTACAGCGCCCACGGTTCGGCCCTCGATGTTCTTGCTCCCGGTGGCTCGAAGTATGCCGGGGTATGGCAGGAGACGTTCGACGATTCCGGGGTCTGGGGCTACTACTCATGGAGCGGCACGTCGATGGCCGCGCCGCATGTCACCGGCACCGTGGCGCTCATGCTGTCGGTCGATCCCACGATTTCGCCGCTGGTGGTCCGGGAACTGCTCCGTGAGAGTGCCGTCGACCTCGGAGACCCCGGTTGGGACGAGTTGTCGGGCTACGGACGGATCGATGCGTATGCCGCCGTCGAGGCGGTCCGGGTCGACCCCGGGAATCCATGCTTCGTTGACGCCGTCTGCGACGGTGTGCTCGTGGTCGCGGCGAACGGAGAATGGGCCGGTATCCCGGTTCTGCCGAACCCGCCGACGTCCAGCTTCTACTACGGCGTGCCGGGGGACATTGCCTTCTCCGGCGACTGGGACTGTGACGGCGACCGAACTCCGGGCCTCTATCGCCAGTCCGACGGATTCGTGTATCTCAGGAATTCGAATACGGAGGGAATTGCCGATCGGGAGTTCTACTTCGGTGACCCGGGCGATATCCCGATCGCCGGCGACTTCAACGGCGACGGGTGCGAGACCGTCTCTGTCTATCGCTCCACCGAGGGCCGGGTCTACGTGGTCAATCGTTTGGGTGACGACGGCGGGGGTCTCGGCGCTGCGGACTATGACTACTACTTCGGCAACCCCGGGGACAAGCCGTTCGCCGGAGATTTCGACGCCGACGGCATCGATACCGTTGGCCTGCACCGTGAGAGCACGGGGTTGGTCTATTTTCGAAATACCAACTCGCAGGGCATCGCAGATTCCTCCTTCATTTACGGCGATCCCGACGATCAGATCCTCACGGCCGATTGGAACGATGATGGTTTCGACACGGTGGCCGTGTATCGCCCGTCGAACGCAACGCTGTACGTCAAGCTCGCCAATTCGCAGGGCATCGCCGATCACCAATACGTGATCGGGCCCTATGCTCACGTCGTACGAGCCGGGCAGTCGTAGAGCGGCCAGCCCCGATCCCCGGCCGTCGATACGTCGCCCACACAATCGATGGAGACGATGATTCAAGATTTCGCATCGCCAAGCCGATGGAGACCCATGGGGAATTCGACCCTTCTCGACACGCGCCGCCTCGTCCGGCTAGTTCTGTTCGCGATTGTCTTCGTCGCCGCGTTCGCTGCGGCGCCGGCGCGTGCTGACTATCCGATGCCGGCCCAGCCCGATCCGCTCCCGGCGCCCGCGGTAGACGGGTTGTACCCCATGATCTTCCCCGTCCAGGGCGACCACTACTTCTCGGACACCTGGGGGGCCTGTCGCGACGGGTGCTCACGCGGACACCTCGGCGTCGACATCATGACCGGCGGCGTCAAAGGTGTACCGGTCGTGGCCGCGGCCGCCGGCACCATCGGGTGGGTGAGCAGCACCTGCTGTGCGCTCTCGATCGAACACGACGACGACTGGAAGAGCTACTACATCCATCTCAACAACGACACGCCCGGCACCGACGACGGACAGGCCTGGGGTATTGCAGAAGGTCTCGTGTCGGGATCGCACGTCGAAGCCGGGCAGTTGATCGGGTGGGTCGGTGATTCCGGCAATGCCGAAGGCACCGGCCCCCATCTCCATTGGGAACTCTGGGCCCCGGTCGATCTCGACGCCGAGAGCTGGCGTGATCGCCATCAAGCCATCAACCCGACCCCGCATGCTTCGGCCGCCGACGTGCCGCTTCCGGACCCGCGTCCTGCCCCGTGCCTCGACGGTACGTGTGATTCGGTTGGTCTGGTCGACGACGGCGGCAAATGGTGGCTGTGGGACGGGCTCGAGCCCGGAGACGGCCTGGACGGATTCTATTTCGGGAACCCGGGCGACGTCCCGTTCATGGGCGACTGGGACGGCGACGGCATCGCGACCCCCGGCCTGTATCGACGCTCCGACGGCTTCGTATATCTGAGGGATTCGAACACCGAGGGCATCGCAGATTCGGAGTTCTTCTTCGGCAACCCTGGCGACTGGCCCTTGGTCGGTGACTTTGACGGCGACGGAAAGGACACGGTCTCGATCTTCCGCGAGGCCGAGGCCCGGGTGTACGTGATCAATCGCCTTGGCGAGGACGGCGGCGGGCTCGGAGCAGCCGACTACGACTTCTACTTCGGGAACTCCGGCGATGTCCCGTTCGTCGGCGACTTCAACGGCGACGAGATCGATACCGTCGGTCTCTATCGCCAGACGACTGGTTTCGTCTACTTCCGTGACAGCCTGTCGACTGGCGTCGCCGACTTCGAATTCTTCTACGGAGACCCAGGCGATGTGATTCTCGCCGGCGATTGGGATGGCGACGGCGATGACACGGTCGCGGTGTACCGCCCGTCCGATGGGCGTGTGTACGTCAACTTCGAGAACGCTGCCGGCGCCGCCGACTACTGGCTGCATGTGGGTTCGTATGCCAATGCCGTCACGTGGGGCCGGTCCGTCGAGCCGCCGGTCGAGCCGCCGGTCGAGCCGCCGGTCGAGCCGCCGGTCGAGCCGCCGGTCGAGCCGCCGGTCGAGTAGTAGCGGCGGCCGTCGCTGAACTCCTTCGGGCGACCGTGGGTGGGGCCAATGCATGGGGACGCACCGTCACCGGTCAAGAGTGGTCTCGCGAACGCCCCGATGCTTGCCCGGTTCGGCTCAGCGCGACGACCCCGACGACGGGGGCTCGATTTCTCCGGGTGCCACGCCCCAGGCTTCCATGGAGTCTGCGGATGTCACGCCCTCGTCGGAGATGAAGAGGAACGTCTGACGGCTCTCGGTGCCTGCAACCCGGCCGTTGAGCTGGACGTCCCGAGCGACGAGTGCGTTGTAGAGCAGCCAGACGATATCGACGCCGCTCGACGACGCATCGGTCCAGACTTCGAGTGTCGCATCCAGTTCAGGATTGGCCGTGCCCGTGGTCTTGACATGGGCGCGGAAGTGGTCGCTGGGCAAGACTCCCTCGAGGTTGTCTTCGGACACCCATTCCAGTTCGAGGCCACTGCTGTCGAAGAGCCGATACGCTTCCGCCAGCAGTTCGTCTGCGCCGATCGGGGTGTCGTCGGTGACGACGGTGGTGCGCCATGGAGTCTCGTCAGGCGCGAACCCTTCCATGGCACCAGACCTTCCGTTCCGTTGCCACCTGGTCTCCGAGATGACAATCGTCTCCTCGGCTTCCTTGGTGTCCTCGTCGGCCACGTACCAGTGCTACCGGCGACTCACGGCGTTCCCGACCGCGCCCCACGAATTGAGGACCTCCTTGGTCTCGGCGACGTCGGACGAGTCCTGCGGGTCGGTGTCGATGGTCGCCGAGGCGGTTCTGCTCGACCAGACGAAGGCCTCGCCTCCGAGGATCGTTTCGCTGGTCCAGGCATTCGCAAGGAGATGGGTCTGCACGGCTTCTGCGGCGCCCACAGAGGCTTCGCGAGAGAGCTCGTCCGGCAGGTCGATGGTGGCCGTTCCCAGATCGCTCAGGCGCCACGAGGTCCGCACTTCTACATCCTCCTGCGGATAGACGGAGACCCACTCATACGAGTGCATGAAGCCGTCGGGCGATAGCCACACATCGCCG
>CAZONX010000043.1:4725-15007 GCA_964581295.1 uncultured Acidimicrobiaceae bacterium
CGTCGGAGGAGCCACCGTTGTGGCGGCCGTGGTTTCGTCGGGCGCTCCAGCCGTTGTCGTGACGCCGGCGTCGGGCGTTCGTCCACATCCCGCGAGGGCAAGGGCGATCGCTGCTGCGGCGAGGACGGCGCGAGAAGCAGTGCGCGGTCTTCGACGGGACGCGTCGAACGGGATTCGGAAGGTTGCGACCACAGCCATGCATCGTCGTTTGAAGGGCCGAACTTGAGTTGGGTGCCCGCTCCGCGCCTCAGCGTTGAAGGGTGCCAGGGAGAGATCCGTTGTGGAGTCAGGTTGGACGGCGCACTCCTGTTGACGCGCTCTACGCGTTCACTACGCTACCCATTGTGGCGACAACGAGACGCTTCCTCACGATCCTCGGCACGCTGGTGGTGCTGCTCGGCGGTGCCGTCCCCTTGGCGGCCGCACCCGGGGATTCGGTCGTGCCCGGTGATGTACGGGTAGACGCCACGTTCCATCACATCGGCGTGTACTGGAACATCTCAGGCGACGACGACACCGATTCGACGATGACGCTCGAGTACCGGGCAGTTGGAACCGCCGATTGGAATCAGGCCGCCGATGCAATGCGCTCGGACCCCGCAGTGGTCGTCAATGGGAGCCCGCTCGGTCTCAACGCCTGGGCCGCTTCCGCGATGTTCGTTGAACCGGGTGTCACCTACGAACTGCGCCTGACCCTGACCGATCCCGACGGCGGCGGCACGGCGCGAACTGTCACCGCCACAGCCCGTACCAAGCCCGTTGCCGACCCCACCGGGCGACAACGCAACGTCGTTCCCGGCGGTGGCGGCGGCGACGGCACAGCTGCCAATCCGTTTCGCGGCCTCCAAGCGGCGGCCGACGCTGCGCAACCGGGAGACGTCTTCCATGTGGCGGCGGGCACCTACGACGGTTTCGCCATCACCACGAGCGGCACGGCGACGAGGCCGATCGCATTCGTCGGCCCAGACTCCGGCCAGGCAATCATCGACGGCGGTGGCACCGACCGCGAGGTGATCGCCATCGGTACCTACGACCGGCCAACCGGATATGTGATCGTCCGCAATCTCGTCGTCCAGAACGGCCGCTGGGGCATCGACGCGCAGCGGACGCATGACATTGTCATCGAGGACAACACAATCCGCGATGTCGGCTTCGGCGTCTACAACCGTCGGGGCGCCGGCGACGAGTCGAACCAGACCGTCTGCAACAACACCATCACCGGACGCACGGCATGGCCCGGGTCCGGCATCCCCGCAGAGCGCGGGATCGATCTACGCGGGACCGGCAACGCGGTCTGCTACAACCGCGTGACGAACTTCGGCGACTGCATCTCAGTGCAGCCGTCCACCGGCGCATCGTTCGGCAACGACGTCTACGGCAACGACGCCGCCTACTGCGTCGACGACGGCATCGAGATCGACTACAACCGCGCGAACGTGCGCGTGTGGCGCAACCGGGTCACCAACGCACGGATGGGCATCAGCGTCCAGCCGATCTACGGCGGACCCGCCTACCTGTTCCGCAACGAGCTGTTCAATCTCGAGTCGAATCCCATCAAGCTGAACAACAGCCCGAGCGGACTCTTCGTCGCCCACAACACAGCCGTGAAGCTCGGCAACGGCCTCAGCGACCCGAGCGCGCCGTGGACCAACGCCGTGTTCCGCAACAACCTCTTCCTCGGTACCGCCTACGCGTTCGAATTCACGACGGTGGCGCCCCGCGGATTCCGAGACTTTGACTACGGCGGGTGGGGCACGACGCGAGAAATCGGTGGCACGTCCGCGCCGTTCTTCAAGTGGGACAACGTGCGCTCCGACCGGATCAGTGACCTGCCGCCGGGAGTCGAAGACCACGGGACCGCGGTGGACTTCGGCGATCTCGTCGACGCAAGCTTGCCGCCTCGATGGGATGTGGCCGTGACACCCGGCAGTCGCGACCTCCGGCTCGCGAATGGTTCGGCCGGCATCGATCGTGGCGCGGTGCTGGCAAATCTCAACGACGGGTTCTCGACGAGCGGTGCACCAGACCTTGGAGCGTTCGAGCGCGGTCAGCCGGCACCGCACTACGGACCCGGCGGCAACGCCGAGCCGGGCCCGGGGCCGGATCCGCAGCCGACGATCCACGACTCGGTGGGCCTGGCCGATCCGGCGACCGGTGTGTGGCGCCTTCGCTCGCCGGATTCCGACGTCTCAGTGTTCTACTACGGCAACCCGGGCGACGTCCCCTTGGTCGGTGACTGGGACTGTGACGAAATCGAGACCCCCGGCCTCTACCGGCAGAGCGACGGATTCGTCTACCTCCGCAACTCCAATACGCAGGGGAACGCCGACCTCGAGTTCTACTTCGGAGATCCTGGGGATGTGCCGCTCGCCGGCGACTTCAACGGCGACGGCTGCGACACTGTCTCGCTGTACCGGCGGTCGGAGGGACGTGTCTACGTGATCAACCGCCTGGGCGACGGCAGCGGTGGGCTCGGTGCCGCCGAATACGCCTACTACTTCGGCAACCCCGGGGACAAGGCATTCGTCGGCGATTTCGGCGGCAACGGCACCGACACGATCGGACTGCACCGCGAGTCCACCGGCCTCGTCTACTTCCGCAATTCGAACACGCAGGGCATTGCCGATTTCGAGTTCTACTTCGGGGATCCCGGTGACCGAATTATCGCCGCCGACTGGTCGGGTGACGGTGTCGACACCGTCGGCATCTATCGGCCGTCGGTGTCGCGTTTCTACTTCCGATTCACGAACACCCAAGGCAACGCGGACGCCGAACTCGGGTGGGGCGAGCCATCCTGGTTCCCGGTCGCCGGCCACCTTCACGAGGATTGATCGCAGGTCGCCGCTTGTCACCCCACCGGCAGTTCTCGACCACCCCGTCGACCGCGCGTCGAACGGCGCTTGCCGAGGAACACGAACTGGTCCCAGGTGTAGTTCCATCTCAAACCGGCGAACACGGCTCGATCAGAGACGCGCCGCACCCGAGCCACCGCTGTCCGGCGCTGCTCCACGATCGGCCGTCGCTCGCGAATCGACGCATAGCTTGCGCGCTTGGCCCCCAGCATCGCCCGCCCACGCGTCGCGCAATATGTCCACATCATCAACTCCGTCCACGCCAGCAGCGGGGCGAGCGCAAGACGGGTCGCCGGGCGCGTATTGGCCAGCAGCATCTCCCAGCGATTGCGCTCGAGGAGGAACAGCTTCTCTGGCGACATCGTCAACTCGTAGCGGTGCTCAACGGGCGGAGACGGGACGTATGAGATCCCGTAGCCCATGAGACGGATTGTCCACGACAGCTCAACGTCCTCGTGATAGAGGAAACCGCCGGAGTACCAGCCACCCATGGCATTCAACACCGATCGTCGAATCAGGAACGCGGTGCCTTGCACGCCGGGCACCTCGACTGGCACTCGTCCAGCATCGCCAATACTCCGGTGCAGCAGGCGGTTGAATCCGAGTCCGGTCACGTGGATATCCAGGCCGGCGGCGTTGAGGGTGTTGGTGCCGGACAAGGTGACGGTCGGGCAGGTTGCTGCCACGTCCGGGTGCTCGTCGAGGTGCCGGACCTGTGGCCCGAGCCAACCGGGCGACGGCACGCAATCGGCGTTCAGAACGGCGATGTATTTCGTCGACACCGTTGGAAGGATTCCGTCGACGCCACCCGCATACCCGGTGTTCTGCTCGCTGTGGATCGTCTCGATACGCGGATCCATCTCGCGCAGGTCGCCGAAGATCTCGGTCGTGCCGTCTGACGACCCGTTGTCGACGACGACAATCCGGCTCGCCGCGGGGTCCGACGCGAGCGCAGTAACGCATCCGGGCAGCGTCTCACGATCGCGGTAGGCGACCACGATCACCGTCACATCGAGGGCCGCTTCGTTCATGACGCGTTCGCGGTCACGGTCGGTCGATCCCTGAACAGTGTGAGGAACAGCGAGGCGGACACGAGCTGGAGTCCGAAGACGAATCCGGTGGACGAGAACACCAAGCGACGGGTCTCCGTGAACGCCGGCCCTCCGGCGACCAGCCAGCTGATGATGAGGACGGCGAGGAAGATGCCCGAGCCGATCGCGAGGATGCCCCCGACCACGGCCATGGTCGTGCGCACGCCGGTTGAAGTTGCTCGGTGCAGCCAGATCGACGGCGTGAAACCGAGGCTGGCGCGGTAGAGCGCCGCAGCCAGGCCGAACACCACAAGCTGAAATCCGGCCAGGACGCCGAGCGCCGCCACGATGAAGGTGTGAACGCTGAGGCCGAGGTAGTCGGTGACGATCGGCCCCTGAGAGAGTGCGAGCGCCCCGACGATCGAGAGCACGAGGAGGATCAGACCGGGCAACGCAAAGAAGGCCAGTGGCCGATACAGCAAGACCATGGTCAGGATGCGACCGAGGATCCCCATGCCGTCGGTGAGCGGATCAAGCTTCTTCTCGCCGACCCGCGGGTGGTACTCGGTTGGGAGCGTGGCCACCTTCAGTTCGTTCGCCTGCGACTTGATCCCGATCTCAACTTCGATGTCGAAGCCGTCTGCCTCGGTTCCGAGGCTCTCGAACACCGTGCGCTTGGCACCGTACAGACCTGAGAGGTAGTCGCCGGGTGCGAGGCCGTGCAGCGAGGTCATGGCCTTCCCAAGGAGGACGTTGCCGAGGCGGTTGATCGCGGGCGTGTTCGACGCGTCGATTGCGCGTTCGGCGCGCACGAAATCGTGGTCGTCGAGGAGGTCGACCATCGCCGGGATCGTCGCCGCCGGGTAGGTGGCGTCGGCATCCATCACGATCACAATCTCGCCGTCCGCAGCTGAGACCCCGGTGCGGATCGCCGCTCCCTTGCCACGGTTGGTTTCATGGACCGCAACGGCGCAGCCGAGGCGACGCGCCGTATCGGCCGTTCCGTCGGAGCTCCCGTCATCAACGACCAGGATGTCGGCATCGGCGCCGAGCACCGATCGGATATCGTCGACGACGACCGGCAACGCCTCGGCCTCATTGAAGGCGGGCAAGATGATTGTCGTCTGCGGTGGCACCGGTTCTTCTCCAACCACGGGCCGGGCGTTCTTGATGCCTGCGACCTTACCCGCGGCGGGCGACGTCAATCGGCCCAGTAGCCGGTTGTCGGGTTCATGAACGACTCGCCGAACTCGAACACGATGTTCGCCGACGTCTGCGTGAACGTGTCGCGCAGGTACCAGGTTCCGGTCGACGGCCGGAAGACACCGACGCTGTCGTCCCCGTCGCCGTCCCAATCTCCGGCCACGATCCGGTCTCCGGACGCCGCGCCCGAGTAGAAGAACGAGATGTCGGCCACCGGGTTGTCGAGGTTGTTCGTCAAGTAGACCATGCGGGTGGACGGCCGATAGATGCCGACGGTATCGTCGCCGTCGCCGTCCCAGTCTCCGGCAATGGGCACATCACCCGGATTGCCGAATGGGAAGTCAATATCGGCAATGCCCTGGGTGTTGGTGTTCCGAAGATAGAACCTGCCTTGGGAGGACCGATAGATGCCGACGGTATCGGTGCCGTCGCCGTTCCAGTCGCCCGAGATGGGCTGGTCTTTCGGGATGCCGTAGTAAATCTCGATGTCGGCGATTCCCTGATCGTTGGTATTCCTCAGGAACAGGTATCCGTTGCTCTCGCGGTAGAGGCCCATTGTGTCGTCGCCGTCGCCGTCCCAATCGCCGGCATACGGCGTGTCCTTCGGATTGCCGTAGTAGAAGCTGTCAACCGTCCCGTTGGTATGACGAATGTGCCATATCCCGGTGGTCGGATCTTGCATGGCGACCTGGTCTGCGTTCGCGTTGTTCAGCGGTGGGGGACGGCTGATCGTGATCGAGAAGTACCACGAGCGCAGGCCGTAGCGAGACGTGACTTCACCTACGCTCTTCTCGATGTTGACGGCAGCGCCGGCGTTGGAGATGCCGCCGAACCGGAAGCGCCGGGGGCTCCCCGAGTCGTTCGTCGCGATCACTTCGACGGTTTCGACGTCGGCGAGGCCGAGCCAGGAGGCGAGATTGGATCGAGTGATCGTCGTCGTCCAGGAGCGGTACGGGTTAATCGATGCGAGCGACCACGGATCAGGCACCGAGACGAGATACGGTGACGCTCCACCCCACTTGTCCTCGGATGATTCCGTCGCTCCTCCCGAGGAGGATGAGTAGAACGCTCGGACGATGGTGCCGTCGGGAGCCGACGGGTGCACCACGACCTCACCGGCGGTGGAGGCGGCCGCTGCATCCCAGGTTTGCCAGAGTGACCGCGATCCCAGCCAGCCGCCGTAGACCTGGTCCGCGGAACTGTTCTTGATGTCGCAGAAACACCCAGCCACCAGGTGACTTGTGCGCAGGTCCGAGGTGGCGGCGTAGGAACGTGCGGCGACTGCCTGGGTCTTCATGGTTGCCTCGTCCCATGAGAACGGCACTTCGGCGATGCCGCGAGCGTACGTGTCTATTGGGGTCTGCACCACGAGGTCGAATCCCGGCCAGAGTGGGCAGCTACCGGGGCACACGGTGTCTGGCACCGACCTCAGCGAACTGCCGTTGTCAACGAACAGCAGGGCCGTCCCCCAGGCGAAAGAACAGTTGGTCGTGCGGCACGCATCAAGCGTGATCACATAGGGCGGCGCAGCGGTGTCGGGTGCGAGTGGAACCGTGATGTCGCAGGAACCCGCCTCCCATGACGTCTCGTCGTCGAACACCACGGTGCAGCCGCCATCGGTCTGTGGCGTCGTGTCGACCACGATGAACGAATCGCCGGCGAACAGCGCCTTCTCCTCTTCGAGGTCATCGGTGACCCTTGACACCGCGACGCCGGTCTCGGAGGTTCCTGGCCCGTTGCTGATGGTGACGGTGCGAGTGGTCACGTCCGAGTCGACGCTGACAAATATCTCACCGGGGTCTGCGACGCCGCCGATGCCGATCGTGCCGATGGATGAACCGTCGTAGTAGTAGCCAAGGATGTCTTGGTAGCTCCAGCCCTCGGCAGCCATCGCCTCCGCGCCGTATTGGCTCATGCCGACGCCGTGGCCCCAACCGGCGCCTTCGAAGCGCACGGTGTCGTCCTCGACGGCGCTCGCCGGAATCGCTGTAAACACCACGAAGCACGCGATCGCCGCGGCGGCGATGGGCCAAGCGCGAGTCATCGAAAGGATGCCCATGGAGTGGATATCGGACCGTTCGGGCGGCGCCTTGAGGGTTGCCATGACGTCCAGTGTGGTGCAGAAACGGCTGTAGTCGACTCGCCGCGCGAGTTCTCCTCCAGTGGCAATGTTTCCCTGCCGATACCGGAACGGGTAGGCTCGCTCGCTCCCGGCCCGGGGCGGCAGAACGGAGGACGCGTGCGTAACGGAATTCGGATCTTGACGGTGCTGGCGCTCATAGCGGGGCTGTTCGCCGCAATTGGCGGAACAGCGAGTGCCGCAACCAACGACGCCGGCGTGGGTCTTGTCGACCCGAGCACCGGCGAGTGGTATCTACGCGACCCCGGCACCGGCGACACAACGCATTTCTACTTCGGGAATCCGGGCGATACGCCGTTCACCGGCGACTGGGACTGCGACGACATCGACACGCCGGGCCTCTACCGAAGCAGCGACGGCTACGTCTATCTGCGGAACTCGAACACGCAGGGCGTGGCTGATGTTCAGTTCTACTTCGGAAACCCCGGTGACATTCCGGTTGCGGGCGACTTCAACGGTGATGGATGCGACACGGTGTCGATCTACCGCCCGTCCGAACATCGCTTCTACATCATCAATGCCCTCGGCGCAGACGGCGAGGGCCTCGGCGCTGCCGACACTGCATACTCATTCGGCGTTGCCGGGGATCGGCCGGTTGCCGGCGACTTCGATGGCGACGGGACCGACACTGTCGGCGTCTACCGCCCCTACTCGAGCACTGTCCATCTGCGGAACACGCATGCCGGAGGAGCCGCTGATGTGACGTTCGCATTCGGCGAGCGATCCGACACCATCGTCATGGGAGCCTGGAGCGGCGGTGCCGACACCGTGGGTGTCTACCGGTCCTCGGCTGGTGTGTTCCACACTCGAAACTCGAACACGTCGGGAGCCGCCGACGCGTCCCACGAGTACGGCTACGCGAAGTTCATCCCGATTGCCGGATCCTTCGGGCCTCTTCCGGGCGGGCACGAGGCTCCTCCGACCTCACCGCCGTATCCGAACGTTGGTTCGGGCAAGCGGATCATCTACTCGAATTCGCAGCATCAGGTCTGGTTGATTGATGAGAACGAGCGCCTCGTCGACACGTATCCCGTGACCGGTCGCAAGGGGATCCCGCTTTTCGGGACCTACAGAGTGTTCTCGAAGTCGGTCAACGCGTGGGCGCCATACGGCGGCATCACCATGAAGCACATGGTGCGGTTTGTGCGGCCCGGCACATTCGGCAACCAGTGGTCATACGGATTCCACTCGATCCCACGCTATTCGAACGGCCGACCGATGCAGACCGAGGCCCAACTCGGTGGGTTCGGTTCCGGGGGTTGTGTGCGGCAGGCCGACCACAAAGCGATCGCTCTCTACAACTGGGCACCGATCGGCACCGTCGTCCATGCAATCCCGTAGCGGCCACAGATCGTGGTCACTGAAACGCTTAGACGGTATCCTCTCGCTCAATGACGTCATCACTGCAGACGCGCACGTACGCACGAGTTCTGGCCGGGTTCTTCGCCATGGCGATCGCCTTGCTCTTTTGGACCCTTGCTGCCCAAGCGCAAGAGACCACGACCACCACCACGTCTACCACGGCGCCCGAGGCAACATCAACCACGACCACGACGGCTGCGCCGACGCCAACGGTGGTTGAGCACCCGCCGGCGAAGGCCGGTGTGGGTGTCGTCGATCCGAGGACGGGCAGGTGGTGGCTGCGCGATCCCGGCAACGGGGAGACGACGAGCTTCTACTACGGGAACCCGGGGGATTTCGCGATCATGGGAGATTGGGATTGCGACGGTATCGACACGCCGGGTCTCTACCGCCAGTCCGACGGATACGTCTATCTCCGGAACGCGAACACGCAGGGCAACGCCGACATCAGGTTCTACTTCGGCGATCCGGGCGATGTCCCGCTCGCGGGCGATTTCGACGGCGACGGTTGCGACTCGGTGTCGGTCTACCGGCCCTCGGAGAGTCGCGTCTTCGTGATCAATCGGCTCGCAACAGACGACACGGGTCTCGGCGCTGCGGAGGCCGACTTCGTGTTTGGGAATCCGGGCGACAAGCCGTTCGTCGGTGATTTCGACGGCGACAGCATTGACACCATCGGCCTTCACCGTGAGTCGACCGGGTTGATGTACTTCCGCAACTCAAACACGCAGGGCGTCGCCGATGCGCAGTTCATCTACGGCGATGCGGGCGACCGTGTCGTGGGTGGCGACTGGACGGCCGACGGCGTGTCGTCGCCAGCGATCTTCCGACCGACGCAGGGCAAGTTCTACCTGCGATACACAAACTCGCAGGGCAACGCCGACGAAGAATTCGTCTACGGCGGATCATCGTTCAATCCAGTCGCAGGCGAGTTCGGCAGCCTCCCCGGCGGACAAGAACCACCGCCGCGAGACCAATTGCTTGTCTCCCAATTCACCACCTACCACCCGTGCTGCCAATCTCGGGTCACAAACATTCACCTCATCGCCGACGCCGTTGACGGTGCGATCGTCCCGCCGGGAGCGACGTTCTCGCTGAACGCCCGGGTTGGGCAGCGCACGACGGCGAAGGGATACGTCGAGGCTGGAGCGATCATCGGCGGCGAGATCGTGACAGGAGGCCATCCGGCCAACATCGGCGGAGGTACGAGCCAGTTCGCCACAACGCTGTACAACGCCATCTTCTACGGCGGCTACGAGGACGTCTATCACAAGCCGCACAGCCTCTACTTCAATCGCTATCCCGTGGGTATCGAAGCAACACTCGGCTACCCAGGGCCCGATGTGATTTTCAGGAACGATACGGAAAGCGCGGTACGCATCGACGCGTCGTATACGTCGACCAGCGTGACGGTACGGTTCATCGGCAACAACGAGGGGCGCGTCGTAACGGCATCCACCACCGGCTCCGTCACGTCGGCCAACGGTGGGTCGGTGCGCGTCACACGCACGATTCGCCACGCAAGCGGCGCAGTCACGTCGAAGAGTTGGTGGAATAGGTACAACCCGATGCCGGTCGACGAACCCGACGAACCGGCGGCACCACGTCCGCCGTCGCCACCGCCGACCCCACCCGACGATGATGACGACGACATCCCCGACTGGGTCTAGTGGCTGCGCCTCTCCCACGTAGTG
>CAZONX010000044.1:0-15004 GCA_964581295.1 uncultured Acidimicrobiaceae bacterium
ACTTCACCCGGTCCGTAGTTGACGGCAGGGATACCTCGGCCCGTCAACCGCGCGACATCGGTCCACCCCTGCTTGGCCGTCTTCGCCCCGCCGACAAGGCCTTCGAATCGGCCGAGGTGCGGATTGCCTTCCGGGATCGTGCCGGCAGGAGCGCGGTCGGTGATCACGATCTCATCCGCAGCAGCCGCGACATGGCGGAGGCGTACCTCGGCATCCTCGATGCTGTAGATCGGCGGGAACCGGTAGTTCAGATTGACCACGAATCGCGACGGCAGCACGTTGTTGGCGATCCCGCCATTCGCACGGGTGACGGAGAACACCTCTCGATACTCCAACCCGGCGATCTCAACGGGCTCGGGTTGCCGCTCGTGCATGCCGGCAAGCCACGCACCGGCCTTGGTCACCGCGTTCTCGCCCAGCCACGGCCGAGCGCTGTGTGCGGCGTGGCCCACAAAGATGATGTCGGCGTTCATCACACCGTTACAGCCGAGTTCGAGGTTGAGGTCCGTCGGCTCGAGGACGACCGAGAATGCCGCGTCTGTCAGCCACGGCACCGCGTCGAGCACATCCTCGAGACCGTTGTCCGCAGACGGTCCCTCTTCCTTATCGTAGAAGACGCCGACCACGTCATACGGTCCGCCGACCACCGCGGTGTCTTCGAGCAGATGCACCATGACCGCGAGACCGGCCTTCATGTCCGACGCACCGAGTCCGTGGATGCGACCGTCCATCATTCGCGCCGTCCCGTTGTCCTGCTCCGGAACGGTGTCGGTGTGCCCGTAGAGCACCATGATCGGCTTCCCGGTGGGCTCGCCGACGACGAGCGCATTGCCCAAACGCGAGACCGGGCGGGTCGCCGACATCCGAAGTTCGATGGCAGTGGTTATCTCATCCTCGTTGCCGATCACCGACGGGATATCGATGAGTTCGACGAGCGTGTCGGCAATGCTCATACGTCGACCGCGAACGTGCGCAGTGCGTCGTTCAGAGACGTCTTGCGATCGGTCGCCGCTGATCGATAGCCGATCAACAGCGGTGCCTGAAGATGGTACGTTCCGGCCGGGAATTGCTTGGGCCGGGCACCCGGAACCACCACCGCGTTCGCCGGAACCCGGCCGCGGATCTCGACGGGCTCATCCCCCGTCACGTCGATGATCGGGATCGACGCAGACAGCGTCGTATTCGCCCCGAGCACGGCACCTTCCTCCACGACCACACCCTCGACGACGATCGACCGGCTTCCGATGAACGCGCCGTCCTCGACGATCACCGGGCGTGCACCGGGCGGTTCGAGCACACCGCCGATCCCTACGCCACCCGAAAGGTGGACATCGCGACCGATCTGGGCACACGAACCGACCGTGGCCCACGTGTCGACCATGGTGCCGGATCCAACATGGGCGCCAATGTTCACGTAGCCCGGCATCACGACGACGCCCGGCTCGCAGAAGGCCCCGTAGCGCACGGTTCCGGGAGGTACCACGCGAATTCCCGCCTCATGCAGACCGGTCTTCGTTGGGATCTTGTCGTGGTACTCGAACGGCCCTGCACCCATCGTCCGGACCTCGGTGATCCGGAAATAGAGCATGATCGCTTCTTTGACCCACACGTTGACGATCCACTCGCCGTCGATCTTCTCGGCGACGCGCAACTCGCCTGCGTCGAGGGCAGCGACCGTGCGATGGATCGCCTCGGCTGCATCGGGGAGGAGGCTGAGATCCGCGTAGGCTGCTTCTATCAGTTGTCGATCAGTCATGAGCAGATTGTATGCACAATGGTCGGCTCGGCCTGGCGTTGGCGTTCTCGACCGCGATGCCCGAGCCGCGCGCCTTGCCTGCCCCAGCGACGTGCGAGAGGCGCGTCCGAGCTGCAGCTCGGACGCGGAGAGGGCTCTGGAAGCCTGCACGCGTCAATGCGGTTTGCCGACTAGCCGAGGAGCGCACGCAGGGTGTCGGCGGCGACGACGCACTCGTCGACGGTTGGCACGAGCGCCAACCGGATGAAGCCTTCCCCGCCGGTTCCGAAGAACCGGCCGGGAGACACGACAATGCCGTCCTCGAGCAGGCGATCGGTGAACGCCATGTCGTCGTCGACGCGAATCCAGAGGTATAGCCCGGCGCGAGACCCGACCGTCTCATACCCGAGATCGTCGAACGCCGCTCGGAGAATTCTTCGCTTCTCCGTGAAGATCGCTCGCCTTTCGGCGGCGTGAGAGTCATCGGACCATGCCGCCACGGCCGCCCCCTGAACGAATTCGGGAGAGGCGGTGCCCGTGGTGGAGCGAAGCGCCTTCAACGCAGCGATCGCCTCGGGGTCGCCGACGATTGCGCCCGACCGATATCCGGTCATCCCCGATCGCTTTGACAGGCTCAGATACGACAGGACGCCCGGGCTGCCCTCCCCCGCCACCTGGAGCACCGACATCGGGCCCTCGGGGTACACCGAATCCTCGTAGACATCCGAGTAGCACTCATCCGACAGCAGCAGAGCGTCGGCGTCGACGGAACGAACGTAGAGCCCGGCAATGTCCTCGAGGGTTGCGACCGAACCGGCCGGGTTGTGTGGCGAACATGTCCAGACGAGGCGGGCCCGCTCCCACGCTGCATCGGGTATCTGTTCGGAGCGAAGCACGAAATCGCCGGCGAGTTCGATCGGGAACACCTCGGCACCAGCGAAGAGCGATCCCCGCTCGTAGACCGGGTAGCCGGGCGTCGGATAGACCACACCGTCGCCGGCGTCGCGATCGATGAACGCGAACGGTGTGTTGAAGATCGCCTCCTTCGCCCCACTGGTCGGAATCACCTGCGTCGCCGGGTCGACGGCCACGCCAAACCGCCGCTCGACGTAGCCGGCGATCGCCGTTCGAAGGGAGAAGAGACCGGCAGCCGTCGGGTATTGAGAGACCGGCGGTACCGATTCGCGCAGGGCATCCACAATGAATGGCGGAGTTGGTTCTCGTGGGTCGCCGATCGAGAAGTCGACCACCGGCAATCCGGCGTCGCGACGGTCGCGAGCGCGCATCTGAATCTGCGCGATCGGGTAGTCGCCGAGCTGGGCAAATACGGGGTTGAGATGCATCCGGACAGTCTCCACGGTGCGGTGGTGCACCGCAAGTCGCCGACGCCAGACGTTCCCTATGTCACCGAGCACCCCCCTACGCTGGCCAGCGATGAGCCGCACCACCTACCGCGTGATTCTGCTCCTCCTCGGCCTCGCCTTCATCGCGGTCGTCGTGGGAGCCGTTCTGTTCGCGCCGAACGGATCGGGAGGCGGCTACCCGGCCACACTCGAGCGAGTCGATCCGGTCGACGGAAGCCTTGTCTTCGGCCAACCGCGCATCGTGGTCGATCTCGAGCCGGGATTCCGCGCAGCACTGATCGTCGACGACACGCCCATACCGGACGAACAAGTGATCTGGACGGAAGCAACCGGCCTCCACGTGTTCGAACCCGGTCCGGGGAAAGCCGTCGAGTCGTGGGATCCGGGGTTCCATGTGGTCACGGCCCAATGGGATCGCGTGAGCGGTCTGCCGGATCCGGGAATGTTCACCTGGAGTTTCCGCGTTCAGTAGATAGGAGAGGGCACGATGGCAGACGACTACACCTATGACCCGAGGGCGTTGAACCCGATTCTTGCGGGCCTGGCCGCGGGATCTGTGGGAGCCATTGCTGCATCGCTCGTTGCGCTTCCGATCCACACGCCGGATGAGCTCGTGGCGAACTCGTTGACCATCACCGTCGTTGCTCTCATCATCGGGGCGCTGTCGGGGCTGTTGTGGAGACGCATTCGGGCGACGTCGCACGCGACCCGCACGTTCGCTCTCACGATGGTCGGTGGCTTCGTCGTCACCATGATGGCCGCCGCCATCATCGACCAGACGGCGCTCAGCCGATTCATCCCCTACGCAGGAATCGTCGCACTCGTGATCTTCCTATCGATCGGCCTGCTCACCCCCGTGTTCGCCAGAGCCGTCGCGCCCGCTTGGGCCGCGCTGATCCCGGTAGCCCTCGCGCTCGTCGTGGGGTTCGGTCTGTTCGGTCGCGGAACCACAACCGATGGTGCGCTGGAACTCGCTGACCTGGCGACGGCAACGACCACCACCGCCGCCGCCACGTCGAGCGAGGCATCGGGATCGTCCTCGGACGAGGCATCGATCGGAGTGTTCACGGTCGTCGAGGGTGTCGCCACCTACACGGTGCCCGAGACGCTCCGCGGGCTCGAGGTCGACGCCGTGGGCCGATCTGAGACGCTCACCGGCACGGTCTCGACCGATGGGGCGTTCGATTTCGAACTCGACCTCACAACGTTCGTATCCGACCAGTCTCGCCGCGATGGAAGAGTGTCGTCGATGTTCAGCGCCGATCCCCTCGCGGTGTTCGCGTCGACGGACTTCGAATGGCCCGATGACCCGGACGGGACGCCAATCAGCTTCACCGTGACCGGCACTATGACGATCAACTCGACCGACCGGGAGGTCACCTGGGAGGTGGAGGCGCGCAAGGACGCCTCCACCATCTCGGTCACCGCTGAAACCGACATCACACTTACCGAGTTCGGCGTCGAGCCGCCTTCGATCGCCGGCATCGTCGAGGTGAAGGACGAGGCGCATCTCGAAGTCCTGTTCCAGGCGATGAACAGCTAGCCAATCAGTCGATCAAGCCGTCCGGCCCTTCTTCAAGCAGCCGAGTGAACGCGGCCTCGTCGAGTACGGGAACTCCGAGATCGACGGCCTTGACCTGTTTTGATCCCGGCGACGCACCAGCAACGAGTGCTGTGGTCTTGCCCGACACCGAACCGGTGACCTTTCCACCGCGCTGCTCGACGGCGCTCTTCGCCTCGGATCTCGAGAATCCGTCCAACGACCCGGTGATCACAACCGTCACACCGGCGAGCAGATCGCTCCCGTGCTGTTCAGCGACCAGATCCTCAAATCGAAGTCCGACGGCGCGGAACTTCTCGATCAACGCCGCGTTGTCCTCGTCCGCGAACCAACGGACGACCGAGCCGGCGATCTCCGGGCCGATCCCGTCGATCTCTGTGATGTCGTCGTCGCTGGCGGCCATGATTGCATCGATGCTCCCGAAGCGGCGAGTGAGCACGCGGGCCACCGTGCTGCCAACGTGGTCGATCCCGAGGCCGGTAATGAGCCGAGCAACGTCACGATCCTTCGCATCGTCGATCGCCCCGAGCAGATTCGCCACCGATGTCTCGCCCCATCCTTCACGACCCAGGAGATCGTCCGGCTGGAGCGAGAACACGTCAGCCGGATCGTTGACGAGACCTTCAGTCAGGAGGAGGTCCACCCTCTTGTAGCCGAGGCCTTCGATGTCCATCGCCCCTCTTCCGGCGAAGTGGGCGAGATGCTCTCGCAGGCGGCTCGGACACGCATAGCCGCCTGTGCACTTGGCCTTCGCGTCGCCGTCGGCGAGCACGATCGGATGGCCACAGAACGGACAGACATCGGGCATCTGCCATTCCGCAACGCCCTCCGACCGACGAGAGAGCACGGGACCGACGATCTCGGGGATGACATCTCCGGCACGGCGCACGATCACGGTGTCCCCAGGCCGCACATTCCTTCGATGGATGTCGGACTCGTTGTGGAGGGTTGCGTTCGTGACAGTGACTCCGCCAACGAATACCGGGTCGAGGACCGCGTATGGCGTAACGGCTCCGGTCCTCCCGACATTGATCTTGATGGCGAGCAGTGTCGTGGTCTTCTCCTCGGGAGGAAGCTTGTACGCAACCGCCCAACGGGGGCTCTTTGCCGTGAACCCGAGGTCTCGCTGGTCGGCGAGGGCATCAACCTTCACGACGATGCCGTCCGTGTCGTAGTCGTGGGTGTGGCGCTGCTCCTCTGCCCGTCGCACATAGCCCTCAACCTCGGCGATCGTCTTCACGGTGCGGTTCTCGGGATTGACCGGTAGACCGAGACCAGCGAGCCATCGCATCTGTTCTGTGTGCGACGAGAGCGCGGGACCGCCCTCGAGGTAGCCGATCTGATAGGTCCACAGCAGCAGCCGGCGTGATGCGGTCACCGCAGGGTCCTTCTGTCGGACTGATCCCGCGGCAGTATTGCGGGGATTCACGTACGGCGGCTTGCCTTCGGCTTCCTGGCGGGCATTGAGTTCATCGAATGCCGTGACCGGCATGTAGATCTCGCCGCGAGCCTCAATGACGGCCGGTACCTCCCCGGACAGGTCGTGCGGCACGTTGCTCATCGTCCGAACGTTCGCGGTGATGTCCTCCCCCGTGACACCGTCGCCGCGAGTCGCGGCGCGAACCAAGTGCCCGGATTCGTAGGTGATGGAGATCGCCAACCCGTCGATCTTGAGCTCGCACGAATACCCAGACGGCTCGCGATCGAGGAGTCGGACGATCCGTGAGCGCCACGCTTCGAGATCCTCGAGGCTCTCCACGTTGTCGAGCGAGAACATTCGCTCCCGGTGGGTGACGGCAGCGAACGCCTCAGAAACGGCGCCGCCGATCTGTTGGGTCGGCGAATCGGACGTGATGAGCTCCGGGTGAGCCGTCTCGAGGGCCTGAAGCTCGCGCAACGCCTCGTCGTACTCGACATCTGAGACCTCAGGCGAGTCGAGCACGTGGTAGCGGTAGTTGTGATGCCGGAGGAACGCGCGGAGCTCGGCAGCTCGGGCTCCATCACTCGGCATCAAGAACCCCAACGACCTGGCGCAGCCGATCCATAACGACCTCCGCACCGCCGACGGTGAGACCCGCCAGCCCGCACGCCGGCGTCGCAAGCGACGCTGTGGTCAACGCCGCAACCGGGGCCCCATCGATGACGAGCCGAGTCACGGCCGTACCGTACCGGGAGCGGATCCGGTCGGTGTCGACGGGGGCGGGATCGGTCGGGACCATGCCCCACATGATGCCCGACCCGTGCGACACGGCTTCGGCAATCGCGTCCGTGGCGGTGAGGAAGCCGTCGCCCAAGGCAGCCAGGTCCCAGGAGAACCACGCCGGCGCCAGCCCAGCGACCGAGCGCCAGTCGGTGTCTCCGCACACGTGGATTCCCACGGGGACGGGTGCCGCAGCGAGGACGCGTGCCATCGCCTCAAACGCCGGTTCGATCAGCACAGGCCCCTTGGGACGCCCAGGAGCGAACGTCACGAGCGCAGGCTCGTCCATGACGAGCGTGATCTCGACACTCGGCCGGACCGATTGAATCAACGCGACATAGGTTCGAACCCGGTCGACCAGACCGTCGATGACGCAGTCCCAGAGCCCCGCGATCGGACAACCGGCCGCAAGCAAGGCCAGGTACAGCGTGACCGGCCCGGTGAACTGGGTCTTGACCCGACCGACATCGAGCACATCGAGCGTCATGGACGCACCCACGAAACCCTCGGCGGCGCGACCGCTCGGTGCGCCGAATCGAAGACCGATGCCGTCGTCGATGCCACCAACTCCGCAGAGGCCATCGGCCCATTGTCGGAGCATGCCCTCGCTCGGGTCTCGATTCGGGAGTTGTGGGAGGTAGGCGAGGTCGGTTGTCGCCGCCACAAATGCTGCCGCCTCAAATGCGTCGGTATGCGGCAGGCTCCCCACTCCAGTGATATTCATGTCCGGATCACCGTATCGATGGTCCCGCCGCCCAGGACCTCGTCCCCGGCGTAGACAACGGCTGCTTGGCCGGATGCAGGAGACGGATGTGGCTCGGCGAACTGGACCTGCCAACGATCACCGATCGGTTCGATCGTCGCCGCGACCGGCGACGATCGATAGCGGACCTTGACGGTGACGTGCGGATCCGCCGGCGGCATCCCGGCAACGAACGTCATATTGCTCACGATGCACCCGTCAACGAGCAGATCATCGTATGTCCCAACAACGACCCGTCGTTCGGCTGGATCGATGTCCACGACGTAGCGTGCCTCGCCGACTGCGACACCGAGGCCTCGGCGTTGGCCGATCGTGAAGCCGGTGACCCCGTCGTGCTCGGCGAGCACCGCTCCGGTCGTGTCGACTACCGGCCCCGGTAGGGCGGTCTCCGGCGCGTTCTCTCGCAAGAACTCCCGATAGTCGCCGTTCCCGACAAAGCAGATGTCCTGGCTGTCGGCCTTCGCCGCCGTTCGCAAGCCCATGTCGGTGGCACGTCGGCGCACTTCGGTCTTGGTCATCTCACCAATCGGCAGACGGATTCGCGACAGTTCGCTCTGACCGAGCATGTGCAAGACGTAGGACTGGTCCTTGGTGCCGTCGACCGCGCGCAACAGATGCCAACCGCTGTTGTCGCGGTGGACGCGGGCGTGGTGACCAGTCACGAGAACGTCGGCGTCGAGTTCGGCGGTCCGTTCGAGTAGCGCCGAGAACCGGACCTTCCGATTGCACTCGATGCACGGATTCGGCGTCATGCCGGCGAGATACGCCGCTGCGAATGGGCGCACCACCGCTTCCGTGAACTCGTCCACATAGTCGAGCACGTAGTACGGCACGTCGAGTTGCGCCGCAACGCGCCGGGCGTCCTCGGCGTCGGCGACGGTGCAACACCCGGCCGTTGGCATGGCACCGCCGGAGCCCACCCACTGCTTGAGCGTGACCCCGACGACGTCGTAGCCCGCCTCGATCATCAGGGCGGCGGCGACCGACGAGTCGACACCTCCGGACATGGCGACCAGCGCCCTCACGACAGCCCTCGAACGACGTCACCGACGATCCGCGCTGCCGCGGCGCCGCTCGACGCATCGTCGTCGCGCCCGAAGCTGAATCGAATTGATTCGGCGGCGACGCCAGGGGCGATCCCCATCGCGTCGAGCACATGGCTGGTCTCGATCGCTCCGCTGTGGCAAGCCGCACCGGCGGCAGCGGCGACTCCGGCCAGGTCGAGACGCACCAGCAGGGTCTCTGCCGCGACACCCGGGAATCGAAGGTGAGAATGTGACGCCAGCCGTTCGGCGTCGCCGGATGTCACCTGAATCTCCACCATCGACCTGAGCTCACTCTCGAACCGGTCGCGTGCGGCTCCGACCCGCTCCCGGTACCCATCGCGGTCGGCGACGGTTGCCGCGACGGCGGCGCCGAGGCCGACGATCGCTGCGACGTTGTGCGTACCGGAACGTCGGCCAAGCTCCTGTCCACCTCCGTGAACCACCGGCTCCAGCTGCACGCCGTCTCGGACGTAGAGGAATCCAACGCCTTGTGGACCGCCGATCTTGTGTGCGGAGACCGATATGAGGTCCGGGCTGGCCGGCCCAGCCACGACCGACAGCGAGGCGAAGGCCTGAACGGCGTCGGTGTGGATGACTGCTCGGCTGCCAAGCGATCGCACCAGCTCAGCGATCTCGGCTACGGGCTGCACCACGCCCGTCTCGTTGTTGGCCATCATCACAGAGACGACGGCCGTTCGTTCGTCCACCGCCGCCGCAACATCGAGTGGCGAGACTCGGCCGAGCCGGTCGACCTCAACCACCGACACCGGCTGCCCGTTTTTCTCGGCGAAGCGCGCAGATTCAAGGACCGCTGCGTGTTCGACGGCCGTGGCGACGATGCCTCCGCGCTCCGGCCATGAGGAACCGAGCACAGCCAGGTTATCGGCCTCGGTTCCTCCGCCGGTGAAGACGATCTCGAGCGGGTGGGTCGCACCGATCGCCTGCGCGATGCATTCTCGAGCCTCCTCGATCGCGTTCTTCGCTTGGCGAGCGGTGGCGTGAACGCCGGACGGGTTGCCGAATTGGTCACCGAGCAGCGGGGCCATGGCTGCGCGGGCTTCGGGCCGAAGGGGCGTGGTTGCGGCGTGGTCGAGATACAGCATCGACGCCAAGTCTGCCCCACTTCGTGTCGTTGCGGCGCGCTTGTTAGCCCTCGGCCTCGGCGAGACCCTCAATGAACGACATCACCTCGTCCTCGTATCGCGATCGGTCGACGTTCCAGAGGTCGCCATGTCCGCCCTGTTCGAATCGCACGAGCCGAGCGAGATCGGGCCGCGCCGAGACAAATGCCTCGGTGATCTCAATGGGAGCGATCTCATCGCCGGCCCCATGCAGAGCGAGCACCGGAACATCGAATTGGTCGGCGCGTGCGACCTGGTCGAGTTCGTCCCATTCCATGCCGAATCGAAGCCGCGACAGCTGCTTCCCGAGATCACCGACAAACCTGGCAACGGGTCCAGAGTTGTAGCCGAGGCTCCCGGCGAGATCGAGCACCGGCGAGTCGAAGACAACGCCAAGGACATCGCCGACACGGTCCGAGTCGTGGAGGAACATCGACACGACCTCGGCACCGAGATCATGTCCCACGAGGATGTAGTCCTGAGCACCTTCCCGTTCGGCGAGCCGAACCGCCGCGTCGAGGTCGCGCCACTCGTTGAGGCCCCACGAGCGAAGACCGGACGGGTCCTTCGGCGCGCCTTCGTCGTTGCGGTAGCTCACCACCAGAACCGGGTAGCCCGCCTCGACGTAGCTTGGGATCATCCGCAGCGCCTGAGTACGGCTCTCGATGCCCTTTCCGTGAGCGACAATGACCCAAGTCGATCTGCGACCGTCGATGAGCCACACGGGGAGGGGTCCCAGTTCACCGGCTGCACGCGTCGTCGAGTCGAATCCGAGGCCGAACGCGATCTCGGGATCGACGGGGAATGCGTCGATATCGACTCGGCCACTCATGCCGACCGTCGCCTCTTCGACATATGAGGTCGCACCCCATTCTGTTTCGGTCTGGGACCGGTTCAGCAACGAGGTCAACTGTGTGTACGTGGCCTCGTTCTCGAACCCCCATGTCCCGCCGCGCGGCGGTTCCTGTGTTCCGGCGATCACGATCCGGGCGGGTGGAGTGCGCACGACTTCGATGTCGTATGGCCGCTCGTCGGCCACCGGGAGCAGAACGTCGGAACGGATTTGGTTCGCAGAGAGCCACGCCACGGCGAAGAGCACGACGACGACAACCGAGACGCCGATGAGGACGGCGGTTCCGGCCCAACGGGGGATCCTGCGGGTGACCATATCGCTCGGAGGCTATCCCCCGATCCAGTTTCGCGGCGTTGCGACGGTACCGCCCACGCGCAACACGCTATCGGCCCTCGAACGTCGGCTTGTCCTTTGCCAGGAAGGCCGAGATCCCGCAGCGGGCATCGCGCGTCCCGAAGACCGCCTCAAATTCCGCGGCCTCTGCGGCGAGGCCCTGGTCGAGAGGGACGCCGTAGCCGCAGGCCAACGCCCGCTTCACGGACGCGTAGGCGGCCGTTGGGTCCGATGCGAACGCTGCGGCATCGGCCATGGCCGCACCGAGGAGTTCAACTCCTTGAACGACTTTGTCGGCGAGGCCGATCTCGAATGCCTTGTGCGCGTCGATCTGGCGACCGGTCAGACAGAGTTTGAGCGCTCGTTGGTAGCCGACCAGGCGCGGCAAGCGCTGGGTGCCACCGGCTCCCGGGATGATGCCAAGAAGGATCTCGGGTTGTCCGACCCGGGCGTCGTCGGCGAGGTATCGGAAATCGGCGCCCATGGCCAGTTCGAGGCCTCCGCCGAGTGCGAACCCCCGTATGGCGGCGATCGTCGGCTTCTCGAGGTCTTCGAGTTGGGCCACGACCGCAACCAGGTCGCCGGCGAGTTCGGGTCGCCCGTCGGCGTCGAGCGCCTTCTGGAATCCGGTGATATCTGCACCGGCCGCGAAGTGCGGTTGGCCGGTGATCACGACAGCGCGCACATCGACCGATGCGGCGGCGGTCAGTGCCGAACCAATATCGCTGATCAGTTCGGCATTGAGTGCATTGACCGGCGGCCGGTTGAGCGTGATCGTGGCCACTGCGTCCGAGATCGCGTAGTCGACGAGGTTCACGACGTTGCCTCCATGTCTCGCGTGGTCCGGAGGCTACCGCGCGTCGAGCAGGGCTCCGGCGGCCGACCATGGATCGATCTCGCGTGCCACGACGCGCTCGAGGATCTCGGCGTCGGCGTCGTCAAGCTTCCCCCTGCGCCGCAGACCGGCTCGCACGGCAGCCTCGATCTCGCTCAGAGCCCGGTCTCGCCGACGTTGGCGAATGGTGTTGCTGTCGACCAGATACCGCCGATGGTCGGCGATGGCGTCCAGCAGTTCTCCGATTCCGGTCCCGTCGACCGCCATGGTCGTAGTGACCGGGGGCCGCCAGGCTCGCTCGGGCCCGACGTCGAGCATGCGATCTAAGTCAGCGACAGCCTCGTGAGCACCGGGCCGGTCGGCCTTGTTGACCACGAAAATGTCCCCGATCTCGAGGAGTCCGGCCTTCGCTGCCTGGATCGAGTCACCCCAACCAGGATTCACGACCACCACCACGGTGTCGGCCGAAGCGGCGACATCGACCTCTGCCTGGCCGACGCCGACGGTCTCGACAACGACCTCATCAAACCCGAAGCCGTCGAGCAGCGCCACGACGCGCGGTGTCGAGTCGGCGAGACCACCGAGATGTCCACGGTTCGCCATCGAACGGATATAGACCCTTGGGTCGTCGGTGTGGCGCTGCATTCGGATCCGATCCCCGAGAACTGCCCCACCGGTGAACGGACTCGACGGATCGACCGCCACCACGGCCACGGTTCCGCGATCGACGACGTGGCAAACCAGCTGGTCGACAAGCGTGGACTTCCCGCCGCCGGGCGCTCCGGTGACACCGGTCACCCAAGCGGCCCCGCCGTCGGGGTAGACATCGGCAAGGGCCGTGCGACCCTCATCCGTGTCGTCTTCGACGTGGCTGACGAGCCGAGCGAGAGCGCGGCGGTCGCCTTCACGGGCACGTTCGACGAGCATCACCATGACAGGTTACGGTCTCGGCCGGTCGCGCGGTGCGCCGACAGGTTCAGATGGCCTCGACGGTGTCGACTCCGGGCACCCGGTCGCGAAGTATCCGTTCGATTCCTGCGGTGAGCGTCATGGTCGAAAGAGGACACCCGCCGCAGGCGCCAACCAGTTGGAGGGTCACCTTGCCGTCCTCCGCTCCGAGCAGCACGAGGTCGCCGCCGTCCGCCTGAAGGGCAGGTCGGATGTACTCGAGTGTGGTTTCGAGGAGAGAGAGATCGATCGTGCCCACCCCGTCAAACCCAGCCTTGGGTTTGTCCGTGGGCGAGGCGATTTCGATCACGTTTTCTTGCTCACCGGCCATGTGAACAAGCTAACCCCGAGCGGCTCGCTATTTCGACGCGCCGCTCTGCTCCGGGCGAATCAAACCCGGTCGATGCGAGCCCCAAGCGACTGCAGGTTGCCAACGAAGTCGTCGTATCCGCGATCCGCGTGGTGTGCGCCGACAATCGTCGTCGTTCCGTCGGCGCGCAGCGCCGCGATTGTGAGCGCAGCCGCGGCTCTGATGTCGCATCCGTCGACCTCGCAGCCGCTGAGTTCCTCGACGCCGCGAATTATGATGTGCTGCCCGTCGGTGTGAATATCGGCACCCATCCGGTTCAGCTCGCCGATGTATCGGAACCGGGCTGCGTATACATTCTCGGTGGCGATCGACGTGCCGTCGGCAACCGAGAGCAGCGCCACCATCTGCGGGTGCATGTCGGTGTGGTATCCGGGGAACGGCAACGTAGCGAAGTCGATGGGTTCAGGTCGCTGCGGTCCTTCAACGGTGATCCAATCGTCGCCCAGCGTCACGGTGGCCCCGGTGTCGGCGAGCTTGCTCATCTCCATGCGCAGGTGCTGTGGGACGCAGTCGCGGATGGTGACGTGTCCGCCGGTCATTGCCCCCGCCACGATGTACGTGCCAGCTTCGAGCCGGTCGGGTACAACGCGATGATCGGCCGGCTTCAGCGTCGGGACGCCGTTGATCGTCACCGTCGACGTGCCGGCGCCCTCAATATCGGCCCCCATCGCAATGAGGTAGAGGGCAAGGTCGGCAAGTTCGGGTTCTCTGGCCGCGTTCCCGATGGTGGTGGTGCCTTCGGCGAGAACCGACGCCAACAGGATGTTTTCGGTGGCGCCGACCGATGGAAACTCGAGATAGATCTCGGCGCCGTGAAGCCCATCGGGGGCCGTGGCACGCAGCACCCCGTGCTGGAGATCGAACACGGCGCCGAGGTCTTCGAGCCCACCGAGGTGGAGGTCGATCGGCCGCGAACCGAAGTCGTCCCCGCCTGGGAGTGCAACGCGGGCCTCACCGGTGCGGGCGAGCAGCGTGCCGAGAATGAGGATGGAGGCACGCATCTGCCGAACGAGCTCGAGCGGAGCCTCGGGTATGGGAACCTCCGGCACGACGATTTCGAGTGTCGTGCCGGTCCGCTCGCACGTCGCACCGACATGGCGCAGCACGCTGCCCATGATTTCGACATCGAGGATCCTTGGGACGTTCGAGAGTCGATGCACACCGGGAGCAAGCAGCGTCGCCACCATGTGTTTCAACGCGGCGTTCTTGGCCCCGAGCACCGAGAGCTCACCCTCGAGCGGAACCCCGCCGACCACCCGAAGCGATTCAACCCGTGCGTGCATGCCGTGAAGGTTAGGGACGGACCCAGCAACGTTGGGGATCTTGGGGAGAGCTACCAGCTGCCAGCGGGCAAGCCGATTTCGTGGCGCTGCAAGCGAACGATCCTCGCCGCTTCGCTTCCCCCGACACCGAGCCCACAGTCCGGCACCCGGTGGCTCACTCGGGCTGGAAGCTGATAGCTGGAAGCTCCTCCGCCCATCACTACTCTCTCGGCTCACGAACGAGGGAGTCGCAATGCGCATCGCCATGGGTACTGATCACGGGGGGTTCGCGCTCAAGGAGGACATCAAGGCTCGGCTCGTCGCCGCCGGACACGACGTCGACGATTTCGGCACCGACTCCGACGCCGCGGTCGATTTCCCGGATCATGTCATTCCCGCAGCGAGGGCAGTCGCTTCCGGTGAAGCGGAGCGGGCGGTTGTCTTGTGCGGGTCGGGGGCCGGTGCTTCGATCACTGCAGGGAAGATTCCTGGTGTGCGGGCGGCGATCATCCACGATGTCTACACAGCTCACCAGGCCGTCGAGCACGACGGGCTGAACGTGCTGGCGCTCGGCGGACGCGTCGTCGGGTCCGAACTCGCATGGGAGATCGTC
>CAZONX010000045.1:0-14918 GCA_964581295.1 uncultured Acidimicrobiaceae bacterium
CGATCCAATTGGTCACGATGTTGTCGGCGGCCAGGTCCTGGCCTGAGGCCTTGCCGTCGGCGCCGACGATCTGCCCGTAGGTCTCCACAACGGGTGCCGAGGGCAAGCCGGAAAGGTCGAGGGCATCGACGGCGTCGGAAGGCACGGGAGCGCGGAAGACGAGCACCCCGGCGCCGGGCCCCCCGGTGTTCGTCCCAATCTCCTCACCAAGGACCACTGAGCCGACCTCGGAGTGGGCTTCAGCGACGAGGTCACCACGACCTTCGAGCGAACCGGTCAGGGTCAGTGTTGCAACAACGAAAGCCACACCAAACGTGATCGCGGCGAGCGTAAGGGCGTACCGGCTCCGCTCGAACCAGGCGATCTTGGCGGTTCGACGCAGCATGTCAGGCGCGCTCACGAATGACGGACAGCACGTCGTCGACCGTCGGATCGTCTTGTATCCCGGACACGGCGCCGTCGCGAAGGTACACGGCGCGATCGGTGTGGGCGGCGGCTACCGGGTCGTGGGTGACCATGACAATCGTCTGGCCGAGGTCGTCGACGGCCGTGCGCATGTAGCCGAGTAGGTCGGCGGCCGATTGTGAGTCGAGGGCCCCGGTTGGTTCATCGGCGAACACGACCTGTGGCCTGCTGATCAGCGCACGTGCGACGGCGACGCGCTGCCGCTGCCCGCCGGAGAGCTCGCTCGGCCGATTGGCGAGACGATCCTCGATGCCGAGCACGCGAACCAAATCGAACAGGAATCCTTCGTCAACCGGCACGCCAGCCAGATCGATCGGCAACGTGATGTTCTCTCGGGCGCTGAGCGCCGCCACGAGATGGAACGATTGGAAGACGAAACCCATTTCGGTGCGGCGCAGGATCGCCAGCTCGTTGTCCGACAGCGTCGAGATGTCGGTGTCGCCAAGGTAGGCCGATCCGCTGTCGAGCCGGGTGAGGCCGGAGAGCCCATACAGCAGCGTCGATTTCCCTGAGCCCGACGGCCCCATGACGGCGGTGAACTGGCCGCGATCGAAGTCGACCGATACCGAGTCGAGAGCGACGACCTCGTTGGTGCCCTCGCCGAACACCTTCCTGGCATCGACGGCCCTCACGGCTGGCGCGTCGACAAGCGTTTCGATAGCGGCGGGCGATGGAGCGGTGAGCACGATGGAACCTCGGGTTGGCGTTGATGATGTGGGCCGACAATCGCTATTCGGTGCTAACTGAGATCTGGATGACGAATCGGTGCTTCACCGGGTCAAGATCGGTGAGAACCAGCAACCGTGATCAGCGGACTGGCAACCCGGTGGCGTCGTGGTCTTCCGGTCGCGCCTTGGAGATATCGTTACACGCTTCGCAGACAGACTCCGGCACGAGCCCGATTGCCATGAGGACCGCGAAGATTCGGCAGCCGATGCAGAAGGCGAAGACCGACTCGAGCGTCGCTGCAAAGGCGATGGCACCCACGAGCACCACGGCAACCGTGCCGAACCCCGCGAAGTGGGCGACAACGGCGCCGATTGAGAGCACAGCACCGATCCCCTGGGCGAAGCGCTTCGGTGGTCCCGGGACCGGCTTTCGGGGGATCGACAGCTGCGGCACGATGACTCGATTGGCGAGTTGGGCGAGCGGGGAGTACGTCGAACCAGCGAGCACGCGAGCCAGGAAGCCGTATGTCAGAAGCGCCAGCACGGCACCTCTGCCGGTCATCAGGTACGCGACCGCAAGCACCACTACCCCGCCGGCGATCAACCGTGCAGCGTTCTCGTTGACGACGTCGGGGTATCGAAGGTGGTCGCGGACCATGCGGTACCAACCCGAAGTTGGGTTCGGAAATTCCGGCGCAGACGAACTCGACGCGTTCTGTGGGCTCAGGACGTCAAATAGGACGTCGCGAACCCTGGGTACGCGGATTTGGGGCTCGGAGTTCTTCAGACCGCCAGGCGGGCGGAGTAGCGGTCTCCGATTCGTTCAACGGTGAGGTCCTCCTCGTAGCACGCCGAAAGCGAAGCGGCAGACAACACCCGATCGATCGGCCCGGCCGCGATCAGTCGCCCGCGCGACATCATGGCGATATGCCCGAAGCCCGGGGGAATCTCCTCGACGTGATGGGTCACGAGCACCGCGGCCGGACTCTGTGGTTCGGCAGCCAAGTCGGCGAGCGACGCCACCAGGCGCTCTCGCGCCCCAAGATCGAGTCCGGTCATCGCTTCATCGAGCAGCAGCAGCTCCGGGCGCGTCATCAGACTCCGAGCGATGAACACCCGCTGCTTCTCTCCGGTCGACAGCGTGCCGTAGCGTCGGTCCGCCAGATGGTCGGCGCCGAGCCGACCGAGCAGCTCGTGGGCGAACTCCCAATCTCGCTCGTCGTAGTCGTGCCAACGGCTGTCGACGAACGATGCATGCTTTCCGGTGACGACGATCTCGACGGCCGGTAGGCGATCCCGGATCATCCGAGCCGGCCCCGCCCCGACGTAGCCGACGCGTTCGCGCAGGAGGCGAACGTCAACCTTTCCGTGGGTCTGGCCGAGCAAACGCACGGTGCCGCTGGTGGGTCCGAGATACGTCGAAGCGACTTGCAACATCGTGGTCTTTCCTGCACCGTTTGGCCCCAGAACGACCCAGCGTTCGTGGCGGTGCACCGTCCAATCGACATCGTCGATCAGCGCGCGCCCGTCGCGCACCACCGATACACCCTCGAGGCCGAGAACTTCGGATCGGTCGTCGAGTTGGGGTTGGGGCACGAAACCGTCCTGCTCTTCGGTCCGGATTGCGGGTGCCGAGATAGTAGGCCCGCGTCGTCGACCCACCGCCCGTCCCTCTCACAGGCGGTATCGTGCTTCGAACAGTGCCAGCACACGTGGCATCACCGAGGAGGACCGCGCATGGCCGAGAAGAAGAGCTGGATGGACACGCTCTCCGAGGGCGTTGACAAGGCTACGAAGGCTGCCACGCAGGCATGGGACGGCACAGCCGATGCGCGCAAGGACGCGTGGGACAAGACCAAGGCGGCCGTCAACAGCGCATCGGACGCCCTCGACGCCGGAGTCGAGAATGCGAAGACCGCCTATCACGAGGGCGCATCCGACGATGACTCCGCCGCCGAGACAGCGGACGAAGCCACAGATGTGGTCGTAGCCGAAATCGACACCGACGATCTCGATCCGGTCGAGGCAAGTGAAGGCAACGAGTCACCGGATTCGATAGACGAGATCGAGGTCGACGTTGAGGTCGATCCCGATCTGGAAGCATCCATCGATGACCTCAAGGATGACCTCGACGACGAGAGCTGACCTCACCCGCCCTGGACCGCACGAGCTACACGTAGACGTTTCGACGGCCGCACGTGGTCGGTTGCAGGAGTGGACACCAAGTCTCCCCGGCGCTCGACGCTCAGCCGCCACGCCTGCGACAGACAGCTAGGTTCGTTCGCCCCAGTCGCGCGCTGAGCCGAGCGCCGGCCGCACCTCATAGTCGTCGTCGACCAGCACCACGGTGCAAAGGCCGACCCGATCGCCTTCCTCCCACCCGGCCTCGGTCGGCTGGATCACTTCGATCCAGTAGCGGGAGTTCTCGTATGGCTCACCGACATACTCAGGGAAATCCTCTTCGCAGCGGGCGTTGATCCATTCGTTCAGCGGATCGGCGCCGGGGAAATCGGAATCGAAGACGTCGATGTCGACCGTTGCGTAGAGCTCTGAGCTGTGCAGTTCGGAACAGTCCACGATCGGCACCGTGTAGATCTCGGTGGCGCCTCCAGATTCGAAGCAGTCCCCGATGGCGACGTCATCAATCGCCTCCCGGCCGTCGAAGACCGAAGCGAAGAACCCGATGCTCACGAACGCGAAGACGGCCAGGAAGATCGCCGGCTTGATCCACGCCGTGGTCATCCCACTCTTCTGGGTCGGCGGCGGCCGAGACTGCCACGCCTCGCTCGGCGTCGACCAGAAATCGCGCTCGCCCGCGGGCGGTGGCGGCGTTTGGAGTGGCCGCTGGTCCATGTCGGGCTGTGCGCCTTGCTGGTCTTGCTGGATCGCCAGCAGGCGGATGCGTTCGGCGAGCGGACTCGATGCGTCGGCCGCTTCGGCGGGATCGGCCGCAACAGCTGACTCGCGTTCTCGGTGTGATGGCTGGTCATCATCGACGGCCCAACCGGGCAGCGAACCCATAGCGGCTCGAGTATCAGCCGGGCGGTCATCGTCCGTCGCCGCGACCGGCGACTCGACCACCGATTCCGGTTGCGGATTGGACTTCGCCTGCTCCTCGGCCAACGCCTCCGCGATGTCGACCGCAGACAGTTCGTCGGCATCGAACTCGTCCGAGACGTGGTCGGCGCCGTCGATCCCGTATCGATCCTCGTCGGGTGATTGCACATAGTCGTCCGAGTAGAGATCGCCATCGAGAACTCGCTGGCGGGCTTCGCGCAGCAGGTCATCGCTCGACGACGATCTGCCTCGATCTCTGGTCATTGCCTCTCCCACAACGGCTACCCATGTATCGGCACCCGAAGGCAGCGACCAAAACGACAATCGCGAGAATCGCGCCGACAGAGATACCCGTCCCCCTGGTGCGAGCAGATCGGCCGCCGCGCGGGTCAGCTCAGTCCAGTGACCCAGACCGGATAGCCGAAGCTCGATGCCGCGGTGAACGACAGGTCGTCCGGCATGGGTGTGTCGGTCTGCAACGCGTCCAGCCCCGCTTCGAATCCAACGTCGCGCAATTCCGGGTCGCCGTAGGTCTCGAGACAGAGCGTCCATGCATGGTCGTCGCCGGCCGTGACAGCAGCGAGCTCGATCTCGCACCCGGCGTCGGCCGAGTGTGGTGCCGAGGCTGCGTAGCGTCGGTTGATGATGTCTTTGTCGACCGCGAAGCGACGCACGGCGGGCGTGCCCGCCTCACGGTCGCGCGGCGTGATGACCTTGAGCCAGTCTTCGACGTCACCAGCCATGCCTGGAGCGAGGTCGTCGATCGCGGTTCGCGAGATCAGAAACTTCGCTTCGATCATCTCGGAGTTTCTTCGCTTCACACCGACACCGTCTCGGGCGAAACCCACGTCGTACCAGTCGACGCGGCGTTCCCGCTCGATGTTGGTCGCTCCGTCCGTGAACCATGAGAGCACGTCGGACGGCAGGGGGCCGGAGATGAACCACCGGACCTCGCGGGTCACGAGGCCATCGAGCGCGGACAGAACGAGAACGGTCACCCGGCACACCGTACCGAACGTCGCTCAACCAGATCCCGGCTCCCCCGACGGCCGATCACCGGCCAACGAGGTAGCCGGCAGACACCAATCCGATCGCCACGCCGGCGACATCGGGGCGACGTACGCGTAGCGCTCCCCTCGAGCGAGCGCCCAGCCGAGCGGGTTGATTGAGGTGTACTGCACTGCCCCTATTCCGACGGCCGCAACCACGGATCCCTATCGAACGTCAGCCAGCAGCCCGGCAGCACCGATGAAGAGGAGCAGCGCCGTTGAGTACTCGGCGATCCAGTGCGGCACGAGCAGGTATCCGCCGTCGGGCTCCCGGGCGCCGAGGAGTCCCCGCGAGCGATCAATCTGGTCACCGACGAATATGTCGCGCGTCCACACGCCGGAGATCGCGACACCCATCACGATCATCAGAATCGGGACAACCAAATCCAGAAGCGACTCCTCGCGCCGGCGGATCATCAGCACCACGAGCTCAATCCCATTGTCGCGGATGGTCGGTGTCCCGGGCGTGGCGGTCGATGCCTCGCTCTCGGTCGACGTTTGCTCCGTAGCCTGCGGCGTTCGCCGCTGTATCGATCAGGCGCTGCTGGGCACAACGTATCCGCTCCCCTGGCGGATCACGCCATCAGGAGCGAACAAAGGCCTCCGGCGAGAGCTCTCGAGCACCGCTCTCGATGCCGTCGACGATGACATCGGCGACGAAGCCGGGATCGAGTCCGGTTGGCATCGCCGGGGCCGCCCCTGCAATCGGACGCTGTGCCAGGCCGGTCTCGGTGTGTGGTGGGCGGGCGTCAAGCACCGTGATCCGCTGCCGTCGAAGCTCGCGCCCAAGTGCCAGCGTCGCCGCACTCAAGCCGGCCTTCACCGCCGAGTAGGCAGCCATTCCGGCGGTCGGTTGCTCCGCGACGACGCCGCTGATATTGACGACGAATCCGCCGCTCAGATGCGGAATCGCTGTCCGGATCACGCGAAGCGGGCCGACCAGATCGGTGGCAACCAGTTCGTCGAGTTCCGCGTCGCCCAGATCCTCGAGTGGCCCAAACGCAACGACACCCGCAGCGTTCACGACTCCGTCCAGCCCTCCAAGGCCGGCGACCGCGGTTTCGACGACGTGCTCGGCGTGGGCCGGCTGCTGGAGGTCGAACTCAACCGACGGCACATCGGGTCCAAGGCCCGTAGCTTGAGCCTGGAGCCGCTCGCGGTCGCGACCGGCAAGCATCACGACTCCACCGCGTTTACGCAGTCGTGCGGCAATCAGGCCCCCCAGCACGCCCGAGCCCCCGAGCACAAGCGTGCGGCTTCCATCGAGGGTTCGTTGTGTCATGCGTTCTTGATAGTGGCCGCCGCCCTCCTAGCGGTAGTTCATCCTTCGAGGGCTTCTGCCTCGAATGAAAGGAAAGGAGAAATCAACCAGCCATGAACCCGTCATCACCCTCCGCATCAACCGAACAGTCAAGCCTGTGGAGTCGCATCACACCGTTCCACAAGGCGAAACTGGTGTTCCTTCTCGTTGCGTTGTTCTCGTTCTTCCTCTCCGTCACGCTCTGGTTCCTCGTGGACAAAGAGATGGGCCTCTTCGTCGGCCTGTGGGTCCCAAGCCTTTTGTCGCTGGGTGCTCTCGTGCTCGTCGGAGAGGACGACGCATCATGAGCGAGGGCCTCCTCTTCGGGCTCGGGTCCGTCTTGTTCATCTTTGTGAGCGCTGCAATTCTCATGTTTGGCTACGCGAGATTCCAAGCCACCTACCTTCGGGACCAGATCTCGGGGGATGACGCGCTCAAGGCGTCTCCAGAAACGGTCGCTAGTGCCGTGGCCAACGGTGACGGCGCCTGAACTCGGCGACAGCCTGCTCTGTCATGCGAGGCGATCGAAGATGAGACGCGCTGCCGTCTGTCCGGAGGTGTAGGCGCCTTCCACCCGAGCGCCGGAGAACAGCTCACCCGCGAGCACGACCGGAGCCGCTGCTTCCAGAGGCCATGCCCCGTCCTCGCGAATGGACCGCGGCTGCGCATACCGCCACCGATGAGGACGAACCTCGATCACGTTGCCTGCGTGGTACGGTCGTGCCGCCTCGAGCCGTTGCCCCGCCCAGCGGTTCGGTTCCACTTCGAGATGCTCCGCAGCGAAATCGGCGGACGAGTGCAACGTCAGGGAAGGGGCGGCCGACACGCCCTTCTGCTGGTTGTCGGCGAGCCACGCTAGTGGGCCGTCGACCAAGGAATAGTGCCCCTCGTCGAGGTCGGCAGGAGCGTCCAGAACCGCCATGACGACAAGCGTTGCGTTGTAGGCGACGTCGGCGAGTTCGGCGCCCATAGGCCCGAGTGCGATTCCGCTGCGCTGCAGCACGTCGAGGGTCTGCGGAGCCGGCGGCGTCAGAATCACGGCGTCGCCCGCCGCAACGTCGGCACCTCCTGAAAACGCCGTGACCCCCGACCGCTCGATCTCCAGGCGATCGACAGCGACGCCGGTGATAACGCGCAGCCCCTCACTGATCACTTCAGGGATCCGGCGCATCCCGTGCACGCCAATGTATCGATCTTCGAAACCCCGTTCGGGATGGGTGACGCTCGGGGTGCGGAACCAGACTCGTGCGGTGCCCCGCTCGACCAGATCACCCATTTGCAGCGCAAACTCGTCGGTGCGGGTGCTGACGTGCTGAGCGCCGTGGTCGAACGTCGCGGCACCGATCCGTCGCGTCGCCATTCGGCCCCCAACGGCCCTGCCCTTGTCGACCAGCGTCACGTCGATGCCCGAAGCAGCGAGCGAACGGCCGGCGGCGAGTCCCGACATGCCGGCACCGATGATCACAACGGACGGTTGCATGGTCGACGAGCCTAGGTGATGGTGCCCTTGGTGTCGCCGTCGGTCGGAACCGGCTTCGGCGTCGGTCGAACAGGATGGCGAGTTCAGACCACTCCGGAAGCACATGAGGCCATCGGCGCCAAGACAGCGAAGAATCCGCCGGTCAAGCGCCACCCGCTTGCCATAATCGACACATGGGTCGATTCGACGCCGTGGTGGTTGGCGCCGGTCCGAACGGACTGGCAGCCGGAGTGGAACTCACGCGGTCCGGACGGCGGGTCCTCGTTGTTGAGGGTTCGGACCGCATCGGGGGCGGCACGCGCACCGAGGAACTGACGCTTCCCGGCTTCCGGCACGATGTGTGCTCAGCAATCCACCCACTCGGGATCGCCTCACCGTTCTTCGCGTCGGCGGGAATCGGCAGCTGGATCCATCCGGACATCCCGGTGACGCACCCGCTCGACGGAGGTCGAGCCGGCGTCCTCTACCGAAGCCTTGATGAGACCGCAGCGGCTCTCGGCCCGGACGGTGCGCGCTATCGCCGACTCATCGGCGGTCTCGTCGACCATGCCGATGATCTCGTTGCCCAGGTCCTCGGACCGGTACCCGTGCCCCCTCCGCATCCCATCACGCTGGGGCGGTTCGGCCTTCCGGGCCTGCTACCGGCCTCGGCGATCGCTCGTGGCCTGAGGACGGACACCGGCCGCGCGCTCCACGCCGGGATGGCGGCTCATGCGATCACCCCCTTCGGTACGCCACTCACCGGAGCCCTTTCGACGCTGTTTGCCGTCATCGCACACGCATACGGCTGGCCGCTCGAACGCGGGGGTTCGCAGCGCCTTGCCGAGCAGATGGCAAGCTTGATCATCGACGGCGGAGGCGCAATCGAGACGGGACGCACGATCGCGTCAATAGACGATCTTCCGGGAGTACCGGTCACGCTCCTCGATGTCATGCCCGATGCGGCCATGCGAATCGGCGGCCGTCGGCTTGATCCCGGGGTCCGTCGACGGTTCGCCCGATGGCGCACCGGACCCGGTGTCTTCAAGGTCGATTGGGCACTCGACGGGCCGATCCCGTGGACGGATGAGGTGAGTGGGCGTGCCGGCACCGTACACGTCGGGGGCACCTACGAGGAGATCGCAGCGGCGGAAGATGAGGTCCATGCCGGCCGGCACCCTCGACGGCCTTTCGTGATCGTCGCTCAGCAATCGCTGTTTGATGACACCCGGGCGCCGCACGGGAACCAGACCGCCTGGGGCTATTGCCATGTTCCGGCCTCTTCGGATCAGGACATGACCGCGGCCATCGAGGCCCAGATCGAACGCTTCGCCCCCGGCTTCCGAGATCGGATCCTCGCCCGACACACGATGGGTCCGGCGGCCTTCCAGCATCACAACCCGAACTACGTCGGCGGCGACATCGCGGGCGGTGCGTTCGCCGTTCGACGACTGCTCCAGGTCGCACGGGTGAAGCCGTATCGGATTGGCGCCGGCCTCTATCTGTGCTCTTCGGCGACACCACCGGGCGCCGGTGTGCACGGGATGTGCGGATACCACGCCGCTCGGGCGGCCATCTCCGACGCGAAGTGATCGAACGACAAGCGCGGGGAAGCCTCGGTGCATCGGATCGATGGGAATCAGCAGTTCTCTCTTGCGGTTCTTGCTCTCATGATCGACCGAACGGCACTCGTGCTGGGTGCGGGCGGCGCCTACGGCTGGGTCTTCCACGCAGGCGTCCTCCGCGGTATCGAGCGCGCCCTGGGCATGTCGGCCGACAATATCGACCTGATCATTGGAACGTCTGCCGGAGCCGCAGTTGGCGCTGCGGCACGGGCGGGAGTTGATCCACAGTTGCTCGCCGATGTGGTGTCGCGTCCGCCAAACGACGAGGACCGCAAGAGGATGGCGTCTGAGCTTCGCGGCGCCCGGAAGTCTCTTGTGCCATTCGCCCCGCACCTCGCTCGGCCCATCGGGTCAACGAGCCGCCGCGCCATGGTGCGCGTCGCAGGATTGCTGCCCCCCGGAATCTTCCCGACTTCCTGGATTGCCGAGTTTCCCGGCATGGACTTTCACGCCACCTGGCCTCCAGGCCTGTGGATCCCGGCAGTGTCCGCGACTACCGGAGATACCGTTGTGTTTGGCCGCGACCGTGATGACGTCGATGTACACCGAGCGGTGCAGGCTTCGTCGGCGGTACCCGGCATGTTCCAGCCGCATACGATCGACGGCACGCCCTACTTCGACGGTGGCGTGGCCTCGCCGACGCACGCCGACTTGGCAGCCGGGATCCGTCCACGGCTTGTCTTGATCTCCTCCCCGATGACGCGTCCCGGGCGCCGATTGACCGCCGGCCACTCCCGGAACCGCCTCGCCGAGGAAGTTGCCGTGCTCGAACGGGTAGGCGCCCGAGTGGTGATCATTCAGCCCGACGTCACGACCGGCGCCCTCGCCGATGGGTTCCCCCGGAGAACGGGTTCCAATGCACAACGGATCGTCGAGGCCGCCGCCGACGCCGCTGAGCGGTCGATCAACGAGGTTGGGGTTCCCGATCTGATCGGCACCTGAACGTCGACGAGCGGATGTGCCCGCGAGGGTTCGCACGGATTTCTCCTGGTTCTCGCAATCCGGTCCTGCCATCATCGTCACCACGCGCGAACAGCGCGCGGATCCCAAGAAGGGCACTGTGAGCAACGACCACTATCCCTACAGCGACGGCGGGGACTTCGCGGAATACGAGAGTCCGCGCTACCCCGAGAGCGAGATGCGGGATCGCGCCGCTGCGTTCCACGACCTCATGGCGACGCGGCGCTCGATCCGAACGTTCAGCGACGAGGCAGTCCCGCGAGATCTGATCGAGCTGGCGATTCGAACTGCCGGGACGGCACCGTCCGGTGCCCATCAGCAGCCGTGGACGTTCGTGGTGGTCGGCGACCCAGAGACCAAGCGGCGCATCCGACTCGCGGCAGAAGAGGAGGAACGCACAAACTACCTCGACGGCCGCATGCCGGACGATTGGAAGGAAGAGATCGCCCGTCTCGGCACGTCGTGGCAGAAGCCCTACCTCGAGCATGCACCTTGGATCGTGGTGCTGTTCGAGCAGCGCTATGGCGTCGAGCCCGAAGGCGCGCGCACCAAGCACTACTACGTCAAGGAGTCGGTGGGCATCGCTGCGGGAATGTTCATCGCGGCACTGCACAACATGGGTCTCGCAACGTTGACGCACACCCCCAGCCCGATGGCCTTTCTCACAAAGCTGCTGGATCGACCGGCGAACGAGCGTCCGTTCATCCTGTTCCCAGTCGGCTATCCCGAACCGGACTCGGTTGTACCGCGCCTTGAACGCAAGGGGCTGGACGACATCCTGATCACGTACGACGGCTGATCCTCCCAACGTCGGCTCGGCTAGGACACCTCGCTCACGGCTCGTGATCGAGGAGACCCCGTTCGCGAGCGACACGCGCCGCTTCCGTTCGCGAGGACGCTCCCAGCTTCGTGAGGAGCGCAGACACATGATGGTCGACGGTCTTCGGCGAAACGAAGAGCCGCTCCGCAATATCGGCGTTCGTCAGGCCCGCGGCGACCAGGTCCAGGACCTCGACCTGGCGCGGCGTGAGACCCGCCGGATGCTGCCGGGTCTTGCGGCGCGGACCCCGGGGCACGCCTTCGACCCCCATTCGCCTGAGCCGGCTGCGGAGTAGTGACGCTGCGGGTACTGCGCCGAGCCGGTCGAGTATCTCGAGCGCCTCGAGCAGATCCTGCGCACGACCACTGTCCATGAGGGCAATCGCCTGTTCATACACGCAGCCCAGCTCCGCCCACGCAGCTGCGGCTTCGCTCCAGCGACCGGCCATCTGGAGAGCGAACGGGTTACTGAGTTCCTCGAACGGTTCGGTGGCGCCAGACGCTCTCCACATCCAGAAACGGAACTCGTCGCTGATCCACGGTTGGTTCGCCGCCATCGCAAGCGGGTACGCATCCGAAATCGCGGCGAGGATCCCTTCCACATCGCCACGCAACCAAGCGAGCTCGGCCCGGGCGGTGGCCACCGGAGCAATCCGCTGGAGTTCACCCGCCGGTTCGACGAGCTGCCATGCCGCGTCGATCGTCGCATCGACATCCACGTCGCCACGCCGAACGCACAACCGCGCCAACGTTCCCACGGCCGGCATCGTCGTGATGCCAGGCTCCTCAGGACGACCGAGCACCCACCGCGCATTCTCCTCCGCCGCTGCCCATTCACCGAGCTCGAACTGCAGCCGGGCACGTTCGGCCGTCAGGTAGTAGATATTGCCTGCGAGCTCCCGGCTTCCCGCATAGGCAAGGCCCTCGTCGATGTAGCTCCGTGCGACGTCGTACCGGCGATAGTCGAGCGCGGTCCACGCGAGGTTGGAATAGGCCCGACCGGCGTGATCCTCGAAATGCTCTCGGATCGAGATATCGAGGCTCTCTTCAAGCAGATCGAACCCCTCCAGGTTGCCAACGCGCAACCGCGTGCTGCCGAGATTGTTGAGGGCGTGGGCGAGGGTGTTCCAGTCTTCAAAGCCACGCGCGATCTCGATGGCCTTCGTCGCCCAATCCTCCGCCGTTTCCGATTGTTGAGCGAGCATGAAGACCTGGGCAAGGTTGCTGTAGGCCATGCCCAGCTCCTTTGACGAGGGAATGGTGGACAGCAGCTTCACAGCACCCAACCCCGCTTCCACGGCTTGTTCGCTATGCCCCAGCCACCAGTGCAGCCGGGAGAGCAAACGGAGCACGTCCCCTTCCTGGATCGTCGCACCGATTTCACGCCAGCATTGCAGCGCCCGGATGGCGGCAGCGGCCCCCTCCACCGCTTCATTGCTGAGATAGCACTCCGTGGCGTAGTCGGTCAGTAACTGGGCACGCTCGTCACCCACGAGTTCGTCTGCACACGTAACGGCAACTCGAAAGTGGGCGAGGGCTTCGCGGTGACCGGCGGCCGCCGACGCCCGCCGGCCCGCCGAGGGCGCAAATCGAGCAATCGTTGAGCGATCGTCGGCTCGGAGGGCGTGGTGGACGATCCGGGCTATGTCTGCGTCGCCGGACACCAGGGCATCGGTCACTGCAGCGTTGAGGGCGCGACTCCGCTTCGGCGAGAGAGAGCCTTCCATCGCCCCGCGCACGAGCTCGTGGCGATACCAAGCAGCGGCGGCATCGAACTCGATCAAGCCACGCCGGTGGCACTCGTCGAGTCCGTCCAACGAGAATTCCGGAAGAGTCTCGAGCAACCATCGCTCGGTTTGGCCTGGGATGACCGCCACGAACTCTGCGACCGCTCTCCCGGAATCGGACAGCCGCGAAGCCCGGGTTCGCACGGCATCTCGCACGCTTGCCGAAACCTCGCCGCTCGGAGCCATGAGCGCCTCCGTCACGAGGAACGGGTTCCCGCGCGTCCTGGCGAACAGGCGGTCGACGGAACCGTCGTAGCCAACGGCGATCTCCTCAACCGCCGCAAGCGAAAGCGGCGCCGGTCGGACTCGATGGACCGCAGACGCCGGCAAGTCGCCGATGAGGAGTGTCAGCGGGTGGTCGGCGGGTACCTCCTCATCCCGGTAGGTCAGGACGAGCGTCGCCCCGGTGCGATCGATGCGTCTGCCCAAGAACTTGATGACATCGAGCGACGCGCCGTCGGCCCAGTGCACATCCTCGATCACCGCCACCGTGGGACGGATCCCCTCGTCAACGGCGGCCAGGACGGCGTCGAACACCTCGAACCGGGTTCCGTGAGCAACGGCCTCCGAGAGCGGGTCGCCCACCCGACTGGCAATATCACGGAACGGACCGAGCGTCCGCGGCGTAGAGAGGTCATCGCAAGCGCCCCACAGAATGCGAGCGTCGTCGGCGTGCAGGTCGCAGAATGCTTGCACCAGTCGCGTCTTGCCGATGCCGGCCTCGCCGGTAACAAGAACGACTGATCCCGCACTGCTCTCGGCATCCAGGAGCGCACGCTCGAGAACCTCGAGATCGGCAGATCGCTCGAGAAGTTCCACCCCCCGATCGTACCTCGGTGCCGCCGACCGCGACCCGTCGATCTGAGTGGCTCACACAGGTTGGTCTCGTCGCGGCCCGGTGACGATCGAAGACTCAGGTGGTCAGGCTGCCGGGGGCGAGATCGTCGTCGATGCGCGCGCTGGCGACCGCTGGATCGACAGTCGCATCGCTGGAGCAGCGTGTCGAACTCGGAACAAGTCACGAACACCGCGACCGCGACGCTCGCTGCCTCCACCCGAGAGTCTGGCTGCGCCATGCAAACGCTCGGCATCCGCCTCGCGATGACGATCCTCGTGGATCGCTGTAACCAGGTTCCTCTGCATGTAGAACATCTCGACCATCCTCGCTCATCGCTTCAATGCAACGGATCCATCGTGTCTCAGATCCCCCAGGACCGCATCGGAGTCAGCTCCCCATATTGAATCGACCATCCCCCATGTTGGGCGGGCGATCTGGGCACCAAGGCATCGACGACTGGCATGCGTGAGCGGCCTGCTTCTCGGCGACGCAACACTCGCATGGCGCGATAATCGACGGGGAGGCCGCGATGCGATGGGAGTCCGCATGCAGCGAACACTCGGGAAGAGCGGCATCGAGGTCTCGGCCGTCGGCATGGGGTGTTAGGCAATCGGCGGTGTCTGGACGTTTGACGGCAACCCCGCCGGGTGGAGTTCGGTTGACGACGCAGAGTTCGTTCGGGCGATCCACGAGGCGCTTGACCTCGGCGTGACGTTCTTCGACACGGCAGCGAACTACGGCTGCGGACACAGCGAACGGGTGCTCGGAGCCGCTCTCGGCAACCGCCACAGCGACGTGGTCGTCGCCACGAAGTTTGGCCACCGAGTCGATGCCGCCGCCAAGAACGTCATGCCCTACGGTGCCAACGAGGCGTCGAGCGACGTCGTGCCG
>CAZONX010000046.1:0-14831 GCA_964581295.1 uncultured Acidimicrobiaceae bacterium
CGGCTCAATGAGATCGCGGTCCTGGGGAAGATGAATCTGAGCGGATCGCTCAGCATCGAGTCGGGGAGGAACTCATCCGCGTTGCCGAATCGGTCTTCGCCGGTCCGCACCATGAACTTCTGCTCGATGACTTTTTACGGATCGGAGAGCGCCACGGCTTCTCCGCTCCCTTCGGTGATCGAAATACCGTCCGCAGCCGTGTCGTGTTCGCCCTGTCCGGTCTCGACGATCACATCCGGCCAATCGGCCGGAACGAAATCAGCCGTGCAGTCCAGTCGCCTACAGATCTCGTTCCAGGCGTCGTAGTCCCATCCCTGGCCCTCGGTCTCACCGTCCGGGATGAAATCGCACAGCGGGTATGCGTTCCCGACGACAACCGTGACGGTTCAGGACCCCTTATCAAACCTCGCCTGGTCGCAGATGCGGATACCTATGCCGATCTCGGTTGGACTCGCGGTGAAATGGGCACCCGAGTAGGCGGGTCATACGGTTCGGTCGCTGAGCGGCACACCCTGCATTCCGCCCACGGCGCGACCCTGCGACGCCGACCGGCGGGTCCCATCGTGGTGCGAAGATTTCTGTGAACTCAGCCCGAGTCGATGGTGCGTGTCGCCGACACCCCGAGAGGCTCCGACACTGGGCATCGCTGATCCGCAGCATCGGCACCGATCGGGTCTGGGTATTTGTCCGACACGGCGCCGACGCACCGGAGGTGGCCAGCCGGCTACGTGATCTAGTGCTCGACGGCGCGAAGGAACCGGCGGGTCCGCTCGTTCTTGGGGTTCTCGAGGACTTCGCGGGGCGGACCCTGCTCTTGGATGACCCCTTCATCGATGAAGAGAACCCGGTCGGCAACCTGTTTGGCAAACACCATCTCGTGGGTGACAACCAGCATCGTCATTCCTTCGTCGGCAAGAGCCCGCATCACATCGAGCACCTCGCCGATCAATTCCGGGTCGAGGGCGCTGGTCGGCTCGTCGAACAGCATCATGTCGGGGTTCATACACAACGAGCGAGCAATTGCCACTCGCTGTTGCTGGCCGCCCGACAGTCGGATCGGGTACTCGTCTCGCTTGTCGGCAAGACCCACTCGCGACAGCATTGCCTCGGCGACCGATATTGCTTCACCGCTCGAGCGACCGAGGACTTTGCGCTGCGCGATGGTGAGGTTCTTCAACACGGTGAGATGGGGGAACAGATTGAACTGCTGGAACACCATGCCGATCTTGGCGCGAACCTCATCAACGTCGGTTTCCGGGTCCGTGATGTCATAGCCCTCGATCAGAACCCGGCCGGCCGACGGAACCTCGAGAAGGTTGACGCATCGAAGCAGCGTCGATTTGCCGGAACCCGATGGCCCGATGATGCAGATCACCTCGCCCGTCGTGACGGAGAGATCGACACCACGGAGTACTTCGAGCGCCCCGAACGACTTGTGGAGGTCCTCGATCTCGATCGGCGGCACCACGACGGTCATCGCCCCTTACCCGCCTTGCGCTCCAGCCGCTGGACCAAGAATGTCAGCGGGAGGGTGATGAGCAGGTACATGAAGGCGACCACGGTGAGGGGCGTCGCATTCTGTGTGCTGGTCATGAAGTCGCGAGCGAACTTGGTGAGCTCTTTCGAGAGCGGTGTGGTACCGATCACGAAGAGGAGCGATGTGTCTTTGATCAGCAAGACCAACTCGTTGGTGAGGGGCGGGATGATGATGCGGAAGGCCTGGGGCAGGATGATGTACGTCATCGCGGTGCCCTTCGGCATGCCGAGGGACCGAGCCGCTTCCATTTGCCCCCGCGGTACTGCTTCGACACCGGCACGAATAGTCTCCGCCATGTAGGCGCCAGCAACAAGCCCAAGCCCGAGGGTTCCCTTCCCCAGGGTTCCGCCCGGGATGCGGATGCCAAGCGCCAACGGCAGACCGAAGGCAACCAAGATGATGGTGATCAGCGCCGGTAGGCCCCGAAAGAGTTCGATGTACCCCGTGGCAAACCAGCGGTAGGGACGTATGGTGGATCGCTTCATCAACGCCAGGATCAACGCCAGCACGAGACCGAAGCTGAATGCCAAGGTCGTGTAGATGATCGTGTTCTTGGCCCCGATGAGAACAACATCGGGGAACATCGCCTTGATGATGTCGGGTTGAAAGAAACTCTGCTGCAGCTGCTGCCAATCGATGGTGAAGGCAAGAACCACAAGAAAGATGGCGGTGACAACGAAGATAACACGCCGTTTGATCTCGGCGCGACGCATCCGGCTCGACTTGGTTGCTACCGCCATTCGCCGTGTACGTTACCGCGTTGGGGCCTTCCCCTGCAGATGCACCTCCGGACGGCAATGCGGGGCGGCCCCAACGGACCGCCCCGCCAATGCGTAGTGGGTAGAAACAATCAGCTGGTCGGGAAGAACTGCTCGTAGATGTCGTCATACGTGCCATCGTCGCGGAGCTTGGCAAGTGATGCGTTGACCGCAGCAATCAGGTTCTCGGCTCCCTCTTCCTTGACGGCAAAGCCGTAGAACTCGTCTGTGGTGTAGATCTCAACGAGCACCAGGTTGGAGTTGTTGAGGGCAGCGTCACCGTTGGTCACGATGTCCTGAAGTACTGCATCAAGCTCGCCAGCATTGAGTGCCGTGATGAGGTCGCCGGGATTCTCGAACGAGATGGAGGTCGCATCGGCCGCATTGTCGGCTGCATACTTCTCTCCGGTTGTGCCCGTCTGGACGCCCAGGTTCTTGCCGCTCACATCGGAAAGCGAGGCGACTCCGCTGCCTTCGGTAGTCAGCAAGGATTGGTCTCCTGAGAAGTACCCCTCGCTGAAATCGATGTTGGCTTCACGCTCCTCGGTGATCGTGATCGACGCTGCCGCAATGTCACATTCGCCGGAGTCCATCGCAAGGCCCGACGTGATCGGATCAAAACCAATATTCACTACGGAAGTTTCCAGTCCCAGATCTTCGGCGATCGCACGCATCAGCTCGATGTCGAATCCAGTGAACTCACCGTCCTCTTCGTACTCCATCGGTGGGTAGGGCGAATCGGTGCAGACCGTGAGCGTCCCATCGTTTACGAGGCCTAGGGATCCTGCGTCGACGGCATCGTCATCGCTACACGCAGCAGCCAGCAGCGCAAGCGCGAGCACAGCTACAACAAGTGTTCGTGCACGTGTCATGAGTTGTCTTTCCTCCTCTTTGGCGTGCGGGTCCGCCGCCATGCCTCAAGCCTAGGCGATTCTGGAGGAGGTCTTCTTCAGTTCGGCGGCGGGATCACCTGCTCACCCAAGAGCCGCATTCTGTCACCCCAGGTGGCATCGACGAAGTAGCCGCCGAACGCATCACCGTCGAGAAGGAACTGGAGCGCCTTCAGCAAGCCCACCGAGGCGCACCCACAACCGAGTCGGTGCCGGAGGCCACTCAACGCCTCTCGAAGCTCGCAGCAGACCGTCTCGCCGAACCAACGGTCGAACTGAAGGCTGAGGTCTTCGACCTGCTTGACATCGACCTGATCCGTATCGAGGGCCGCACATTCGAGGGTGTCACCCGCATCCCAATGCCGGACCCTCACAGCAAAGGGGGGAGGGTTGGGAAGGGGCGCCTCGACCGTCGAGATCACCGGCTGACGAATCATCAGAGGAGCACGCTGCGGCGACAAGCATCACCGCGAGCGTCACAACAGGGCATTCATGAACTTGGGCAGCATTCCTCCTTGGTGTCCCGATTCCGGGACCGTGGCGAGAGGCTGCTCGCGGACTGAGCGTCATGTCGTATTGCGCCGATCGTGCACCGGTAGAGTGACCTCGTGACACGCAAGACCAAGATCGTCGCAACCCTTGGACCGGCGGTCGACTCCCTCGACGATGTCCGGGCAATGATCGATGCGGGGATGAACGTCGCCCGTTTCAACTTCTCGCACGGCACGAACGAAGAGCACCGTATGCGGCACGAATGGGTGCGGACGGCGTCACGTGAAGCCGGCGTCCCGGTTGGCACGATGCAGGACATTCAGGGCCCGAAGATCCGCGTTGGTGTGTTTTCCGGCGGATTGGTCGTGCTCGACGCGGGGACAGAGGTGATGTTCGTCCCAGGAGAGGGCGAAGGCGATGCATCGCGAATCTGTATCGCGTATCTCGAGTACGTCGATCTCGAACCGGGATCGAGCGTCCTGCTCTCGGACGGGATGATCCGCCTCGAGGTCGTCGCCGTCCACGGATCCGAGGTGCGCGCCCGCGTGATCGGCGGCGGCGTGTTGCGCGATCACAAGGGAGCTGCGTTTCCGGGGAGCGACACCGGCGTACCCGTCATCACGGAGAAGGACATCGCCGATCTGGCGTTCGGGAGCAAACTCGGTTTCGACCTCATCGCTGCGTCGTTCGTCTCGTCCGGGGCCGACATCCGAGAGATACGCAAGTATGTCGGGTACATGCCCGTCATCGCCAAGATCGAGTCGACGGTCGGCTATCGAAACCTGGACGACATTCTGACCGAGGCCGATGGAGCCATGGTGGCGCGCGGCGATCTCGGTGTGGAGTTGAATCTCGAAAGCGTTCCTCGAGCGCAGACCGAGATCTTGGCTCGGACCAACGCCGCAGGCAAGATCACAATCACGGCGACGGAAATGCTCGAGTCGATGATTTCGAACCCTCGGCCGACGCGTGCCGAAGTGACGGACGTGTATCGCTCGGTACTCGACGGGACCGACGCGGTCATGCTGTCGGCCGAATCCGCGATCGGTGACTATCCCGTGGAAGCGGTGAAGGCCATGGACGTGATCAGCCGCGAAGCTGAGCGCAGCCCCGAATTCGTGACCGCACCGCACGCCGGCATGTTGCATGATCGCGCTCCGTATGCGTCCGCGGTCGCCCAGGCGGCGGTAGAAACGGCGAACCGGCTCGAGATCGACACCATCGTGGCGTTCACCGAGAGCGGCACGACCGCTCGCTTGCTTTCGAAACACCGCCCGCGAGCCGACGTCTATGCCTTTACGCCACACGAGTCGACGTACCGCCTGATGACCCTGTTCGGCTGCATAACGCCGCTCAGATCGCCGCCACAGGAGTCGACCGACGAGATGCTGACGTTCGCCGAGCACTATCTGCTCGAACACGACATCGTGCACACTGGTGACACCACCGTGATGGTGGCCGGCACGCCGCCAAACCTCCGAGCTTCGACGAATCTGATGAAGGTTCACCGGGTGGGGAGCATGACCGGTGGGGTGCCGCTGCACTGACGCTCGGCGAAGACCAGGATCTGGGTCCCTCTACACTCCCTGCCAGGCATCCGAGGAGCACCAAGTGGGCCAGAGCATCGAAATGAGTAAGCGGACGGTTGTCGGCGACGTCGTCATCCTCACCCTGAACCGCAATCTGACGAGCATGGCCACCCGGGTTTTCGCCGAATCGCCGTCAGAAGTGGCTGCGGACGACTTCGTTGCTCTCCTCGCCAAGCGGATCTTCGATGCCGATGCGAACGTGACACGTGTGTATGCAGCGGCCAACGCGGTGCAAGTGACGCGAACAGGTGGATGGGATGCGGCTACCGAGGGCGCAGTCGACGCGCTCGTTGCCAACCTCTACCGGTTCTACGACTGATCAGCCGTCTCCGTCTGGCGGCGCAGTGGTGGTCGTTGTTGGTGCGGGCGCTGTCGTTGTCGTCGTCGCTGGAGCGCTGTAGACACCAACGGTGAGCGTGACCGAGGAACCAGGGGACACCCACGCACCGGCACCGGGATCCGTCGACAAGACCACCCCGTTCTTCGACTCACTATCGACGGTTTGGTCGACTCTGATGATCGTGTAGCCGGCCGATGCGAGTTGTTCGAATGCTGCGTCGTATGACGTGCCGACGACCGAAGGGATCTTCATCGGGCAGTTGATCGGCTCCCCGGTCACCATGCACTTGTGCACGGCGATCTTCTCGTCCTGTGTCCGATATCGCCAGGTCCAGGTGCGTTCGCGCTCCGTCGTACCGCCGGCCTGCTTGATGATGCGGGTCACGCTCGACGTGAAGCCGTCCTTGCCTGTCTGGATCCGCTTCTCGTCACCGGGGTTCACGGTGATTTCCGGGTCCTCGTTCGCCACATACAACGTCTCGTATTCTTCTTCGTTCGTGTCCTCGCCCCACTCGGCCGTGCATGTCTTCCCGCCGTTGTTGCCGAAGAAGTACACCGAGACCTGGGTGTCGGAGTAGCGGGTCCGAATGATGACCGGCGCCTCTGAGTTGTTGCGAAACTTCACGTCCGGTGATGGATATCCCATCGTTGCTTCAACGACTTTCGGGTACTTCGAGAAGTAGAGGGAGTGGGGTTGATGCTCGACGTCTTCGTAGCACCCGTAGAACACAGCGTTGTAGAGCGTCGTGGCAAACTGAGAAACGCCACCACCGATGTTCACGGTGCTGCCCTCGCAGATGACCTCTCCACCGATGATGGCACAGTCTTCGAGATAGCCCTTCGCGAGCGTGCGTTGTCCGACGATGTCGTTGATAGAGAACGTCTCGCCTGGGAAGACCGTGGTCTCGTCGACGGCGTCGGCCATGAGATGGATGTTGTGGACGCGGTTCTCTCCTGGGGTGTCGGTTGTGAACTTCGAGACCAGACCGAGTGGTCCGTACGCTTGTGCTTCTTCGGTCGTGAGACGCGGTTCGTCACCTTGTGCGACCGGGAACGGTCCGGTCTTCGATCCCTGGGCAGCCTTCATCACCTCGGCCGTCACCGCAGGAACATCCATCAAGGTCCCGTACCGCGAGGGCGTGATCGTCACACTGCTGTCCGACAGCTTGACCTTGAACTCGGCGCTTACAGGCGGCAATTCGAACTCGGTGCTCCGTGATTCGAGGAGATCTCGGATGGTCGCCTCGTCGAGCAGGATCTCCACGGCGACGGGATCGGAACTGATCTCGGTATAGACGGCGCGAGCGATCTCGTCCGCCGCGAACGTCTGGGAGTACTCGATGTCGTCGTTGGACAGCGTCACAGGCGAGGCGATGATCCGCCGCACCTGCGCTGCGGCGGAGTCCACATCGGAGTTGGTAACGACCGGCTGGTGCTCCGTGACCGGGATGTGGGCCTGACGGTCCTCGAGCGTCGAGAGCGTCTCAGCGACGACTTCAACGGCCGGTTCGAACTCGACCCGTTCTCCGGCTTTCGGGTACTCGACAACGACCTCGCCGTCGGTCACCGCGACAGCGCCTTCGTAGGCCGGATTCGGGATCGCCTCGTCCTGCCACACCGCCAGTTGATCGCTGATGGCCGTGCGGTCCATGGCCACCGCAACGGCGACGTCGACTGAATCGCTGAACCCGCCAACCCAGGAGAAGAACCGGCTGATCGAACCGCCCTCGGTGCGTTGGCTCATGGCCGTGGTTACGGCGGCTTCCTCGTCGATTTCGACGCCGACCGACCGGGGGTCGAGGCGGAACGTACGGTCGTTGACAGAGAAATCGGCGGGCGTGGTCTGCAGTTGCTGCTCGTAGGCCTGGACGGTCAGCATCGCGTCGTCGTAGCTCAGGCCGCTGACGTCGATCCCAGCGATTGAGACATTGCGGGGGATCTCGCCTTCCGCGACCGAACGATCGACCCAGAACACTCCGGCAGGGAGCAGAAACAGGGCGATGGGGAGGAGAGCGAACAGTACGACGCGGGGCTTCACGATGCGTTTCGGTTGGGGGTCGTGTACACCGATGAGGGTACCGGCAGGTGCCGATAAGCGGCGCTAGGCGCCGTCTCCGCCGCCGCCGCCGTCGTCATCCGGCGGCGTGGAGACGCCGACGGTGATGGTGATCGTCGTACCCGGACGCTGAGATCCACGCGGCGACGCACCGATCACCACTCCGTTTTGGGCCGGGTCGGTGACATCGGCGTAGGTGACGGTGACGGCGAAGCCCGCACCGCTCAATGTCGCGACGGCGTCGCCCTCGCTGAGGCCCGTGACCCCGGGGACGCCGACCGGACAGGACGCACCGGAACCGAAGTTGCACGGGTGTTTCTCGATTATCTTGAACGTTCCCCGGTAGCGGTGGGTATACGGCTGGCGGATGACCGTGCCGTCCGGCATGGTCATCACACGCGTCACGGTCACACTCCATCCCTCCGAGCCCTTCGACGCGACACGCTCGGTCCCCGGTGTGATGTCGGCATTTGCCTCGTACACGAGCTTCGGATTCGTGAAGTTGAATCGCTCCGACCGCTCGGCTTCACAGGTACGGCCACCGTTGTCTCCGTAGAACTTCACGGTGATCGTGCTGTTGCCGTCGTAGGCGCTGCGAATGATGACCGGCGCGTCGGTGTCGTTGCGGAAGCGGACGTCGGGCTGCGGGAAGCCCAGCGTTGCTTCCCTGCCCTCGGGGTATCGCGAGATGTAGATGCTGTGGGGAGTGTGCTCGAGATCTTCGTAGCAGCCAAAGAAGATCGCGTTGTAGATGGTCGTCCCGTATTGGCTGACACCGCCGCCGACGTTGGCAGGTTCGTCGCAGCAGATGACCTCCCCGCCGATGATGGCCCCATCGCGCTTGTAGCCCTTCGCCTCGGTGCGGGGCCCGATCGCCTCGTTGATCGAGAACTCATCACCCGGCCACACGACGGTCCCGTCGATGGTGTCCGCCATGAGGTGGATGTTGTGCACGCGGTTCTCGCCGGGGGTCTTGGTCGTGAACTCTGACACGAGATCGAGCGGGCCGAACGCCTCTGCGGCGGCCGTCGTGAACTCTGGTTCGGCGCCCTCGGCGAAGATCAACCGGCCGGTCGCCGTCCCCGATGTGGCCGCCTCGAGCAACTCTGCCGCTGCCGCATCGGGATCGATCTCCGTTCCGTTCTGGGAAGGAATGATCGTGACTTTATTGGTCTCGATGTCGACTTCGAAGTCGGCGTTCACCGGCGGCAATTCGAGTTTCTCACGGTGGGGCTCGAGGATCGTCGCGACTTCATCGACATCGAGGGAGATCTTCACCTCGACCGGTGAATTCCGCACGACCTCAACAACCGTGGCGCTGCTGATCTCGGATGGGCTCACGGTGAGCACGACGTTGCGGTCCTCATTGTGGAGGACGACCGGGCGGGCAACCATCCGACGAAGCGTGGCTACCGCATCATCGATGTCGGCTGTCGTCAACTCGGGCACCGAGTCGGTCAGGGGGAGCGCCGTGATGTCGCGTTCCGGTTCGGTGAGCACGGTGTCGACGATTGCGACGGCGGTTGGTGTGTCGACGCGTTCGCCGATGCGGGGATATTCGTAGGCGATCTCGCCGTTGACGATCTCGACCGACCCTTCGTATGCGGGGTTCTCGATCGCGTCTTGTTCCCATTCGGCGAGGTGATCCTCGACTGCGTCTTCATCGATCGACACGGCGAGGTCGATATCGACGAGGTCGGTGAAGCCGCGAACCCACGGTAGGAAGCCGCGCACCAGCCCGCCACTGCGCTGGCTCAGGGCGGTCTCAACTGCCTCTTCGACGTCTGCCGATAGGCCAACCGCCAACGGATCCAGGTCGAACTCGCTCTCGCTGACGACGAATGTTGCAGGCTGGCTCTGGAGCTCGCTCTCGTAGGTGCGGACCACCACGAGAGCGTCTTCTCGCGACAACCCGCCGACATCGAGACCGACGACGCTCACATTGCGTGGCACCTCGCCCCGGTTCGCGGTGCGGTCAACGAGGTAGACCGCGATCGGCAACAGGAGGATGAGCATCGGGACGGCGATCGATGCGGCGATGCGAGTACTGCGAGCGTTCATGGGATCCTGAGACGGGAGGTGATCGCGGCGATTATAGGAACGCCCCCCGATAACGGGTGTCATTGGAACGGGCCAGAACCTTTGTCCTGCAAGCGTTTCGGCGTAAGATCCCATACTTGTGATTCATCTTCCCGAAACGGTGCCCGGTGAGCCGCTCGCGGTGTCGGCAACGCTCTTCGTCACCTACCGCTCGTGCCCCCAGCAGGCACTCGGCCGTCTGCAAGGCGAGTACCCGCCCGACACGATCGCCTCGTTCCGCGGTTCACTCGCTCATCGGTTGTTTGCTCGTCATCTCGTGCGCGGGCCGATCGCCGACGAGGACGTGCCACGGGCGTGCCGCCAGGAGATCGGTGCGGCGGACGGGCACCTCAACATGAAGCTCGGGCCGCTCGCGCTCAACCGGCCCTCGCGGCTCGCCCCCGTCCTCGCCGAGGTCGGAGACCTGTACGCTCGCTTCAAGCGGCTTCCGACGGAAGGCATCAGCTCCGTGGAAGTGACGCTCGACGTGGATTGCGGAAACGGTGTGACGCTGCGCGGGCGCGTCGACGCCGTGTTCGAGGATCCGGCCGGCGAGGCAACGATCATCGACTGGAAGACGGGATCGTGGCTCGACGACGCCGAGCCGCAGCTCGCGTTTTACGCGATGCTGTGGGCGATGGAACACGGCTCGCTCCCAACCAAGGTCGAAGCCGTCTCGGTCAGAACCGGGGAGCGCACCGGGATCGTGCCGACGCCCGAGGGTGTCGAGAACACGGCCCTCGAGGTCGGGTCGATGGTCGACACATTGCGGTCGGCAATCGCTGCCGGGAACGACGTCGAACGCCGAGCGGGTCCCCGTTGCCGGTGGTGCCCGCTCCTCGAGTCGTGCACGGAAGGGACGGCTGCAGTCGGCATACTCGATGCCCATTGAGGCGGCACGTGTGGTTGACTCGTCTGATGCCCCGAACGATCCTCACACTGCACGCCCATCCCGATGACGAATCGAGCAAGGGTGCGGCCACGATCGCTCGCTACAGCGACCTGGGTTTCCGCACAGTTCTCGTCACGGCGACCGGCGGTGAAGCCGGCGACATCCTCAACAGCGCTGCGGACACGCCCGAAGTGCGTCGCAATCTGACAGCTGTGCGTCGCTCGGAACTGAGCGAAGCCGCCTCGATCATCGGCTACGACGACGTCGTAATGCTCGGATACCGCGATTCCGGTATGCCGGATACTGCGGAGAACGCTCACCAGGACGCTTTCGTGAACGCGCCAATGGATGAGGTCCTCGAACGGCTGGTCGCGATCGTTCGTTCGGAGCGGCCGGAAGTGATCATCGGCTATGACGACCATGAGTGGTACCCCCACCCCGACCACCTCCGCATTCACGACTTGTCCGAGGCGGTGTTCGTGGCGGCAGGCGATCCCGATCGCTTCCCGGATGCCGGGAAAGCATTCGAAGCGCGGCGCCTCTATGCGCCGGCCTTCTCGCTACGTCGAATCCGGGCGCTCGGCAAAGCGATGACCGACCGGGGTCTCGAGTCCCCGTTCGATCGGTGGATTGGACGCATCGACCCAGACGCGCAAGATCCGCTGCTGACGCATGTCGACGTCGGTTCGTACGTCGAGCGCGGTCGCGACGCGCTGCGGGCGCATCGCACGCAGATCGATCCCGATGGACCGTGGTTCCAGATACCGACCGACGTGGTCCGAGAGGTCTACCCGTACGAGGACTTCGAGCTCATGGCAGCACGCGACGGCGCACCCGCGACCGGTACCGAACTCGTTCCCTGACGGCTCCGACGACCGGTCACGCCGGTTCGCCCCCCCGGTGTGTTTCAATACGGGTCGTATGGATCGCCAAGCGGCCGACTATCTCAACGCCATTCTCTCCGATCTCGAACCGGAGTTGGCTGCGCCCGCGCTCGAGCCGCTCCAACGTCTCGTCGCTCGGCCCGGTGCGGGCGACGCCTTGATCGTCGCCGTGGTTGGTACGTCGGGAGTCGGGAAATCCCGGATGATCAATCTGCTTGCCGGCACACGAGTGGTGACCGCCGGGCCATTGAGGCCGACCACCACCGAGATCGCGGTGTGGGGCGATATCGATCCGGCCTACTTGCCGGGCCGTCGCGTCCCAGGACCGAACCGTCCAGATCGCCTGGTCCTGATCGACACGCCTCCGGTGGAGCACTTTCCCGATGCCGTCGCATCGTTGCTCTATCTCGTCGACGCCGTCCTCTTCGTGGTTTCGCCAGATCGCTACGCCGATGCCGTCACCGCCACGCTTCTCGAAACCATTCGCGAGCGCGGCGTGCCCACGCGCTGCGTGTTCTCAGCCTCAGCGGTGCCGGTCGACGGGTTGGACCGCGTGGTTCGCGACGCAGAGATGAAGCTCCGCATTCCGGTCGAGGCCATCGTCACCGACGAGGTCGAGCCGCTCCAGAGCCTCGTCACCGAGATGGTCCACTCGAAGGATCAGATCGTCGCTCAACGCGACCAGACGGCCGCATCAATGACATCCCTGCGAGCAATGGATGTAGCCGACGTCCTCTTCGAGCGGGTCTCAGCAGCGCAGGTTGAGATCGACCGCGCCGACGCCGCCTTCGCGGCAGCGAAGCTCGACCGAGCGAAACTGGTGGGCGCGACCAACCTCGATTGGGACGAGGCCGCGGACGCGATCGCGTCGCTCACCCGTGGAGCAACCAACGCCGCCGTAGCCGACTGGAGAGCCAACACCGATCTCGATGGCCTTCCGTTTGATCTCAAGTCCGATCCGACGATCGACCTGCCGGACATCGACCCTGAACCCCTCACCGCCTGGCACCGATCCACAAACGAGATTGGTCGGGCGGCGATGAAGCGGCGCTGGCTCCACCCGCGGCGGGCACGGGCCGTGCGTGACCAACTGTGGCGCCTCTCGATCGATTTCGACCGGGGGCCAACCAAGCCGGTTCGCAAGGCGCTGCGGGACCAGCTTGCTGATTTGCGCACGAGCCGGAACGAAGCGTTCGCGGGCGCTGTTCGACTCGCAGCGGTAGGACGCCTCACGTCGCTCAAGGCGCGCCTTGATCCGCTCAACGGGGTCGCGCCGGAGGAACTCGCCGGAGCGGCGAGCGCGCTCGTTCCAGACAAGTCGGGTTCGCGCGATGCGTGATCTCACTGCCGCTCTGGATCTGCTCGACCTCGCAGTCGCCAGTTCCGATGGGCTCGCCACCGACCGCAACCGGGAGAGTGCCGCGGGGGTCGCCTCGGCCGCCCGCCGAAGACAGGACTACTTCTCAGGATCCATTCTGGTCGCCATCGCTGGTGGGACCGGATCTGGAAAATCGAGCCTGCTCAACGCGATTGCCGGCAGTGAGATCGCTGCTACAAGTGCGTTGCGGCCGCACACCGACGCGGCGCTCGCGTGGATCCCGCACGACGATCATGCGATCGCGGCGATGGTCGCCGATCTTGGAATCACACACATCGTCGAGCAGGAAGACGACTCGCCACTTGCCATCATCGATCTCCCCGACCTCGACAGCGTTGATGGCCAGCACCGAACGCTTGTGGAATCGGTGCTTCCCCATGTCGATGCGGTGCTGTGGGTGTTCGATCCGATCAAGTACCACGATCCCTCGATCCATGCAGACTTCCTCACCCACATGACCGCGTATGAGTCCGTGTTCACCTTCGTGCTGAACAAAGTCGACCGATTGGACGAGGCTGAAGCCGAGGCCGTGGCCACACACCTCGGGGGTATCCTCGAAATGGACGGCTTGAGCGATCCACAGATCGTGACCGTAGCCGCCAACCCACCCGACGGTGAGCCGATCAACATAGAAGGCCTCGTTACGTCGTTGAACGACACGCTCGTCGCGAAGCGCGCGGATCGCGCGAAGCTCATCGAGGACCTCCTGGGCGCCGGGCGCGGACTCGCCTCCGAGACGAGTTCCTGGCGCGGGACGGCCGATGATGCGAACGAGCGAATCCGCGGCGCGCTCGACGACCCGGATCAGCTCGGCGAAGTGCTCGACGACCTCGGAATCGGTGGACCGCTGCGAGATCGCCTCGCGGCGGATGACGCCGACGGCGACACCGTCGACCGTGCTCTGTTGCAGCGGGCCGAGCTCGCAGCGACGGTGGCAGCGCTCGGCGTCGTGTGCGCCGAGATCTCCAACGACGATCCTGGAGGGCTCCTATGACCATCGAAGCCGAGGCGTGGCAGAACATCTGGCAGACGCTCCTGGTGGTCGTCGTCGGGACAGTGGTGTGGCTCGGGGCGCGATCCCTGGTCCGCCGGTGGGGCGGACACATCCAGGACAAGCTCGAGGTCACCGGTGAGCTCGTCGCTCGCGCCCGGGCTCAACGAATTCGCACGATCACACGGACGCTCTCGACGATTGTGCTCATCGTTGCATTGGTCGTCGTAGTGGTCACGATTCTCGGAATCTGGGGTGTTCCGATTGGTCCCCTCGTCGCGTCGCTCTCGGTGGTCGGGATTGCCGTCGGGTTCGGAGCGCAAGACCTGATCAAAGATATCATCGCCGGGTTGTTCGTCCTCGTCGAGGATCAGTACGCCGTTGGCGACGTCGTGCAACTCGCGGGCGTGACGGGCACGGTCGAAGAGCTACGGCTCCGCACGACGGTGCTGCGGGATCTGAACGGCAGCGTCCACCACGTGCCGAACGGCGAGCCTCGCGTTACCACGAACATCACCTACGAGTTCAGTCGCGTTGTGGTGGACGTGTCCATCGCCTATGAGGTGGCGGTTGATCGAGCCATCGAAGTCGTGCGCAACATCGCGGACGGCCTTGCCGCAGATCCTGCAATGAGCGCGTCGATCATCGACGATACGCAGATTCTGGGTGTCGAAGAACTTGGTGAATCCGGAGTAGTGATCCGGGTGTTGCTGACCACCGACCCGGAGGAGCGATGGGTTGTCAAGCGCGAGTTCCTCCGCAGGATCAAGAATGGCTTCGACGAAGCGGGAATCGAGATCCCCTATCCACACGTGACGATCACCCGCCCTGAGCGCCGAGCCTGACCGCCGGCTCGGCTACTTCGCGCAACACGCTCCTGGATCGCGCACCACGAGGATGGCGGCGTCGGCAGGCGTGATCTCGATGTGCGAGCTGAGTCCGAGGT
>CAZONX010000047.1:0-14822 GCA_964581295.1 uncultured Acidimicrobiaceae bacterium
AATCTGCCCACTTCGCCGCCCACCGTGTAGAGCAGAAGGTCCTCCACCCGCCCATGTCGGCACTTATGTGGGTTGAACCGCCCCGGGTTCAGTGGAGACTTTGGTCTGTCCCGGGTTTGGTGGAGTCAGCTCACTGGACACTGGACGTGTGCCGGGGTTGAGCGTTTGCCAGCGTCGCCTCCCGGCTGGTTGGTCGTACCCGGGTGATGGACGGCCACAACAACCGCGTGCGCTAGCGCTAGGTCGTACTGGCACGATGATCGCGCCGTCGACAACAGTGAGCGTCAACGCACAGACGCGTTGTCGCACTCTGCTGTTCCGCACCCCGTCTCGCGCCCTCTGTTTTCGAGTCGTTGGACTATGCGAAACCGAGAAGCAGACAGGGTGCAACCGCGCCAACCCTCCCCAAACCACCCACACATACATCAGGAGAGCGACATATGGGCGGCACGGCGGGTCGGGTGAGTCGCTTGTGTTGTCGGTCGTGGGCAGAGGTTTGGGTGCTAGTTGAGTGTGGTCGAGACGTGATCGGCGATGTGTTGGGCGTCTGCTCCCACCCCGGAGAAGAGGCCCGATGCGGCGGTGTGCATCCCGTGGAGGCCGATGAAGTAGAGGCCTGTTTCGGTGGTCACTCCCCGCTGCTGCTGCGGGTATCCACGTTTGCCGAAGATGTCAGCGTCGATCCATGAGAAGTCGTAGTGATAGCCGGTAGCCCACACCACAGTCTTGATGTCGGCGGAGTTGAGGTCGAGTTGGGTTGGGGTTGGTCCCGGCGCCCAATCAATGGGTTCAACACTCGACGGAGGGGCCTTGATCCCGTGTTCGGCGATATGCGCATCTATTCGGCCCTGAATTTGGACGGAGGCTTCGTCTGCGGCGTCAACGATGGTTTCGACATTGTCGCTGAGCGTGAGTATCGACTGGTCTGCGTCGAGGACGCGTCCAACGAGATGCACGCCATCCCTTCCGAACGTTCGCAGATTGAGGTCCTTCCCTCCGTCTCTCCCGGAGACCATCATGCTTGGCCCTTGCCTCATCGCATCATCAATACGCATCTCCATGAACCCGATTTCCGTGAGCCAGAGGGTCGTGTCCTTCCCCCGGTAACGGCGCGGAGCCCAGGCCGACTCGCCGATGGAGAACCAGACTTCGCGGCCTTCCATCACGAGATCATCCACGATCTGAGCCCCTGACTGGCCACTCCCCACCACGAGTACACCGCCGATGGGCAGTGCAGACGGCCTGCGGTACGACTGACTATGGAGTTGGGTTACCCCCGAGTCGATCTGCTCGGCGATCGGCGGGACGGACTTGAAGGGAAACCCTCCTGTGGCGACGACAACCGACTTGGCCCTCCAATCGCCGTTGGTCGTTGTCATCGCCCACTCGCCATCTCTTGGTCTGAGCTGGGTGACCTCGGCTGATTCGAGGACCGGCGCATCCAGAAACGCCCGATAGCCGAGCACATATTCGGCTATCTGGTCTCGAAGAATGAACCCATCAGGGTCCTCTCCTTGATACGGGAATCCAGGCAGATTCAGGGTCCAATTAGGAGTAACCAGACAAAACGAGTCCCAACGATCCAGCCAAGAGTCGCCGGTCCGTCCTCGCTCAAGGAGCACATGGTCGGTTCCCCGCTCGGTCAGCCAGTAGCTAGTGGCCAGACCAGCCTGACCCGCACCAACGACTAGAACCTGGGTTGTCTCCATGCCGACGACCCTACCGCACTAGACAACGCGTTGGGGATCGGTGACAGAGTGAATCTGCAAGCGATAGGCGCGGTACGGATGGTCGTTTGCGATCAGTGCTGCTGCTTCGTTTGAGGGCAACTCGTACGTGCTCGGGCTGGCGACGCTATGTGCGTTTGGCGATCGCCTTCCGCTTCGCCGCCGAGGAAGCAATCATCAACGCACTCGTAGCTGCTGAAACGATGGTCGGTATCGACGGACATCGGGTTGTGGCCCTGCCCCATGCCCGGACGCAAGAGGTGCTGAGCCGCTTTGGCCGACTGTGTGGCTCTCCCTGATCGTCAATCGGTACCGGCACTGCGTTCAGTTGTGCGGAAAGCATTGTCCGCAACTCAGACAACGGCATTTCCGGGATCGGATTGTGGTCGAATTGTCAGAGCCGCCGGGACCATGAGGTGCCATCGGTGGGAGGGCCATCGAGGCAGGAGCGGAGAGCATTGACAAGGTTTCCTGGGTAGGCGAGTGTTGCCGGCGACAACGGATAGGGAACCGCTGACGGTTGGGTCGGACGCTAGCGGTCGTCAACCGGATCCGGCGGAGTGGCGGAGTCGGCCGCGCCGGATATCGGCTCTGCGAGTACGACGCGGTCGAGGGTGCGGAACGCGATGCTGGCGGAGCCAAGCTTGACCTTCCCCAGCCAATCGGCGTGGTGCTTGTCGAGGTAGGTGCCGTCTTCGACCGCATTGATGTATAGGCCGTAGTGGTTCTGCTGTCGGGCCAAGGCCATGAGGATCTGCTCGACGTCGTCGCCTCGCGGACGCGGTTGTCTGAGGTCTCCACACCGATGATCGTCTGTTCGGTGCCACCCCAGAACACACCGTGCCATGACCCCCGTCGCCGGTTCGGCATCGCGTTGGTAATGAGATGATCGAGGTCCAGCATCGTGGCCTGGTCGTCGCCGTCGAATTGTGTGATGTAGTCGATTGGGTCGGCAGCGACGTTTTCGATGCAATCGACCCTATTTGAGGTCGCGGTCGGTCGACGTCGGTCAATTGGGTTGTGGAAGCCGACCCGTTGGCGGGCCTCGACCTGTTTCGAGCGGGCTACACGAATGCGAGAGCGATCAAGGCGATGACCGGGGCCACGCCCTGGATGAGCGCTGCTCGCAGCATCGAACGGCGGGCGACGAAGAGCACGATTGCGGCGCCCACCATGAACAAGCAGCAGTAGCCCAACAGCGTGGTTCGGCCGGCGACATCGGTGATGACCAGGAACGACCCCGCAATGGCACCAATGCCGAGAAAGAGGTTGTAGTAGCCCTGGTTGAGCATGCTGAACGACATGAGATCGGCATCCTCCTGAGTCGCCACTCCGAACTGCTTCCACGTGCGCTCCTGGTTCCACAGCACCGATTCCATCAGCCAGAAGCCGACGTGCAGCACGCCCGCGATCAATCCGAACACCAACGCGATCGCTTCCACACACGCCTCCAGACATCGACGGAGGCCTACGGTAGTCGGGCGTCGGCCTGGCTCCGGTCTCACAAGACCGGCCTGGCTCCGGATAGGGCGCCGCCCTTGGGCGGCCCAACGAGAGTGGCGCACCCGATGGAAAGGAAGCGACAGGAAACGTGTGAGGATTCCTACGCTTTCACCGGATGCGCCACGGCGTACGATACAGAACGGTACGACATGGGTGGCCTGGGGTGGCGGCACGGCATTAAGAGCCAGTAGTCGAGGCGCTCCGTGACGTGGCGAGGAACATCAAGATCAGATTGGCGGCGGCGGCGGCGGCGAGGAACGCCAGTGCGACGGCGGTCACCGGTTCGCGCACGTCCGCCGACTCGATGCCGAACGTCGTGATGACATCCGGAACACCGGCGACGCCGAATGCCCACGCGGCCTGATCGGTCGCGGTCGCAAGCCACCCGGCCATACCAACGATCGATGCGATGCCGAGGGCCGCAAACAGCAGCCATTGAGCCCACGATCGGTGCGAGGACCGCTTCGCCCACCACCAGAGCACCGTGCCGAGCCACACGAGCGGCAGCACGACGTAAGCAACTGCGAATTCGCGGGTGTTCACCACGTATGACCCGAATTCCCACATGGCATCGACGATTCCCGGAAGATCGAAGTGTCGGTTGCTGAAACTCCAGGTCGTTCGGGCGGCAACGAGGGTGGCGGACACTGCCGTGAAGAGGGAGAGCGCGATCGTCGCCCAGAAGAAGCCATCCCTCCCGCTCAGGCTGTCTTCATTGCCGCGTTCCCGGTCAGATTCCATCATCCGACGATACCGGGCCCCTGCGTCAGGACCTACACAAGCTCGCCAAGCTTGCGCGCGGCGCATCGATCGAGTGCCGCCGCTCTCACGCGCAGCCGACATCGCGACTCTCGCCTCCAGAGCCGACCGTACGCTGTGCAGCGACACGAAGACGGAGGTGCGCCAGCATGTCAGGTACGAGGGTTGCGATCATCACCGCCGCCGGGAGCGGCATCGGGGCCGAGGTAGCGCGCACACTTTCGGCGGACGGCTACGCCGTGTCGATTCTGTCGTCGTCGGGCCGCGGCGAATCGCTCGCCACCGACCTCGGTGGCCTGGGTGTCACCGGATCAAACCGATCAGTCGAGGATCTCACGAAGCTGGTCAACGCCACCCTCGAGCGCTGGGGACGCGTCGACGTGGTCGTGAACAGTGCCGGGCACGGCCCGAACGCGCCGATCCTCGAGATCACCGACGAGGAGTGGCACGCCGGCATGGAGGTCTATTTCCTCAATGTGGTTCGGATGGCCCGCCTCGTGACGCCCCACATGCAGGCCCAGGGCGGCGGATCGGTCGTCAACATCGCCACCTACGCCACGTTCGAGCCGGAAGGTCTGTTCCCAACATCGGGTGTCTTCCGATCCGGCTTGGCGGCGTTCACCAAGCTGTACGCCGACGAGTACGCCCCCAATTCCATCCGGATGAACAATGTTCTGCCCGGGTTCGTCGACAGCCTTCCCGAAGTCGAGGACCGAAGGGCGCGAATCCCGATGGGCCGCTACGGACGTACGGCCGAGATCGCCGAAGTGGTCGCATTCCTTGCATCCGAGCGCGCCAGCTACGTCACCGGCCAGAACGTTCGGGTCGACGGTGGAATCACTCGCAGCGTGTAGCTGGAGGGCTCCCACGGTGTAGCCGAACATCCGACCGGGAGTCGGTTGCCCGACTACGTCTGGTATCCGAGTTCGGCGAGCAGCCCCCTGCTGTCCTCCCCGGCCGGAGGCTAGCGGCGCTCAACGAGCCGAGGCCCGGCTTGCGTGAGCCGGGCCCCGGGTGTCTTTTCGGCACGGCACTCTGCCGTGCGCTTTGGCTGCTACTTCGTGAACACGCCGGTTACCGGATAGTCGGAGTCACCGCCGGCCACGAGGACGCTTCCGTCCGCGATGCCCTGGGTGTTCGTGTTCCGGTAGTAGAACGTCGAGTCAGAATGACGGAGCAGGCCGACGGTGTCGGTTGCGTCGCCGTTCCAGTCACCAGCAAACACGATATCCGCGGGGTCGCCCCAGATGAACGAGACGTCGGCAATGCCGGTCGTCAGCGTGTTGCGGTAGTAGACGAGACCAGTCGTGTCTCGATGGAGTCCGACTTCGTCGATTCCATCACCGTTCAGATCACCCGTAAACGGTTCATCGCCCAGATCGCCGAACATGAAGCTGTACTCGGCTGCGCCGAGTCCTGCATCGTTCGAGCCGAGCTCGTTGATGATGTAGAACGTCTGGATCGACGGCCGGTAGATCGATACGGTGTCGCATCCATCCCCGTTGAAGTCGCCGGCAATTGGGACATCGCCGGGGTCTCCGAAGAAGAACTTGATGTCCGCAATGCCTTGCGTATTCGAGTCTCTCAGGTAGACGTACCCGTCGCTCTGCCGATACAGACCGGGGGTGTCCACGCCGTTGCAGTCCCAGTCGCCCACGAACGGGTAGTCACCCGGAACGCCGTAGTAGAACGCCGCTCCGCCGAGCTTCCACAGGCCCCTCGATGTATCAACCAGACCGAAGCCTGATTCGAAGAGGGTGACGCCGATCCGACCCTCGCCGCCTTCGGGGTAGTCGACCGCGGTGACCGTGCCGATGGTCTTCAGATAGTTCTCCAGCGCTTGCTGGTAGGTCACGCCGAGCACCGTGAACGGCGCGCCACGGAACGGATACGCATCTCCTCCGCGGGCCAGGAAGTCAATGGTTGCGATGTTCACCGTGGGCTTGCCGGGGAAGACCTCGCCGTTCTCGATGAGCACCGTGCCGTCATCTAGCACGACCGATTGAATCCGTCTGCCGGGGGTGAGCACGAAGCCATCGTCATCGACCACCTGTGCCTGCTCGTCCGGGTTGTAGACCATTGTGAATCCAGCGATCTGGGCGAAGCGCCCGGTACCGCCCGAAGCACCGTCAACCCGCGACACGGCGTTCTCCAAGATCTCCTTGAAGTGCGCGACGGGAATCTTCTCGAGCACCGTGAGGAAGTTCGGGAAGGGAACCATGTCGAACGTGTCGAGCACCGTCAGTTCGCCTGCAGCGATGATGGTGTTGTTGCGGATGCCGCCACCGTTGGTGATGGCCACATCCGGCTCTGCGACTCCGAATCCGGCGGCGAGTTCCTTCGCCTGCCACATGTACGCGTCAGTGATGAGGTTGCCCTCGTTGGTTTCCATGAACCGCACCGAGTTGCGCAGCCCGTCGAGAGCGACTTCGCTGGTCGCAACCTTCTCGGCCTCGAGGACCGCAAGACCGGCGACGACCGGATCGACTACGTACTTCTGCATATCGGCGTCGTTGCCGGCTGCCGTTGAGACGACGAGTGGTCCGCTGTTCGGACCAATACCGACCACAGCACCCGCGGCGTCGAACCCGACTTCGAGTTGGCCGAGGTACTTGTACTCGCCCGATGTCGTCACGATCGGGACGTACACGCCTGCGTCGTCCTCAACCCATTGCGGGTAGTCGCCGTAGACGTCGCCCTCATCTCCTGGGATCAGCGGATCGCCGGCGCTTGCGAGGAGTTCGTCACCGCCTCCTGCAATCACCACGTCGAGACCCGTCACTTGGGCGACAAGGGCCTTCTCGAGGTCGATGTCCTGGAGATGGCTCGTGAGGATGATCTTGTTGACCCCCGGCATTGCGCTGAGTGCCGCGATCTGCTCCTTGACGACCTTGACGGTGTCCTGGTCGATGATCACATCGCGCGGACTCGAGATCGTTGCCAGGTTCGGCGTCTCCAGTCCGATGATGCCGATCAGTTCGCGGCCCTCGCTCACCACCGTGCTTTCGGCAATCGGCTTGGTGGGATCGACGGCGACCGTGATCGGCCCGAGCGGATCCACGAGCGCCGCGAGATTCGGCTCAGCCGAGAAGTCCAGATTGGCCGATACATAAGGCGGCACGGTCCATGTTCCAACATACGGGGGAGCTGGCACCGTCGGTGGGGTCAGATAGCCCTCGATGAAGGTTGCCAGCACGTCCGGGCCGAAGTCGAAGTCGTGGTTGCCGAGATTCACGGCGTCGTAGCCGATGAGGGCCATGGCGGTCGTGTCGTACATCGGCTCGCCGGTATCGGTGTTGTGCTTGAGACCGAGGTTGAATTCCGGACCCGCCAGGAAATTATCCCCGGACGAGATCATGACCGAATTCGTCGCCGCGGTCTTCTGCGTATCGACCAGCGCCTTGAACCGAGCCGCTCCTCCGTAGTCCTCGACCCCACTGCCTGCGTTGACAAGCTGAGATTCTCCATCGTTGTTGTGCAGGACCGTTAGCTGGAAGGCTGCCGAGCCATAGTCGTCCGGCGGGTCCGCGATTGCTGCGGGTGCCGCGACGACCAGCAGGGCCGCCAACATCGCGACCAAGACGAGGACGATCCCCATCCGTGATCGACGCGGGATTGCATCGTGGAACATGGTTCCCCTTTCTTACACACTGCGCCCTCTGCGTGGATGTGGCCCGGTCGACCGGTTCGCCCGAATCTGCAGTCCCTTTATCCTCTGCATACAAGCGACCGAGACAGCCACGAGGGCGTCCGCCCAACTCTACGCGAGCCGGAGGGTGCCATGCGTAGGAATATCGAGGTGCTTTGGCTGGGAATAGAGCGGACGTCGCTATGCCGCTTGCGGTGATCGACCGTCGGGAGCGATGCGCCGCCTGGTGTACGGCGAACCCCGCCAGCTACGTCGTTGGGGAAGGCGAGCTGGCAGGGTTCACCGATTCTGTCATGGCGTGCGAGACCGATGCCGGGGCTGCACTGTCCATGGGGCGAAGAGCAGGCCAATTGGCGCGTCGCTCCGAGGCACGCTCGGTAGGCCCGCGCGGAATTCGCGTTGGGCTACTCGTTGCGCGTCGCTCGGTGTCATCCATTCCTACGTCCATCTTGAGGGGACATCGGCGACTGGTCCAGAGTGGTTGTCGGAGCCTCCGCATGCACTAGTCCCGGCCGGGAGGACGGAGGCTGCCCGGCTGTGTCGAGTGCCGATCACGCATGGCGTTTCGCCACGTTCTTCGTATTGCCACACATCGGCGGCGAAGGCTCGAGCGACGGCGGTCGGGCTGCTACGGCGCAGACGACGAGACCGATTCTTCAGCCCGAAGATCGATCTCGACGGCCGCCATCGACTCAATGGCGTGTTCTGCGCAGAGGTACTTGTCGCCGAGTTCGACGACCGCGATGCCTTCGCAGATGTAGCAGACGAACCCCGTGGGGTGCTGTGTGTTCATGCCTTCCATTCCTGAGTACATCTTGGTCGACGACACAACCGTCGTACAGACGGATTGCGTTTCATGCCAATCTCACTAGTGATCGTCGGAAACCGCTTGATGGTGGCCAGAATTCCGGGCACCAACCGTTGTTGATGGCTTCGACGAGTTTGCCTTCGTCGGTTGCCTCGCATGTCCGCCACGGCGGCCGAGGGTCGGCATCGCGATCCTGACGGTTCTCCGGCAGGCGGCCGGCCTCGCTCGTCGCCTTGTCCGGCCAGGTTTCGAAAGCGGCGTCGGTACCGCAGAATTGAACGAACAGCGGTGACGGGCTGCTTCCCCGGTCGCACTGCTGTCCCTGTGGTAGTGGCGCGTCAGGCCACGAACGCAAATTGACGCTGGCTGGGTCCGACCCCGATCCGGTGGAGGCAACACTCGAAATGGTCTGCACCAGGTACGTCCCGCACAGCGGTCGACTCGGCGTTGCTGTTCAGGTCCCCGGAACCGACTTGATGTCCGGCAGGCCTCGGAAGCGCTCGGCATAGTCGATGCCGTATCCGACGACGAACCCCTTGGGAATCCAGAGACCCATGTAGTCGGAAGGCGTGGCGCCTTCGCGAACCAATAGTGAGCATGTCTTGACTTCCTTGGGGTGCCCGGCACGCACGCGGTCGGTGACGAAGTCAAGGGTGAGTCCGGTGTCGAGGATGTCCTCGACGAGGATCACTGATCGGCCGGTGACGTCGTGTTCGATGTCCTTGGTGATCTCGACAGCTCCGGACGACACCGTGCCCTTCCCGTACGAGCGCGCTCGGATGAAGTCGATCTCGACCTCGATCGTCATAGCGCGAACGAGATCGGCCAGGAAGACGAACGAACCCGTCAGGATGCCGACCATCAGCGGCGTGTCGCCGGCATAGTCGGTGGACAGTTCACCGGCCACCCGCTCGACGGCCGCTGCGATGTCTTCGATGCTGAATCGAGATTCGAGTTCCATGTGCACGATCCTACGTCATCGGGGCCGGCGGATGCGATATGATGAGGCGGGGCAGAGGAGGAGTCGTATGAGTGGATACGAACTGGTGGAGTTTGTCGAACCGGCCTTCCAGGAAGGTGGGTCGTTCGTTGGGACGCGTGAGCGCGTGCTCGGCGTCTTCGAACTCGAACCGGAGGCAATCGCAACTGGCCGGACCGCATGGAGTGAGTTTCGGCAGTCCGGAAGCACTGACGTTGCATGGTGGATCGTGCGCGTGTCCGGCGAGCCGCTTGCTCGCTGGATCGCAGACGCATCCAGTCCGGTGGAACGCGTGCTCGACCTGAGGACCAATCAGCTCATCGACATTCGGTGATCGATCCCGAAGCGTTCGAGACTGAAGTCCATCAGCTTCACGCGTTCTTCGAGCGGTGGTATGCAGGCACCGCCGACGCTGCCGAGATCCAGCGCCTCGACGTGCTCTCCGGCTCCTTCGTGATGATCGGACCCGAGGGGCGGACAACCGACGGTCGCCTCGTCCGCGCAGCCATCGAGCAGACGTATGGCGGGCGCCGGATGCAGATCACCATTCGCAATGTGTCGGTGCGTCCAGAGTTCGACTTCGGCACCTATGAGGAGTGGCAGACCGAGGGCGGGGTGACGACCGGGCGGCTTTCGACGGCGGTGATGCACCCGGCGCCAGACCATCCCAACGGTCTCGAGTGGATCCACCTTCACGAGACGTGGCTGCCCGAGACCCTTCCGTAGCGCTCGTTCAACCTGCGCAGGAGCTCTGGCACCGTCTCGTCGGCTATCTGCTCTTCGGTCATTCGCCAACGCCAGTTGGAGTCCGTCGTGCCGGGTATGTTCATCCGAGCGGACGAGTCCAAGCCGAGTAGGTCCTGCATCGGAGCGATCGCGAACATGGCACGCGATCCCCACAGCGCCTCGAGGAATCCGGAGACGGGATCGGCCGGATCGAGGTTGAGGTAGCGCCGAGCGAACACTCGTTCAGTGGTCGGGGCCGACCTCCACCATCCGAGTGTCGTGTCGTTGTCGTGGGTGCCGGTGTAGGCGACGGCCTCGACCGGGTAGTTGTCGGGGAGAAAGCTGTCGGTCTCGTCGCTGGAAAACGCGAACGTCAGGACCCGCATGCCGGGGAATCCGACGCGATCGAGCAGGACGGGAACCTTATCCGACAGGTCGCCGAGATCCTCGGCGATGATCGGAAGCTCGCCGAGTTGTCCTCGTATCGCGTCGAAGAAGCCGATGCCCGGTCCATCGCGCCACACGCCCTCAATTGCCGTCGGCGCACCAGAAGGGATCTCCCAGTAGTCCGCGAACCCCCGGAAGTGGTCGACGCGGGCAACGTCCGCGATGGTGAATGTCGAGAGCAGCCGTTCGATCCACCAGGCGTATCCGGTCTCGGCGTGGTACGGCCAGTCATAGAGGGGGTTGCCCCACAGTTGCCCGGTCTCCGAAAAATAGTCGGGCGGCACCCCGGCGACCACGCTCGGGCGTCGCTGCTCGTCGAGGAGGAACAATTCTGGCCGCGCCCAGACGTCCGAGGAGTCGCCTGCGATGAAGATCGGGACGTCACCGACGATGCGGACCCCGCGTTCGGCGGCATAGCGATGGAGAGCGTCCCATTGGCGGAAGAACAGGAACTGCGAGAAGCGGGTGCGGTCGATGCTGTGCGACAGTCGAGACCGGGCTGCCGCCAATGCCGACGGCTCGCGCATGCGCAACTCGTCCGGCCAATCCTGCCAGCTGCCGCCACCGTGGTGCGCCTTGATCGCCATGAAGTCGGCGAAGTCGTCGAGCCAGCGGTGTGCGCTGCGGAACTCCTCGAATGCTGTCGAAAGGCCGGGGTCGCCGCCGCCTGCCCCGAACCGAGCGAAGGCCTCGGCGAGGAGCCGTTGCTTCCACGGAATGACCGCGCCGAAATCGACGAAACTGTCGGGCAAGCCATTCGGGGCAGGGGCGTCGATCAATCCGTCTGCGGCGAGGAGGTCGGGTGAAACCAAGTTGGTGTTTCCGGCGAACGCGGAGAACGACTGATAGGGCGAATCGCCGTAGCCGGTTGGGCCGACAGGGAGGATCTGCCACAGGCCCGTTCCCGACTCCGCGAGGAGATCGACCCACCGGTAGGCCGCCGGTCCCAGGTCTCCGATGCCGTAGGAGTTGGGTAAAGACGTCGGATGTAGGATCACGCCGGACGAACGGTCGCTGCTGCGGAGGGCTTCCATGGCCCCATTGTGCACTCGCGGCCGTCGCAGTTCCGACTCGAGGAGACATCCTGCACACGATCCCGCATCTCGTGCTCAACAATGCCCGCAGGACGCCCGACGCTCCGGCCCTGCAACGGCGCAATGGAGCGTCGTGGGATGTGTTGACGTGGTCGGAGTATGGGGAGGCCGTGCGTCGCTGCGCGGACGCACTTATCGCATCCGGCATCGATGTTGGAGACCGGGTCGCGATCTTCTCCTACAACACGCCGGAATGGGTGATCTTCGACGTTGCAGCCATGGCGATCGGTGCCGTTCCCGTGGGCGTCTACTTCTCGAGTTCGACCGAGGAAGTGGCCGAAGTCCTCGAACAGTCCCGCTCTCGCATCGTGCTCGCCGGATCGGCGGCCCAGCGCTCCAAGGTGAACACGGAGGCGCTTGCCAACCTGGATCTGGTCATCGACGTTGAGGATTCCTCCGACGATGGAATCGACTGGGACGCGTTCCTCGAGCGAGCAAGCGATGCCCCGGCCGGTGCGTTCGACGAACGCCTCGGCCTCCTCGCGCCGGACGACCCGGCAACGCTGATATTCACGGCCGCCGGCACCGGCGGGTCGATTGGTGCCGTGCTCACCCACGACAACCTCGTCTCCGCCTCCGGCGCGTCGGCGGAGCTCTTCGAGCCAACCAGCGACGACCGCGTGCTGTCGTACCTGCCGCTCTCACACATTGCCGAGCAGATGTTCACCATCCACATCCCTGCGCACGCAGGATTCTCCGTTGCCTTTGCCCAATCGATCGGCAGGATCCGAGTGGACCTGCCGGAAATCAAGCCGACCATCTTCTTCAGTGTGCCGCTGGTGTGGTCTGGGTTCGAGCGGGCCATTCGGGCGCAGGTCGACGCACTCACCGGCGTTCAAGCTCGGATTGCGCAATGGTCGATGCGCGTTTGCCAAGTCGACATCGCGAAACGCAACGCGGGGGAGCGACGATCGATCGTTGGTCGCACATCGGTTGCGCTCGCACGTCGGTTGTTCACAGATCGGGTGAAGGCCGCAGTTGGGCTCGCAGAGGTGCAGTTGGCGTTCAGCGGTGCGGTGTCGGCGGACCCTCGCACGCTTGAGTTCTTCTCCGGTCTCGATCTCCTCATTCGCGAGGTCTACGGGCTTTCGGAAGCGAGCGGGCCATCGGTGGTCACTCGAGAGGGGGCGACGCGGTTTGGCTCAGTAGGCCTGCCCCTCCCGGGTGTCGAGATGAAGGTCGTCGACGACGGCGAGATTCTTCTCCGAGGACGGCCGATCTTCTCCGGCTATCTCGACCAGCCAGAGGCAACGCGTCTCGCGCTGCGCGACGGATGGCTGCACACCGGCGACCTGGGAGAGATCGGGCCGGACGGATTCCTCACCATCACGGGGCGCAAGAAGGACATCGTCATCACGAACGGCGGCAAGAACGTGTGTCCGCAAGTGATCGAACGCCTGCTGCGGAGCGAGGACGGCATCGGGGACGCGGTGGTCGTGGGAGACGGCTACGACCAGCTCGGTGTGCTCATTTCGGCGGATAGCAGCCATGGCGAGGATGCCCTTGCTAGCGCCGAGGCGGCGGTCGCGACCGTGAACCGGCGGTTTGCGCGTGCCGAGCAGATCAGGAAGATCGGGCTGCTTCCCAGGCCATTGTCGGTGGACGCGGGAGAACGCACGGAGGACGGCACTGTGCTTCGCGACACCGTCGTGAACCACTTCGCCGATGCCGTCGCGGACCTGTACCGCTAGCCAGATACCCACCGGTAGCATCCGCGCCTCATGAGCGACATCGAAACACCCGTAATCGACATCAGCGACGAGGCCCTTGCGACGATTCTTGAACTACGCGAGGGCGAGGCGATCGACGACCTCCATCTGGCGCTTCGGATCAGTGGCGTCGGCCCCAACGGCTACGTCTACGAGACAGCGTTCCTGCGTCCCGAAGACGTAACGCCAGCGGATCACATCGAGCACCACAACGGTCTCTCCGTGGCCATCGCTGCCGGTTCGGTCGACGACCTGCACGGCGCCGTGCTCGATCTGTCCACTTCCGGTCCATCGGCCGGTCTGGTGATCAGGAATCCGAACACTCCCAGCCCTGGCCTTGGCCTCGGCGATGAGATCGAACTCACCGGAACAACGGAGGAGAAGGTTCGCCAGCTCCTCGACGAGCAGATCAACCCGGCCATCGCATCTCACGGCGGCATCGCCAACTTGGTCGCTGTCGATGGGTCCCGTGCCATGCTCGAGCTTGGCGGAGGGTGCCAGGGCTGCGGTCTCGCGGCGGTGACGCTCCAGCAGGGCATCGAGAAGGCGATTCTGTCGGCCGTTCCCGAGATCACCGAAGTGGTCGACGTCACGGATCACGCGCTGGGATCGAATCCCTACTTCTAGGCGTTGCCCGGTTTGGTCAAGAAATGACGGGGACGGCGCCGGTTGGGCGTCGGTCCGGGCGGGCAGCCGAGCGTCGGTGCCGCCCCCGCCAAACTGTCAGACGGCCTCAAATGCCGGTGTCGGCTCGGTGTCGCCGTCGTCGCTGGCCTCTGCGGCCACGAAATTGGTGCGCAGTCCGGCGACGGCTGCCATTGCGTCTCGGCCGGCTTCTGCCCCGATCTGGGGGAGGTTCGCCGACCGCCGTGAGTAGAACGAGCGACGAATCGCCTCGGCCGCTCGGTCTTCGTCTTGTTCGTCCGCGGTCTTGGATTCGGACGCCGATGCCGCGACGCTCTCGTCGGTTGCCGGCTCGATCGTGATCACCGGCTCATCGAAAGCGACCGCATCGGATTCATCGGATGCCTCGGCCGACACATCATCGGCGACAATGACCTCGATGTCATCGCTGATCGGCTCGGACTCCGACGTCGGGGGAGCGGCCGCCTTGTCGTGAGCGGTCGCTTCGACGGCTGCGGCCTCGACGAGTTCTACGCCGGGAACCTCCGTCTCCATCGGTGACTCATCGTCTGTGACCTGGGGATCCGCAGTCGTCGGCCGTGAGGCGAGTGCGAGTTCCATGGCTTCGATGACGTTCTGCATGGTCTCGATGCGCTCCTGGAGCGCAACCTCGTCGTCGGACGGTCCAGTGACCTCGTCGGTTGATGTGTCGTTGACGCGGGCGATGGCAGCGGCTTCGGAACGCGCCTCTCCCACGATCGTCTCTGCCTCTTCGCGGGCTCCAGTCACGAGCTTGA
>CAZONX010000048.1:0-14304 GCA_964581295.1 uncultured Acidimicrobiaceae bacterium
CCGTCGTGGCTCAAGACATTCGCCATTTCGACATTCGGTACCGCAGACAAGGCCGTGCTGGCCATCTGTATCGTTGCGGTGGCCCTCGTCATCGGATGGTTCGTCGGCAAGGCCGCCGCCACACGCCCCTGGGTGATGCTGGTCGCCTTCGCCGTCGCTGCTGCAGTAGGCATCGTCGCCCAGTTTGGCGAGCCGGGAGCGACGCTCGCCCTCGTGATCGCGTCGACAGCGTTTGCGATGGGCGCGGGGCTCCTGACGTGGTGGGGTATCACCGTTTGGTCGCGTCCGGCGTCGGCCGATGCCGCAGGCCTCGATCCTGCCGACCCTGGGCGTCGTCGCCTGATGATCGGTCTGGCGGGCGCCGTGACCGTCTCCGCAATCACGATTTGGATCGGACGGTCGATGATTCGCAGCCGTGCCGAGGCGCAGCGCAGCGCACTCGGTCTCCCGGTGCCGGTAGAACGACAGGCCGATCCGTCTGCGGCCGACGACCTCGCTCTGGAAGGGCTCACGCCGATCGTCGTAGCGAACGACGACTTCTACCGCATCGACACGGCCCTCGTCGTGCCTGCGGTCGACCCCGAAGAATGGACGCTGACCATCAAGGGCATGGTCGCTCGGGAGGTCGTCTTGAACTACGCCGATATTGCAGCCATGCCGCTCGTCGAGCGATACGTGACCCTGTCGTGCGTCTCGAACAAGGTCGGGGGAGGGCTCGTCGGCAACGCGCTCTGGACCGGGGTCTACCTCAAGGATCTGCTCGAGATGGCGGGGGTGCAGAGCGGGGCGGACCAAATCGTCGCCCGGTCCACGGATGATTGGACCGCTGGTTTCCCGACCGAGATCGCATTCGACGGGCGCGATGCCATGCTCGCCATCGGCATGAACCGGGAGGTCCTCCCGGCGGACCACGGCTTCCCCGCCCGCTTGGTCATCCCCGGCCTCTACGGCTACGTCTCTGCGACCAAGTGGATCAAGGAGATCGAACTGACCACCTGGGACGCATTCGACGGATACTGGGTGCCACGCGGCTGGTCGAAGGAGGCTCCCATCAAGACTCAGTCGAGGATCGATCGCCCAAAGAACGGCGTCAGGCTCCCGGTCGGCGAATACACCGTCGCCGGCGTCGCGTGGTCGCCGGGGAACGGGATCGAACGGGTCGAGATCCAGGTCGACGACGGCCCTTGGACCGAGACCGAGCTGAGCGAGCCGCTCTCCGACGATGCGTGGCGGCAGTGGATGCTGCCGACAATGTTCGCCGAAGGAGAGCACCGGGTCCGCGTCCGAGCAACCGATCGGGCCGGCTTCACCCAGACGGCCGATGAGGTGACACCGGCTCCCAACGGTGCTGAGGGTTGGCACACGATCACCGTGAGATCGGAACCCGCGTAGCCCAGCTGCGCGCAGCGAGCCGCTTCCCGGTCGTCACTCTCGCAGAAAGCCGTCAGTCGCCGGTGCGTAGGATGGCGTCCCGATAGGAGAATTCCCTTGCAGCGTGTGATCGTGACCGGCGGAAGTGGCAAGGCAGGTCGCGCCGTGGTCGCCGACCTCACCGAACGCGGATTCGACGTCATCTCGGTCGACGTTGCCGCCTCGATGCAACCGGACGATCCGACGCTCGTTGCCGACCTGACTGACCTCGGCCAGACCATCGAAGCGCTGAGCGGTGCCGACGCGGTGATCCACCTCGCAGCAATCCCTGCACCCCATGTCGTGCCCGAGGGCGAGACCTTCCGTATCAACATGATGTCGACGTACAACGTGTTCTCGGCCGCCGCCCAACTGAAGCTCGAACGCGTGGTCTGGGCGTCGTCGGAGACGCTGATCGGCATCCCCTTCGAACGCGAGAGCCCCCGCTACGCGCCGATCGATGAGGAACACCCCCGCCTCCCCGAGTTCCACTACGCGTTGTCGAAGCTCGCCGGTGAGGTGATTGCAGAGCAATTCAGCCGATGGACCGGCCTCCCGTATGTGGCGCTGCGGATCTCGAACATCATGGAGGAGTGGGAGTACGCCTCGCGGTTCCCAGGGTTCTGGGAAGACCCGACGATTCGGGCATGGAATCTATGGGGCTACGTTGACGCCCGCGACGTTGCCCAGGCTGCACGGTTGTCGCTCACCGCCGACGTATCCGGCGCCGACGCGTTCATCGTGGCCGCAGCCGACACCTGCATGACCCGCGACAGCGCCGATCTCATGGCCGAGGTGTATCCGGCCGTCCCGATTCGCGGCTCCGTCGAAGGTCGCGACACGCTGCTATCGATCGACAAGGCCCGTCGGGTGCTCGGCTACGAGCCGAAGCACGGGTGGCGGGACTACGTCTAGCTACTCGTTTCCGGCTGGTCCGCGGTATCTGCATTGAGCGAACGCGCAATTTCGCCGGCCCATGCCGCGATCTCCTCCCAGTCCCGGTAGTCACTGTCGGGCGCTCGGACCGCGATCATGATGGCTTTCTCTCCGAACCCGAGGCGGCTCTTGTCGATCTTGCCGGAGAAGATTCGATGCTCGACGGGAGGGAGCGTCTCGACGATTGCCGCAACATCCACGGGGTCTTCGTCGGGCTTCGGTGGGTGGCCGAGCGGGCCGCTCGAGAACAGCCAGGTCGGCGGCACCGGGTCGCACGCTGCAATGCGCTCGACCAGTGCCTTCGCATCCTTCAGCCAGTGTCCGGCGTAGACGCCACTACCGAGCACAATCCCGTCGTAGCTGTCGCCAGGGAGCGCCGATTCGGGCGTCGCGACCGTGACGTTGAAGCCCCGTTCGCGAAGTGTGGCACCCAGGCGTTCGCCGATTTCAGCCGTCGCTCCGTGTTTCGATGCTGCCGATACGAGGACTCGCATGATGCCCCTTCCATTGGCGGTCGCTCCTCGACCGAGCGTACGACGTCGGGCCGGCACCGTCCAGCCGAGCACTGCCGGTCTGACGAGGCGATACAGTGGGTGCATGGCACACACCACACCGATCGACTGGGTCGAGAATTCGCGAGCGAGGACCGTGACCGCGAGCGACGCCGTCGCCGAGTACTTCCCCAAGGAGGTCTTCGAACAGACCCGGAGCTTCCACCGCCAGATCCCCGGCTACCAGATCAGTCCGTTGCGCAATCTGTCGAACCTGGCCGCGATGATCGGGGTCGGGGGGATCTGGGTGAAGGACGAGTCTCAGCGACTCAGCCTGAACTCGTTCAAGGTGCTTGGTGGTTCGTTTGCGATCTACAGCTTCATCAAGTCGGTGCTCGGCCTCGAAGGAAAGGCGCTGTCTTTCGGCGAGCTGATCTCGGACGAAACGCGGGCGAAGCTCGGGGACCTGACATTCGCCACCGCCACCGATGGCAACCACGGTCGCGGCGTAGCGTGGGCGGCCGACCGGCTGAACTGCCGGGCAGTGATCTACGTGCACAAGGACACGTCCCAGGCTCGGATCGATGCGATTGCCGGCTACGGCGCCGACGTGCGGGTGGTGAACGGCACCTACGACGACGCGGTACGCCAAGCGAGCGCCGATGCCGACGTCAACGGATGGCAGGTCATCTCCGACACGTCCTGGGAAGGCTACGAGGACATCCCCAAGTGGGTCATGCAGGGATACACGACAATGCTGTCGGAGGCGCAGGAGCAGCTGGCCGGACAAGGGCTGGTGAAGCCCACCCATGTGTTCGTGCAGGGCGGCGTCGGAGCGCTCGCGGCTGCAACCATCGGCTTCTACGCATCCCGCTTCGGGGCCAACCGGCCAACATCGGTGGTCGTTGAGCCCGCCACAGCTGAGTGCCTCCTCCAATCCGCCCGAATCGGTGACGGCGAGCCCCACGCGGTCGGCGGTGATTTGAAGACGATCATGGCTGGATTGGCGTGCGGAGAGCCAAGCCCGATTGCGTGGCGGGTGTTGTGGGACTCCGTCGATGCGTTCGCGGCGTGCCCCGACTACGTCGCGGCCAAAGGCATGCGCGTCTACGCAACGCCCCTGGCCGGCGACCCGTTCGTGGTCTCGGGTGAGTCCGGGGCCGTCACGCTTGGGGCGTTGATGTTCATCGCCGAATACCCGGAGTTTGCCTCCTTGAAGGACTATCTCGGGCTCGGACCGGATTCTCAAGTCCTGTTGATCAACTCGGAGGGCAACACCGACCCCGACGAGTTCCGCCGTGTCGTGTGGGAAGGGGCCGACTCGATCCCCGAGGACTACCGCTGGTCGCCGACCGGATAGCCGCTGGAGCTTTCGCTCTCTGCCTCCGACGCCGTCGGTGGCGGGCAACTAGTCGTTGACGATCATTCCGCCGAGCTTGACGAGTTCGACGATCGTTGCGATGGCAAGGCCGAGGATCAGGAAGACGAGGGCGAACGTGACCACCGCTTCCCAATTGAAGCTGTACGCATTGAAGTTGAATGGGAAGACCTTGAGGGTGAGCGCAGCGGCGCCAATGACCGCCAGGTTGAGGATGACCTGGCCGAGAGAGCGAACCCACGCCGCGTCGTAGAGAACCCAGATGGCGTTCACGACAATACCGGCGATGAGCGCTGCATTGAGGATGGGGATGATCCGCTCGAAGTCCTCGGTGAGGAACGGAGCGGCATCCCACGACAACAGGTTGTTGACGAGGTAGAGCAGGCCGGCGGCGACGACAATCGTCACGACATAGCCCATCCGTCGTACCCCAGACGGGGTGAGACTCACTTGGCTGCTGCGTGCGGTCGTCATCGCTCGGTCCCCCTAATCGGCCCGGGCTCGTCTGCCTGTAACCGTCTATCGGCACCAACGTGCCCGAGCAAGAGGCCGATATCGATCGTTGAACAGGTGTATTGCGGCAACCAGACGGTGGCGGAGCGGTGAGCGATTGCCCGTGGAAACGGCCAGAAAACGCTGAATCCACCCAACAAGACTGCCGACCATATCTGTTCAGCGGTCGCATCGACCGTGTTGGAGCGAACGACGAACGGGATTGTGACGATGAGGCCGAGCATACTGAGAACGAGGAACCCGGTCGCCGGGAACCCCTTGCCTGGACTCACAAACTCTCGTATCTCCCGACTCGATCGGCAGGCGGTTTGCGGGACCTGGGTGGACTCGCCGAGTGGGTCGCACTACACCGCTCGAGCTCGGTCGGCGTCGCATCCAAAGGAGTGCACGACTCCGCAATTGGTCCGATCGACCCATTCGGCCCAACTGAGGCTCGCGGTATATTGACGATGAACGTGGAGGGACTGATGAGAGATATCTCACGCCGCATCTGGATCAAACTGATTGACGAACGCGGGGCCAGCATGGTTGAGTACGCGTTGCTGATAGCACTGATCGCCATAGCCGCTCTCGTGGGTGTCGCCTTGTTCGGTGCCAGCCTGAGAGCAAGCTTCGCCGATAGCACAGCCAAGATGCCCTAGCCGAGCGCTTTCGCTCCGGGACACCATCGCGTCACATGTATCGGCCTACGTCGCGTCGGGTGGCGGTGACGCCTCCACCTGGAGTCCAATTGGACACGCAACCCCCGTCGGCTCCATCCCGCAGTAGCCCTCGGCTGCAATCGGGTGTGACGGTGCTGGTGTCTCTCCGAAGTAGAAGGCCTGCAGGTCCATGCCTGCTCTCGCCAGGTTCCTGGCCAAGTACTGCTGGTGGTATTGCTCGGCGTAGAAGAAGTCGCCTGCCGGTTCGATCTCCGTCGTGATGGCACCGAAGCCGGCGACGGAGAGCTGCTCGGCGTATCGATCCCGAGAAGCCGTGGCCGCGCTGTGTTGTGCGCTGGTGGTCGTGTAGATCGCGGATCGGTATTGCGATCCTCGGTCGGGACCCTGGCGCATCCCTTGTGTCGGATCGTGGGACTCCCAGAAGTGTTTCAACAGGTCGTCGAACGTCACGACGGTCGGATCGAACGCCACGAGGACTGCCTCGGTGTGGCCGGTCTTCCCGGAGCAGACGTCCTCGTATGAGGGATTGCGGGTGCTGCCCCCGGCGTATCCGACCGCCGTAGAGGACACGCCGTCGATCATCCAGAAGGCGCGTTCGGCTCCCCAGAAGCACCCCATGGCCAAGAAGACCGTTTCGAGGTCGGCTGGGAAGGGAGGAGTGATGGTCGCCCCGGTAACGTAATGCGTCCCGCTGATTTCGATCGGTGCGGTGCGATCGGGGAGCGTCCGGTCGGGCGTTGGCATGCTGGCGTTGCGTGGCTTCCACATGATGTGTGCAACGCTACCGGCGGGGGATCTGTTCCGCCCGGGAACGAGACTGATGCTAGCTCTAGACAATGAATGTGCGTACAATTGCAAGCATGGTTCCTGTACCAACTGATGCAGAGCTTCCCGAGTCGTACCCCGAGCATCTCGAGGACTCGTTCGAGGTGAGCGATGGTCGAATGGTGTGGGTGCGAGCGATCCTTCCATCAGACGTGGACGATCTCGCCGAGGCAATCGAGCGCGCCGATCGCGAGACCCTGTTGCATCGCTTCTTCACGGCCGCTCCGCACATCACGGACCGTCAGATCCACTATCTCGCAGAGGTTGACTATCGCCGTCGTCTTGCGCTGATCGGACGAGATACGCAGGGAGAAGGCGTGGCCGTTGCCAGGTATGAGTGCCACCCGGACAGCAACACCGCCGAAGTCGCCGTCGCTGTCGACCCCGGATGGCGCCGGCTCGGAATCGCCACCGAGCTCTTGCGGCGTCTCGAGGGCCCGGCGCGTGAGAACGGCTTCGAATCGCTCGACGCTGTCTTCCTTCCCAACAATCACGCGGTCGCCCGCGTCTTCGAGCATCTCGGCTACAGCCCGGCTCGCATCGAAGACGGACTCGCCTCGGTCTCCAAAGTTCTGGTGTGATGCCGCGGTGCCCGGCGACTCCCGGGTACGCCGAACGCGGTACGCTGCGGTCACCGAAACGGATCGGCACCGAGACGGAATCGGCACAACGAGACAATGAGCGTGGAAGGAAGCCCCATGGAGCCTGTGAGGAGTCTGCACGACCTCCTCGATCTTCAGGAGGTCGACTCCCAAATCGACCGCCTCATCGATCAACGCCAGAATCTCCCTGAGCTCACCGACTACCGCTCTGCTCATGACATCACGGTACGCCTTGCGGCCGATCTCGAAGTGGCCCAGGGTCGCATGCGCGAAACCGAACTCGCGATCGATAAAACCAACGGCGAGCTGGAGCTTGCCCAGCAGAAGGCCGGTGCCGAAGAGATGCGCCTCTACGCCGGCGGCCTGAGCGCACGAGACGCCGACTATCTCCGCCGAGAGGTCGAAATGCTCAAGACCAAGACCTCGGGCATGGAAGACGAAGTACTGGCCCTCATGGAATCCCGGGAGACGATCGAAGCTGATATCGCCCGCCTCGACGAGGAGCTCGTGGTTGCCACCGACCGCAAGGGACAGCTCGAAGCGGGTATCCGCGAAGCATGGAAGACGATCGACGAGGAGCTCGCGGTGAAGGAGCGGCGCAAGGTCGACGTCATGCCGCTCATCGACGAAGACCTCATCGGCCTCTACGAGAGCCTCCGCGAGACCCGCGACGGTCGAGCCGTCGGCGCGCTGAGCGGCGGCTTGTGCGGCGCGTGTCATCTGATGCTGTCGTCCGCAGAGGAGAACGAGGCACGGCAGCAGGATCCGCCGCGTTGTGTGCACTGCCGGGCGATCCTCGTTCCCTGACACACCATGCTGTTCTGGCACGTCGGAGCGACGATCGCGCTCATCCGATACGCCTTTCGAGACGAAGCTATGGACCTGCGCTTCCTGGCGCTCGGAGCCGTGCTGCCTGATCTGCTTGACACGCCGATCGGATTCGTGTTCTGGTCTACGTTCGGCAGCGTCCGCCTCGCGGCCCACTCACTTCTGTTCGCCACGTTGACTCTCGGCGTCGTCATGGCGACGACGCGAAGGGGACGCCCCCGGAAGCGGTGGATGTCGCTGGCTGTTGGTGTGCTGATCCATCTCATCCTCGACGGAATGTGGCGCATACCGACAACGCTGTGGTGGCCATTCCTCGGGTGGGAATTCGCCTCGACCCCGTTCGATACGGTTGGCTCCTATCTCGGGTGGCTGCTCACCGATGCCCGGATGTGGCTAATGGAGGCACTCGGCCTCTCATACCTGATCGTGTTGGCGCGGCGATCGGACCTGTCGGATCCAGACGCGCGTCGTCTGCTGGTCACGACGGGTCGGGTGAAGGCTCCGATTGGGCGTTGATCTTCCACGCTCGCCACGCCATGCGCACCGCGAGGAGGATCAGGAACACGCCGAACATGCGGCGCAGCAGATTGGCATCGAGTTGCAGGGCGACCCGGGCACCAACAACGGCGCCGACGATGCCCGCGAGACCGATGGGCACGGCGATCTTCATACGGACGCTTCCCATCTTGGCATGCGCGATCGTTGCGACGATCGCGGTCGGAAAGATCACGGCGAGCGATGTGCCCTGGGCGACGTGCTGCTCGAACCCGAAGAGGACGACCAAGGTCGGAACGAAGATGATGCCGCCGCCAAGCCCGAGCGCAGCGGCGATTGTTCCGGCGACGAGGCCGACCGCGATGAGGGAGAGGATCTCGAGCAGCATCAGAAGAGCATCCTGACCCCGGCGATGGTGAGCACCGCAGCAAACGAGATGGCGAGGATGCGCTCGTTGACCCGGTCGGCGACCCAGGCACCCAGCCACGCGCCGGCGACGGAGCCAACGAGGAGGAACCCGGCGGCGCTCCAATCGACATCACCGCTGATGCCGAAGGCAATCATCGCCGCCGCCGATGAGGCCACGATGGTCGCCGTCGACGTGCCCGATGCCTCCTGCTGGCTCAAGGCGAGCCACAGCACGAGTCCGGGGACGACGATGACTCCGCCGCCCACACCGAAAAGCCCGGCGACGACGCCGGCAACGGCCCCGAGAGCCAGTGATTTGACGAGAGCGCTGTTCACAGGGGAGAAGCTACTCGGTCGTGGCGCTGGCGCCTAGATGGGGTAGCTCGGTAGCCTCCGATCGCTATGAAGACACTTGTCTTGCTCGCGTTGGTCCTCGCCGTGGTAGCCGCTGGGTGCGGATCCTCCGGTGATGATGCCGAAGCATCGGCTCCGGCAGTGGTCGCTGGGTGGGCCGAGGCCGTGGAGGTGAGGGACTTCGACGCCGCCACTGCCGCCGTGTTCGAACCGTCTCTCGTTCTGGTGATGGCGGCCGAGAACAGCCTTCCAGCACCTGACGTTGCCGCAATGTTGGACGACGGTGTCACGCCGGCAGCAGCGGCCGCCTACTGGTCATCGTTTCGAGAGGGCTTCGATGCATTCGCAGGCAGGCCCATCTCGACGTTGAACGTCGGCGCTGCGAACGATCTCGAGGCGGGCGGTGAGCAATGGGCTGTAGTGACGGTCAGCGTTCAGGAGGAAGCGTCTGCACCGACGTTCACGAGAGACGTCGACGGCTGGTCGGTCGATTTGGTCGCGACGCTGGCTCCGGGCTTCGTGGAACCGCTTGGGGTCTACCTCGCCTCGCTGCCCGACGATGACAGTGGTGCCACGATTCGCGACGCGTACGAGACGGTCGTGGTCCCGGCAATGTGGGCAGCGATCGATGCGGGTGGACACGGTGACGACTTTGCCCGGCGGGCGCTCGGCCTCATCGAGGCGTCCGATAGCTAGGAACTCAAGGCGCGCAACGTCGGGAGCACGTCAGATCCGAGCATCGCGATGGTTGCTTCCTGGTCGAGCGACGTTGTTTGAAGGGTCACCACGTCGGCACCAATCTCGGTGACGAGCGGCCGGTACGCATCGATGTAGTCCTGCGGTCCCGAGACCATGGTGTATGACGAAAGCACTTCTGCACGGTCCATTTCGTCGGCTCGAGCACGGAGGTCGGCGGGATCGACCGCATCGAGACGACCGGGCGCCCGCAACCCGCGCCATGCGCCGAGCGCTTCCCAAGCCGTCTCGGGCGAATCGGCACGCACGGTCCAGCGGCTCGCGGCGATGGTCGGTCGCGGGCGTTGGGCTTGCGCTGCCGCATTCGACGCCGGGTCGATGACCCGTTCGACCGTGACTTCCGGGTCTCGGACGGAAGTGATGATCCCCTGCGCCATCGTTGCGGCGAGTGCGGCTGACTTGGGGCCGCCGGCGGCCATCCAAATGGGGAGATCCGAAATCGGGGGGCTGTAGAGCTTCGCCCTATCCGTCCGGTACCAATCGCCTTCGAACGTGAGCTTCTCGCCGTCGAGAAGCCGTCGCATGATCTCAAGAGCTTCGCGCATCCGGCTGGCTCGCTCGGCATACTTCGGGAAGTCGTATCCGAGCGGTCCTTCGTTGAGGTTCTCGCCGGTTCCGACACCGAGGCGGAAGCGCCCGTTTGAGAGTCGGTCGATCGTTGCAGCGGCCTGGGCGACGACGGCAGGGTGATAGCGGAACAGTGGCGTGGTGACGGCAGTCACCATCTCGACCCGTTCGGTCGCAACGGCAATTGCTCCCAGCGTCGAAAAGGCGTAACCCGATGCCGAAACATCATCCACCCAAGGATGGAAGTGCTCCGACACCATCACGGCGTCGAAACCTGCTTGCTCGGCAAGAACGGCGTGGCGGACGATCTCTTCGGGCTGAAACTGTTCGTGTCCGCAGAAGTAGGCGAAGCGGGTCATGTGTGCTCCTTGTTTGATCGGATCCTAGGAGGACACCGAACCATGGATGACGGCCACTCGAGTCTGCAATCGCAGTTGCCCGGAGCGGGAGGACTCGCCGGTGTAACCTTGCGGCCGTTCATGCGATCGAATCATCAGGCTCATCAAGGGAGGGACATGTCCGTCAACAAACTCGCGGCCGAAGTGCTCGGCACGTATGTGCTGGTGCTCGGTGGCACCGCAGCGATCGTCTCGGCAGCGGCCGGCGGAGCACCGACCAACATCGTGATCGTCGCGTTCGCGTTCGGTCTTGCGTTGATCGCCGGGCTCTACGCCTTTGGAGAGGTCTCGGGCGGGCACTACAACCCGGCGGTGAGCCTCGCGATGGTGCTCGACCAGCGCATGGAGCCACTCGAAATGGCCGGCTACTGGGTTGCACAGATCGTCGGGGCGACGCTCGCATCGTTGACGCTGCTCGTCGCAACGAGCACCGAGACGGTTGCCAGCACGATGACGACATTCGGCCAAGGCGTCGAGGCATGGGAAGTGTTCCTGCTCGAGATGGTGTTCACCGCCATCTTCCTTGCCGTGATCTTGAAGGTCACGACGAGCGCCAACTCTGCGACGACCGCGTTCCTCGCGATCGGCCTGACGCTGACGATGATCCACCTCGTGCTCATTCCTTCCACGGGTACGTCGGTGAACCCGGCCCGTTCACTTGGCCCGTCGATCGTCGCCGGGGTTTGGACCGACCAGTGGGTCTACTGGATCGCTCCGCTGGTCGGCGCTGCGCTCGGCTGGGGCATCTACAAGCTCGTCACGTTGGGCGACGCCGAATAGATCCAACCACTATTGACGCGTTGTGGGGTCGCCTGCGGGCGGCCCCTCTTTCGCGTCCGGTCCCCGCCGAGACGGGAATGCTCCGAGAGCAATGACTCCGGCGGCAAACAGGATCACCACCCACCATCGGATGAGGCCCTCCTCCGGAACGAAGCCGAGCACCACCCCGGCCGAGATTGCCACGATCGAGGCGACCACTCCGAACGCCAGAACCGGGATCCGCGGCGGGGGACCGGAGCGCACGCGCGGCTCGAATCGGCCGAACACAGCAACGACGCCAGACAGGGCGATCGTCAGCACGAGAATCCAGACCGGCCGGGTGAGCCACCAGCCGGTCGTGAGTGGTTCCAGGCTGAATCCGAATCCCGCCCAGTAGCCAGCGAGGACCACGATGGCCATCGTGGGCAGGTGCCAGACGTACACCGTCATCATCACCGCGTGGAACGCAACCACGGCGATCCACGGCCGAGTGCGCTGCATGAGACGCCCGGCTGCCGGCTCGAAAAGGCGAACGACGGCGTATTGCAGCACGGCGAGAACCGCGAGCACCGCAGTCGGCGGAAGCGTGTTGTTCTCGGTGGCGCCGGGGACACCCACCATCGAGATCGGGTAGGGCCCGGCGAGCGTGAGCGCGAGCAGGATGCCGAGAGCAATCGGGATGCTGACAACCAGCGGCGCCGCCGCCGGCGCCTTGCGCTCGGTCGCCCATCGGTAGCCAAGCTGATGGGCGGTGAGCCACACGAATCCGAAGTTGAGCCAGCCGATCCAGTCGTAGCCGGTCGTGTAGCGCAGCGTGTCGACGGCGAACGCGAGAGCGAGGCCGAGCACGATTGACCACCATCCGAGGCGGGACCACAGCCACACGGTGGCGGGCACGGCCAGGATCACGAGCAGGTAGACGGCCAGGAACCACAGCGGCGTGACGACGGCGAAGCTCCCGGCACGAATCAGGCTGTGGTCGACGCCGAGGAGGCCGCCACCGATCGCGATTACCGACCACACGGCGAGGAATGGGACGATCGGGGTCATCAGACGACGGAAGCGCGCCGTGATCCATGAACCGACCGAGCGCTGGTGGCGGATGGCCGAGTGATACGAGAGCCAGTTGGCGTAGCCCCCGACGATGAAGAACACCGGTATCACCTGGATCACCCACGTCAACCAGTGTGTCCAGTCGGCGAGTTCGAGGATGTTGGTGAACCGCAGGGCCCCGTCCGGTTCGACGTAGACGGCGGACGCGAGCCAGTGTCCAAGGACCACGATGGTCAGCGCCGCAGCGCGGTAGAAGTCGATCGCCCGATTCCGCGAGTCGGGCGTCCGTGCTGCGAGCTCTCTGATGTCGGCCATCGTGGCGCAGCCTACGGCGACAGGCTCAATCCGGGTAGTCACGCGGGCACCAATCTGCGGATTGCCTCACATTGCCTGTCGAGGATGCTGTTCCAACTGGTGCTCGGTCTTGCCGCCCATATTGAAGTCCCGATGTCAATATGCTGAGGATGCCTGAATCTGGTCTGTCCGATCAACAACAGTGGACGAGAGAGCGGAGTTGTGCATGGCTGATGCGAGGGAACCGTCGAGTCCTGAGGACATTCAGAAGGCGTTGACGGGTGGCGTTCCGTCAGGTCGTTGGACGGAAGGATTGCTGTTCGAAGGAATCAACCCGACTCCTGGGTTGAAGTCTGCTGCGAACTGGTTTCCGAGGACGGAGAAGCTTGGTCCCGACGAGATGCGCATCATCTTCATGGGCACAGCACCGTTCATCCGGCCGGGTCAGATGAACACGTCGGTGTTCGTTCAACTCGGGAATGGTGAGAACTTCATCTTCGACCTCGGAGAGGGTTCGATCGCGAACTACATCGCCGGTGGCTTCTCCCTCAACGAGTTGGACAAGGTGTTCATCACTCACCTGCACATTGACCACTTCGGGTCGCTGCCGTACCTCTACATGTTTGGTGGCTGGACCGGCAGGTGGCATAAGCCGCTCCGAGTGTTCGGGCCATCCGGCAGGAATCCGGAGTATGGAACGGCCGCGATGGTCGAGGGCATGCAGAAGATGCTCGGTTGGCACATGGATGCGTTCAGCGTGTTTCCCGTCGGCGAGGGTCACGACATCGAGGTCAACGAGTTTGACTTCCGAGACAACGGCGGCGTCATCTACGACGAGGGCGGCGTCGAGGTCATTCATTGGCAGAGATCGCACGCAAAAGACGGTGCATCGGGCTATCGACTCAATTGGAATGGCCTGAGTGTCGTGTGGACGGGAGATGGCAGACCAAGCCAGCTCGATGAGAAGTACGCCGCTGGTGCAGACGTATACATCACAGAGACCCAGACCGAGCTCGTGGCGATCAGCTCGGGCGTGCAAGGCGTTCCGCCGTTCCTCGGTCGCTACACCATCGATACGCACCACACTCCGGGATATGCGGCGGGATATCTCGCAAACAAGGTTCAGCCTCGCTTGTTCATGACGACCCACATGCCGTTCGATCCCTACATCAACGAGGAGACCGTTGCTGAGATTCGGGAGCACTGGAAGGGACCCTTCCACTTCGGCGCCCCGGATGGGATCGTGGTCAACGTCACCAAGGATGACATCTGGGTGAGGGAGGGGATTCTGCCCGACTTTCCGAACAGCAGGGCACCCCAGTTCGACTTCGACGACGGACAGCTGGTGGTTCCGATGCCAACAACGAGTCGGGCAGAGATCCAGGAACCGTTTGTTCGGGATATGGAGATCCCGCCCGAGGAGTACTACCCCGACGACTACCACCCCGAACTCCTCTTGGAATGGCCCGTCGACAGTGACCTCGTCGTTCCAATGGAGGACATGCCACCAGCGATGCTGCAAAGCATGGGCGAGAATTGGCGGGATCATCAGGCCTACAAGAAACACATCAGCGA
>CAZONX010000049.1:0-3074 GCA_964581295.1 uncultured Acidimicrobiaceae bacterium
TCGTGCCATTGCTTCCCCGAGCAGATCAACGCCCTCTATCCATACACGCGCAAGTGGACGCGGTCATTCCCCAACGAAGTCGACCCCGGCATGGCGGCGCTGCGTGAGGTCATCGAGCACATGACCGGTCTCTCGATCGACTACTACGTGCTCGTCGACATGAAGGCGTTCGTCGAGTTGGTTGACGCGGTGGGCGGTGTCGACGTGTATGTGCAGGAGGCGCTGCAATCGGAGGTCTCTCCGCCAGAAGAGGGTGCGCGGTGGGCAACCGTCGACGTGCAACCCGGCATGAACCATCTGTCGGGCTCCGAAGCGCTCGCGTATGCGCGGGCACGCAAGGGTTCGTCGGACTATGTGCGGATGCAACGACAGCGCTGCCTGTTGCGGTCGGTCGCCGCCGACTCGGACCCGTGGACCTTGGTGCGTTCGTTCCCAGCAATAGCGGATGCCATCGAGCGCTACGTCGTCACCGACGTGCCGGTCTCGTTCTTGCCCGACCTCGTACGGGCGGCGGCGACGCTGGACTTCTCCGGAATCGCCACAGTCGGGTTCAACCCTCCCTATTACGCGCCGGAGCGAGACCACAAGTACCACCCGATCCCGGATGTGAAGCGGATTCGGGCCAAGGTGAGTCGGGTCATCGAGGAAGGTGCCGTTGCGCAGAGCCAGACCGGCGAGAGCGAATGTGATCCGCCGGCTAGCAGCTAGCAGCTACCAGCAAGATAGGTGCCGAGGTCTCGCGTCTCGGGTCTCGCGTCTCTCTTCCCCAGACGCGACGAATCGCCCGGCCTTGCGACCGGACGATCCGGCGTTTCGAACCGTTCCGTCTACGGGAGACGGTCGGTGTTGGTCTTGATGGCGAAGATGACCATGACGAGCTCGAACATGATGCGGTAGAGAAGCACCATCATGAGGAAGGCCAGGCCACCGAAGACGATGCCTCCGAGTCCGCCCCAGAAACCGTTCCCGAAGCCGGCGAAAATGATCGTAAGCCAGATCAAGCCTGCGAACACCAAGACCACAATGTACGCGATCTTGATGACGACCGGCGTTACGAATTTGGTGAATGTCAGGTCAAAGACATCTTTCGGACTGAACTTCTGCTCCACAATTCCCTCCTCGGGTTCGGTTGATTGTCAGCCATCGTAGGGAGGGGCGTGCTCGCCGACCGGTAATTCAGTGGTAGCGTCACCGCTCTCCGTGACCGACCGACTTACGCTTTCGACGTCGATCACCGGCCGACGACGCGTCGCTGTAGCGGCCGGAGGTGCGGTCGGTACGGTTGGACGCGCCCTCGTCATCGAATTGGGCGACGCTGCGCACCTCAACCTCCTGTGGGCAACCTTCACTGTGAACGTCGTCGGTTCGTTGTTGCTCGGATATCTCGTTGCGCGCCATGCTGGTCGGGCGCGATCGTCCCCGTATCTCATTGCGTTCGCCGGCGTCGGAGTGCTCGGAGCGTTCACCACCTTCTCGCTGTTCTCGACAGAGGTGTTCGAGCTGATCCGTTCGGGTGATTGGCTGGTGGCCGTTGTGTATGCGGGGGGCTCCGTCGCCGTCGGGTTCGTGGCTGCTCTGGCCGGTGTGCGGTTTGGGGGTTCGCGATGACGTGGGTAGTCGTCGGCGTCTTCGGTGCGTTCGGAGCCCTCGCCCGCTACGGCATATCCGGCATGGTGCAGCGACTCTGGCGATCGGCGTTCCCGGTCGGGACGCTCGTTGTGAACCTCTCGGGGGCATTCGCAGCAGGCGTTCTGGTGGGGATAGCGACGGGGCGAGATGTGCCGGACCTGCTGCTCGTCGCGGCGGCGGTGGGTTTCCTCGGCGGCTACTCAACGTTCTCGACGTGGATGGTCGAGACGGTGCTCGCGGCCGAGACCGGCGGGCCGGCAGGAATCCGCCGAGCCGCAGAGAACCTCGCGGTGCCTCTGATTGCGGGAGTAGCGCTGGCAGGAATCGGGTACGCGTTCGGCCAGTGGTTCTAGACTTTCGGTATGGAGCCCATCACCACCGAAGGTCGCTTGCTCCGGATCTACATCAGTGAAAGCGACCAGCATGACGGACACCCACTTGACGAGGCGATCGTCGACGCCTTGCGGACGGCAGGGATCTCGGGAGCGACGGTGATCCGCGGTATCGCCGGGTACGGCGGCTCGGCGATCTTGCACACCACCCATGTCCTGCGCCTTTCGGAGGATCTCCCCCTCGTGATCGAGGCCGTCGATGTTGCAGCGAAGATCGAGTCGGTGCTTCCACTCCTCTACGAGATCGCTCCCGACGGCTTGATTACGTCCCAGCCGGTCGACATTCATCCTCATCCGACGAACCCCTGAATCGGCGTCGAACCTCTTCCACGCGGTGGTCGGGGTTGATAGGTTGATGCCATGTCACCAACCGATCGTTCGTTCCGCCCGGCGCTGTTCACTTATCTGAACGACCTCGCCGCCAACAACAACCGGGAGTGGTTCGCCGAGAACCGCGATCGCTATGACCGCTACGTGAAGGACGAGGGCCTGCAGTTCATTCGCGACTTCGAGCCGTATCTCCACGAGATCAGCCCGCACTTCATTGCCGACGATCGGACGGTCGGAGGTTCTCTGTTCCGCATCTACCGCGACACGCGGTTCTCGAAAGACAAGACGCCCTACAAGACGCACCTCGGCATCCAATTCCGGCACGAAGCGGCCAAGGACGTCCACGCGCCCGGGTTCTATCTCCACGTCGACCCGACGGGCAGCTTCGCCGGCGTCGGTCTGTGGCGGCCGGACGGCCCATCGGCGCTCGCAATCCGCGAGGGCATCGTCGAGCGGACGAGCGACTGGGTGAAGATGACGTCCAATCCGGACTTCACATCGACGTTCGCCATGGAGGGTGACTCGCTGAAGCGGCCGCCGCGCGGCTTCGATCCGGATCACGCGCTCATCGACGACCTCAAGCGCAAGGACTTCATCGCGTCGGCGAAGGTGTCTCGCAAGAGCGTGACGGCGCCCGATTTCCTCGAGCAATTCGCCGGCATGTGTCGCAACGCCGCCGGCTACATGGAGTTCCTGACGCGATCGCTCAGTCTGCCGTTCTAG
>CAZONX010000049.1:3174-9282 GCA_964581295.1 uncultured Acidimicrobiaceae bacterium
TTGAGACGCGGGAGATTGGCGGATCCTGCGGCTCCAAGATTGACCATGCCGACTGGGCGACCACGGTCAACGAGCGCCGCTTGGTCACCGATTGACTGCGCGGTGATCAGTTCGCCGAACGTGTATTCGGTTTCGGGTACTGCGACGTCGCTCGAGGGATGGTCGACGATTTGCAGGAATACTCCACTGGCCGGGCCGCCCTTGTGGAACTGCCCGGTCGAGTGGAGGAAGCGAGGTCCGTAGCCGATCGTCACGACCGCTCCGGTCTCGTCGGCGATCATGTCGGCGATTGCCTGGAGCCGCTGAGCGGTGGCGCCGGTCTGTTCGATGTACGCCTGGAGGGAGACGTATCCGTCGGGCGCCGCTTGACCGAGGAGCGCTGTGAGATGGGCCGGGGTGTCGTCGGCGTCTAGCGGCCATTCGCTGACGTCGAATCCGCCGAGGCCTTCCGTCATCGCTGTGTGTGCGAGCGACTTCGCCAACTGGACGTCCGGCTGGTCGAACGGGTGAACACCCAGCACCGCACCGGCGGCCGCCGTGGCCATCTCGAGGATGTACATGGCGGCTCCGACGTCGTAGACATCTTCCAACGACATCGTGATCGATGGCGATTCTGGTGATTCGGTCGGGTTCGTGCCGATAGCGAACCTGAGGCGATCCGAGGCCGGGCCCGCGGTTCCTTCGGCGACCGGCAAGATCCCCTTGCCATCTTTGCCAAGAGACTCGGCGATGAGCTGTTCGATCCACACCGGGAGTGCGGCGAATTCTGCTGATGGCTCGAACACAACCTTGTCCCGACCAGCGAGTGCGAACTCGCCCAGTGCCGCGCCAAGGTTCAATGCTGGGTTCTGCGATGCCGGGATCTCCGGTCCGCAGGCGAAGGCTGCTCGGTCGGTTGCCGCGAGCAACCGTCCGAGGTCGATGCCGATGAGGGCGGCGGGGACGAGTCCGAATTCGATCAGTGCGGAGAAGCGACCGCCGACATCGGGCGGCGCGAGGAACACGGCGCGAAAACCGCGCTCTGTTCCGAGAGCGGCCAGCGAGGAGTCGGGGTCGGTAATCGCAACGAACCGGCTCCCGGGATCGTCGACCACCGCTCCCACGCGGGTCCACAGGTACCGGAAGAAGGAGAGGGTCTCGAGGGTGCCGCCCGACTTCGACGCAACGATGAACAGCGTGGTTCGTGGATCGACGGCGTCGGCGACGCGGGCGGCTGCGTCGGGATGCGTCGAATCGAGGACGGTGAGCTTGGGTCCGTCGACATCGCGGAACACGGATGCGAATACCTCGGGCGCCAGGCTTGACCCACCCATGCCGAGCAAGACGACGTCCGTGAGTCCCTCGGCTCGCGCCTCGTCGGCGAAGGCCTCGATGGGCCCGATGCCTTCGGACCCGCCGGGAGTAAGCCAGCCGAGGCGATTGTCGATCTCGTCTCGGGGCGGGTCGAACCACAAGGTCGGGTCTCGGTCCCACAGGCGTGCCGGGAATTCCGATTCGTCCCAAGCGGCGAGGCGCGCATCGATGGCGGCCTGGAGCTCGCCGGCTTCGACTTGGACGGCCACGGTCATGACTGGTCCTGCTGCGCTTTGATCGCGGCGAGGAGACCTTCGAACGCCTTGGTGAACGAGGCGACGCCCTCGACCTGCAGTTCAGCAGTGACCGCGTCGACATCTACACCGACGGCGGCGAGCGCATCGAAGTGGGCCTGGGCATCGCTCACGTTGCTGGTGAGCGCCCCTGCATCGATCGTTCCGTGGTCACGGAACGCATCGACCGTCGCCGGCGGAAGCGTGTTCACCGTGTTGGGTCCGATGAGTTCGTCGACATAGAGGACATCCGAATACGCAGGATTCTTCGTTGAGGTTGAAGCCCACAGCGCACGCTGGGGTCGAGCACCGCGCGAGCGTGCGATGTCGAACGGCTCGCCTTCGAAGATCTCCTGGTAGCGCTTGTAGGCGAGCTTGGCGTTCGCGACGGCGGCCAAGCCTCGGAGACGGTAGGCGTCGTCGGTGGCGATCCCCTCGAGTTCAGCGTCGATCTTGTTGTCGACGCGGCTCACAAAGAACGACGCGACCGAAGCGATTCGCTTCGGGTAGTCGGTGCGCTCGGCACCGCGCACATAGGCCATGGCGACTGCTTCGTAGTCAGCGAGGCTGAACATGAGCGTGGCGTTGACGTTGATGCCCGCGCCGATCAAGTCTTCGATCGCCACGATCCCGGCGGGCGTGGCCGGCACCTTGATCATCAGGTTGGGACGGTTCACTCGGTCCCACAGGCGGTGGGCATCGGCAATCGTTCCCTCGGCATCGTCGGCGAGGGTGGGGGATACTTCGAGGCTGACGTACCCGTCGAGTCCGTCGGTCTCGTCGTACACGCCGCGAAGCACGTCGGCTGCGCCCTGAACGTCTTCGATTGCGAGCGACTCGAACACCGCGAGAGGGTCGCCATCGGTCACAGCGATGGTCTCGTCGTAGAGGTCGGTGCCGGCGATGGCGGCCTCAAAGATCGATGGGTTTGAGGTGACGCCTGTCACGCCTTCGTCGACGAGAGTGGCGAGTTCCCCGTTCGCCACCATGTCACGACGGATGAAGTCCAGCCACGGGCTCTGGCCGGCTGCTCCGAGTTCCTTGAGTTTCGACATCAATCCTCCATCGGTTCGGGATGCGGCAATTCTCGCAGGTCTGCAGACCATCAGCGTCGCGCAACCCGTTCTGTGGGCTGGGGACGTCGCATACGGCGTTGCGAACCCTGGGTACGCGTTCTAGTTGGGGAGGAGGCGGCGGAGGGTTTCCTCCACGTTGTCGCCGAGGTCGTCGCGCTCGAGGGCGAGAGCCACATTTGCTTCGAGGAAGCCGATCTTCGTCCCGCAGTCGTAGCGCGCGCCCTCGTGAACCACGGCGTGGAACGGCGCGTTGCCTATCAGCCTGGCGAGGGCATCGGTCAGTTGAATCTCTCCACCCGCGCCCCGGTGTCCCTGGCCGAGCAGGTCCATGACACCCGGTTCGAGGATGTATCGGCCGATCGCGGCGTAGTTGGACGGAGCGACCGACGGATCCGGCTTCTCGACGAGCCCCTGGACCTCGATCACACTGCCGTCGATGGCTCCCGGGGTGACGATGCCGTAGGACCCAGTCTCGTCGTGGGGCACTTCGATGACCGAGATCACATTCCCGCCGGTCTCCTGGTGGACTTCGATCAGGTCGACGAGTGGCGGTCGATCGCCGCGCAGCAACTCGTCGGGCAGCAGGACCGCGAACGGCTCGTCGCCGATGAGGTTGCGCGCACACCACACGGCATGGCCGAGGCCCAGCGCCTCCGTCTGCCGCACATACGAGATGCGCCCGGGGACGGTGCCGTTGATCTGGACGAGATCGAGCAGGTCATCCTGGCCACGATCGGCCAGGAAACGCTCGAGCTCCATGTTGCGATCGAAATGGTTCTCGACCGCCATCTTCCCGTGCGCTGTGATGAACACGAAGTTCTCGATTCCGGCGTCACGCGCTTCCTCTACGGCATACTGAATCAGCGGCTTGTCCACGACGGGGAGCATCTCTTTCGGGACGGCCTTCGTCGCGGGGAGGAAGCGGGTCCCGAGCCCCCCGACGGGGAACAGTGCGGTGCGTACCCCCATCAGCCGACCACCGATCCTGCAACTCGCCCGGCATGCCCGGTCGCCTTCACGTTGTACCACGCCTCTTCGACAGCGCCGCTGTCGCCGATCACGATGGTGGATCGGATAAGACCCTCATACTCGCGGCCGTAGTTCTTCTTCATGCCCCACGCTCCGAACGCCTCGGCGATTTCGTGATCCGGATCGGAGATCAACGGGAAGGGGAGTTCGTACTCGTCGCGAAACCGGGCGAGGTCGGCCGGCGCATCCGGGCTCACGCCGATGATCGCGTAACCGGCTTTCTCGAACAGTTGGTAGCGGTCCCGGAAGTCGCACGATTCAGTGGTGCATCCCGGGGTGAACGCCTTTGGATAGAAGTACATGACGAGTCGGTGACCGTCGTAGTCGGTGTTGGCCACCGGTTTCCCGTCGTGGTCGAGTCCGCTGAACGGCGGCGCCTGCTTTCCGATCTCGAGTCGCATTGATGTCCCCTCCTTGAGCGAGCAAGGCTACTCGGAGGACCGCCGCAGTCGGAGTTGTCCGCACGCGGCGTCGATCTCCTGGCCGCGTGTCTCGCGCAACGTGGCGTTGGCGCCGGCGTTCACCAGTGTCTTGACGAAGGCGTGTGTGCGTTCGGCTCCCGAAGGGCGGTCCGGACTGAGCGGCGTCGGGTTGAGCGGAATCACGTTGATGTGCGCCCGCATGCGCCTCGCGATTGCGGCGAGCTGCCAAGCCTGATCCGCGCTGTCGTTGGCACCGTCGATGAGCGTCCACTCGATCGAGATGCGTCGACCCTTCGACGCGAAGTAGTGCTCCGCTGCCTCAATCACCGAGTCGAGCGGGTAGCGGTCGTTCAGAGGAACCAGCCGAGATCGGGTCTGGTCGTCGGTGCCGTGGAGGCTCACGGCGAGGTACACCGGCCATGGCTCGTCGGCGAGTCGCAGCATGCCGGGCACGACGCCGACCGTCGACACGGTCACCGATCGTGCCGACATCCCTGCCACATCGATGAGTCGGCGAAGCGATTCGCGCACCCGGTCGTAGTTGGCGAGCGGTTCGCCCATCCCCATGTAGACGACGTTCGTCACGTGGTCGGGACAGCCGTGGATCGGGTACTGCCGGAGGAAGGCGTTCGCGTAGGCAACCTGTGCGAACATCTCGCCCGCGTCGAGGTGGCGGTCGAAGCCGAATTGCCCGGTTGCGCAGAAGGTGCAGCCCATCGCGCAGCCGACCTGCGACGAGATGCAGAGCGTCGTGCGGCGCGGGTAGCCCATGAGCACCGACTCGATGGCCGACCCGTCGGGAGTTCGGAACAGCCACTTTCGGGTCCGGCCGCCGTCCGCGCTCTGATCGACTTCGACACTGAACGGCCACAGGTCTTCCCCGATGGACTCGCGCAGCGACCCGGGCAAGTTCATCATCTCCTCGGCGGTCAGCACCGGAGTCCGATAGAGCCATTCGGAGAGCTGCGTCACCCGGAACGCTGGTTCGCCGTCGAGAAGCGACCCGAGGTCCTCAGGTGCGAGCAGATAGGGAGAAGTGCCGCTCACGTGTGAGCGGCTGCTTGCTCCATCCATGACGCGGCCGCAGATTCGGAAACGCCCGCGGCGCCGGCAACGGCCGCCACGTCTGCGTTCGCGAGCATGGCGAACGACGTGACGTCGGCTGTGGCAAGGCGCTCTGCGTAGACGGGACCGATGCCCTTGACCTCGGTGAGGTCATCGGCACTGGGGGATTCCGATGCATCCCCACCCGTCCTGCCGGTGCGGAATCGCGGTGGCGGCCCTTCGGGAATCTCCGGGGCTGGGAGCAACTTGTCACGAAGCGCCCAAACGGCTGCACCGAGACCAATGACGACGCCTCCGATGCGGAGGACCTGCTTGAGTGGCTGATTCATGTCAGCGATGATACCGCAACGGGTTCAGCCACTGCAGGCCGCAACGCTCTTCCAGACCGTCCACGGCGAACGCCAGTCCTTGCCGATCCGGTCGTAGTACTCGGCAAGGTATGCACCGGCGGCGATGTTCGCCTCACCGTTGAACGGACTTGCGACGAGGCCGGAGCTGTCGACGAACCCGGCACCCTTCGCCCGACTCGACCAGTAGTTGGCGGAGTGCTGCAGGAGGCCGAGATACCGCCCACCGTTCGATGCCGTCGGATCGCCCTTGGACTCGTAGTAGATGATGCCGAGGACACAATCGACCCGGTCGGCGCTGAAATGCCTCGCGACATCCGATCTCCAGGCCTCAACGTCCCTGCGACCTCCGGCGTCGGCCGGCCACTGCGGCGAGTACCCGCTCGATGGGGCCTTCGTCGTCGTGGTGGTCGAGGGCGCCTTGGTGGTGGTCGTCGCTCCCGACGGTGCCTTGGTGGTGGCGGTCGTGGGCGCTTTGGTAGTCGTGGTGGCGTCTGGGGCGTCGTATGTGACGACGATTCGCACCGTCGTCTCGTTTCCGGCGGCGTCGCGGGCCGTGAACGATGCCCCGTTCTTCCCAGGG
>CAZONX010000049.1:9382-14267 GCA_964581295.1 uncultured Acidimicrobiaceae bacterium
TTCGGCGGCGGCGATCGTGGTTGACGTTGCGAGGTCGGCCGCCCGCACCGGAGCGACGGCAAGGGCGAGGACTGCTGATGCGACCCTGCCGGAGATCGGATACTCCATGTCGAGCGTTTCGACGGTCGTGGACTCAGATGCAGAATCGGCTCCACCCGGGGTGAACGCGGCAAGCCCGATCGTCGCGATGAGTGCGATGATCAGGAGACCTGCGAGTACAAGTGGGATGCGAGATCGCACGAGTGTGATGCTCCGCCTTCTGCCGTGTCGGGGGGAGGCCGTCGTGGTCACCGATCCCCCAGCGGGGACGGGGGACAGCGCTCACCCGTCATGTCTCCCGTCAGGCTATCCGTAGGTCCCGTGTACGGCAAGCCCGTCTGACCCAGATTCTTCCATCGTCGGGGTATGGTCTGCTGCCACTCTCTCAGCGATTGGCAACTGACGACCGACGACCGACGACTGATGACTCACGACCGACGACGAGTTGTCATGCCTCGACGCGGCGCTCGATCCGGCGATTGAGTGCGTCGAGTACGGCTCGCACGGTGGCCTCGCCGTTGTCGCCGGTCGAGATTGCGGAGCCGACGGTGAGGTGTTCCGACCCGCCGCTGCCCGCGCTCACCACGATTGCGACGATGACATCTCGGGATCCGACGTGGGTGATGGTCACGGCGTCGAGGGCGATCGGAGGCACGCCGTCGATGGTCTGTTCGACGGCGTCGATGGTCGCCTCTCCGATGAGGCGTAGACGCGTCGAGGCCACGGCCGGCCCGATTGCCGTGCCGGTGCGGTCCTCGTCATCGAGGCGAAGCGTGACCTTGAGGGTGGTGCGCGTTCCGTTGGGGTCTTCGCGAACGCCAACGAGGGCCGGTCGTGGCGATGCCCCTCCGTTGAGATTGGTCGGACTGATCTGGACTACGGAGATGACTCGGCGGTCGATCGACGCACCGAACCGAGCCATGGCGAGCGATTGAACATCGCGCACTACTTGCTTGGCCGGCTTGTCGGATGCGGCGATCACGTGTACCTCAGAGACGCGCGGTCCGTCGGTGACGACCCGTGCCGCGTCGACCGAATCGAGGTGTGTGATCGACTCTTCGAGTTCCCGATGATTGAACGCCATTGCTGCGAAGGGTAGTCGGATGGTGCCGCGCAGTGGTACCACAAGGATGGGAAACGCTTGTCGCCTGTGGATAAAGTCTCTAGCGTGGTGCCACTCACCGCAGTGATGCGGTGAGTGCCCTTGGGCGGGGTAGACGATCGTATGTGCCATTTGGCATTGTTCTCCGGTGGGGCCGGGCGAGCACCTAGAAAAGTAAAGGTTTCGGCCATCCGCAAGGATGGCCGAGATTGGGTAGGGAAACCCGGGTTTCCAATCAACCTCAGCGGAGCGGAACTGCGTCCCGTGATCGACGGATATGTCGTGATCGAGTGCATCTCTCGGAGAGGTTCGTGAAGAACAAGTTGACCAAACTCGGTTTGACGATTGCGAGCCTCGCCTCCGGCCTTACGGCAGGCGTGGCAAGTCTCAAAGTCGGCTAAGTAAGTACCCGGGCGACCCTCCCAACAACTCAATCGGATACGAGACATGTCCCGCGCTATCTCCCAGCGACAGCACAAGACGAAGGTACGCCTGGCGATCGGTTTTGGCGCGCTCGGTGTTGCGATCCTTGCTGGGCTCATCTGGATGCCCTGGCAGACATTCCCGGATCCGCGGCTCTGGGTACCGTTTGCGTTCGCTTTCGTGTACTTCGAATGGCACACCGTCGAGGTCAACGACCGTCTCTTCGCCAGCCCGTCGATCATGGTGTTGCTGACGGCGGCGGTCGTGTTCGGCCCCGAGTCGGCGGTTCTGGGCACGGCAGCGATGGCAGCAATTGGCCCACTTGCGCCAGCCGACATAAGCGAACGCCGGTGGTTCCAGCCAGCTGTCAACTTCGGGCAGCTCGTTGCCTCGGCAGCCATTGCGAGCGGCGTTCTCGCGGTCGTTGTGGGGATTGGTCGGCCAGCGACCGCATCCGTGTTAGATGCTGGATTGTGGCGAATCGCGTTGGGGTCAGCGCTGGCGTCGATCGCCTATGGCTTCGCAAACTACCGAATGGTGTCCTTCATCGTGGGCAGCGTCTATGGCCGGTTGGAGGTGCGCCCGTGGTCGCACATTGGAGCGATCCTTCTACCGATGACCGGCATGGGATTCCTCGGCGGAATGCTCGGAGCGACCTACCTCATCATCGGGACGGCGGCGCTCCCGTTGATCGCCGTTGTGTTCTTTGTCGGGTACCTCGCCTTCGAGTCCTACGCCCGACTGCGCGAAGCGCAGGAGTCGACGATTCGTGGATTCATCAAAGCCCTCGAAGCGAAAGACCTCTACACCCGTGGCCACACCGAACGTGTCGCTCGGTTCGCCGAGATGATCGGCAAGGAGATGGGCTACGACGGGACCCAACTCGAACGCGTGCGGTGGGCAGCTCTCATCCACGACGTCGGCAAGCTCGCGGTTCCGCGCGAACTCATCCGCAAGCGCGCCCGGCTCACCGACGAGGAATACGAAGTGATGCAGCGGCATGTGCACTTCGTCGAAGACTTGCTCGACGATGTCGACTTCCTCAAACCGATGGTTGAGATCGCAACGAACCATCACGCGCACTACGACGGCAACGGATACCACGGTGGCGGGCACGAGCATGGCGACACGCCCTCCAAGGAGGCGTGCATTCTCGCGGTCGCCGACACCTTCGACGCCATCACATCCACGCGCTCATACCGCGTGGCGCTCACCCAGCCCTACGCCTACGCCGAGCTCCGTCGCCACGCCGGTACACAGTTCGACCCCGAGGTCGTTGAGGCCTTCGTCGCGGGCATGGAACGGACGGGCAACAGCTACGGCTCGACGATCGAACTCACCGACGACGAGGCCAGGACCATTGCCGAGGAAGGTCTCGACGAGATGCGCAAGGCCGACCAGGTCCACGGCCGGGACTTCCCTCTTGCACCGCTGACGAAGGGTCGAGCGGATGGCTGAGCATCGCCTGCACAGAATCTCGGTGGCGCTCTTCCTGGGCATCGTCGCGCTCGCCACCGCATCGGTCATCGTGTTGGTGCGCAGCGGTGATTCGTGGTGGGCAGCGCTCGCATGGGCCGGCGTTATGGCGGCCACGCACGCCCTCTCGGTTCCGACACCTTCGGGCAAACGAATCAACCTCGCGATCGGTCCAGCGGTCGCGGCGGTCGTCCTGCTTCCAGACGTGCTCTCCGTGGTCACGGCCTTTTCGGTGGGCCTGGTCGGCGGCTGGGTCGTGCTGCGCTGGCGCTCGAAGGTCGATCGCGACGCCGACTCCGACTACGTGGCGGAGTCGATCTCGATGCTGGCCTTCGGGATCGTCGCATCCGGGTCGCTCTCGAGTCTCGAGACCACGAGCCTCCCGCTTGCGTGGGCGCAGCTGATTGCGGTCGCGTCTGGCGGAGTTATCTGGTTCGTGGTGCGGGCCCTGGTGTCGGCATGGGTCGGCACCGAGCGCGAAGATCTTGCATCCCGTTATCTCTGGCTCCTCGCTCTGGAGGATTGGTCGGTGGCGCTGTCGATCTTCACCGGCGGTGCGTTGTTCGGGATGACGTGGCCCGCCATGGGCTTGTGGTCGTTCCCGGTGGCGATCCTTCCGTATGCGTTCAGCCACCTGGCGTTCGTCCGCTACCACTCGACACGGATCACCTACGGGCAGATGATTCGCGCACTCGCTCAAATCCCAGAAGTCGCCGATCTTGCTCCTCGGGGGCACTCGGCACGCACGGCCGACCTCGCCGTTGCGATGGCACGAGAGATCGGGCTCCATCCCAACGAAGTGACCGAACTCGAATACGCGGCGTTGATGCACGACGTCGGACGCATCACCCTGACCGAGCCGGCGATCCTCAAGGCCGGCTATACCGACGAGGATATCGCGCGGTGGGGAGCCCAGATCATTGCCGAGGCGCCGTATCTCCAAGAGGTCTCGCAATACGTGCGGGTGCAGCACAGCCCCTATCGCCGTCCAGGCGAGGCGAAGGATCCCGACATTCCCATGATTTCGAAGCTCATCAAGGTCGCGAGCGCCTACGACCAGGCTGTCCACGAGATGCACCTGTCGCCACTCGAAGGCCTCGAACGGATCCACCGCGGATCCGCCTACGACTTTGACCCCGACGTCTCCGGCTCCCTCAGGCGCGTCCTCGTCCAACGCGGAGTAGTCGCCGCCTGACGACGCAGCCATGCGCACCTGATCGCCTCCGCCACGGGGTGGAAGAGGCGCGAGGACTGGCCGATGGCCCGGAGTGGAGTGGAGGGGGCGGATTGGGAGAACGGATCGCGCAGATGTGGACGCGCGCGGTGCCCCGAGCGCGGTCACGATCCGGGGGTCGCGTGTCTCGCCGTCGTGTCCTCCCCTTCAGGGGGAGGTGCCGAGCGCAGCGAGGCGGAGGGGGTCATGCCGTTCCACATCACGAGGACTCCCGGCTCGCACAGCAGCCCAACCCCCTCCGTCAGCGCCTGACGGCGCTGCCACCTCCCCCTGAGGGTGAGGAGACTCGAAGCTGGGAGATCGGAACTGGCAGCGTGAGAGAACGGATCGCGCAGATGTGGTCGCGCGCGGTGCCCCGAGCGCGGTCACGATCCGGGGGTCGCGTGTCTCGCCGTCGTGTCCTCCCCCTGAGGGTCAGGACACTCGAAGCTGGGAGCGTAAGAGCCCGGAGTGGAGCGGAGGGGGCATGATTGGGAGAACGGATCGCGCAGATATGATCTCGCTCTGTGCCCCCTTTTGCGGGCGAGCATCAGCTGGCCCGAGCCTCCCTCACGTGCGTGGTGGAGACGAGAGCAGCCGGTGGCTAGCTGCTCACCGCTCCGCGGCCGAAC
>CAZONX010000050.1:0-13934 GCA_964581295.1 uncultured Acidimicrobiaceae bacterium
ACCAAACTGGTCCACGCTTGCTTGCTTGTCGAGGTGAGCGGGAAACGCATCCTCCTCGATCCTGGGAGCTTCTCCTGGGCGGACGAGCGGCTTGATGTGTCGATGGTCGAAGGCGTCGATCGGATCCTGATCACCCACGAGCATGCCGATCATGTCTCCGTCGATTTCGTGAAGGCGGCGCTCGAGCGCTCGAACGACGCACTGGTTGAGACGACCCCCGCGCTCCAGGCCATCCTCTCCGAACACGGCATTGATGCGGTCACCGAGGGGACACCGCAGTTCGCTGCCCCCCACGAGCGGATCCCGATCGGTCCCGGTCCGCAGAACGTGGGGTTCCACGTCGAAGGTGTGCTGAGCCATCCGGGCGACAGCCACAGCTTTGTCGAGACCATGCCGATCCTCGCGATGCCGTTCGCGGCGCCCTGGGGATCGCTGACGAACGGCGCCGACCGCGCCCGCCTGGTCAAGCCGCGGTTTGTCATCCCGATCCACGACTGGTTCCTCAGCGAGGGCGGTCGTACGTTCATGTACCGACTCGCGAATATGGCCCTGGTCCAGGACGAGATCGAGTTGGTCGAGATCCCAGACTTCGAGACAGTGGACCTGACGGTCGAGTAGCAAGTATGAAGTAGCAAGTATCAAGAACGGGCCCCCGCCTCGGCGTCGGGACGTGTCCCTCGGCGGTTCCTACTTCTGTCTTGCTACTTGCTACTTGCCGATTGGGTCCGCCTTGCAGATACGGCGGACGCGCCTCTACGCTTCTCCCAACACAACCTCAACCTTGGCCCGAGACCGTCGGTAGGTGTAAGTCCGCATTGCGGCGCCGGCGTAGGTCGTCCTCTCACGAGGGCTCCCTGTCTCTTGCTGGGAGCCCGTTCTACGTTTCGGACCCCCGGCGACCTCAAGGACGGGGGCGTGTGGAAGTAAGCCCGTAGAGGAGGACGACGCATGCCAAGACCGGAGAAGGTCCAGGCCGTCGCCGATATCAAAGAGCGACTCGATGGAGCACAAGCTGTGTTCCTCGCCGAGTACGCCGGGCTTTCGGTACAAGAGCAGCAAGCACTGCGCAGGGAGCTGCGTGCCAACGGCGCCGAGTTCAAGGTCGTGAAGATGACCCTCGCCCGTCTGGCCGCCGCCGAACTGGAAAGCGACGATTTCGACGCCCTCCTGCTCGGCCCCACTGGTGTGACGTTCGCCGATGGTGATCCGGTCGGCGCAGCAAAGACGCTGCGCGACTTCGCGAAGGATCATGAAGTGTTCGTCGTCAAGGGCGGTCTTCTCGGTCGGGAGTACCTGACACCCGAGCGGATCGCCGAACTCGCGGACATCGAACCCCGCGAGGTGCTGCTGGCCATGATCGCCGGTGCCTTCGAAGCACCGATGGCGAAGATGGCCGGCTTGCTCGCCGCCCTGCCGCGCAATACGGCGACGGCGATGCAGCAGCTGCTCGAGAAGAAGGAAGCCGAGCAGCCCGCTGCCGGTGACGAATCGCCAGCTCCTGAAGAGGAGAGCTCTGTCGATGAGGCCGCCGAAGAGGTAGCCGCCGCTGAAGCTGAGGAAGTCGTTGTCGAGGAGGCCGCCGTTGAGGAGGCCGCCGTCGAGGACGTCGCCGAAGTCGAAGCAGAGGTCGCAGAGGAAGCTCCTGAAGAGGAGAGCTCTGTCGATGAGGCCGCCGAAGAGGTAGCCGCCGCTGAAGCTGAGGAAGTCGTTGTCGAGGAGGCCGCCGTTGAGGAGGCCGCCGTCGAGGACGTCGCCGAAGTCGAGGCGGAGGTCGAAGCAGAGAGCGACGAGCCTGAAGCTCAACCGACCGAAAGCAATGAAGACGCGCCGGCTGCTGAAGCATCCGAAGAGGATGCCGGCACCGAGTCCGATGACACCGATGATGCGGCCGATGACGCCGTTCAGGAGGACTAGAACATGGCCAAGATGACGAGCGAAAAACTGCTCGGTGTCTTCGAGGAGATGAGTGTCCTCGAGCTATCCGAGTTCCTCAAAGCCTTTGAGGAGAAGTTCGATGTGACCGCGGCAGCGCCGATGGCTATGGCCATGGCACCCGCCGCTGGTGGTGGCGAAGACGCCGCCGAAGAAGAGAAGGACGAGTTCGACGTTGTCCTCATCGCCGCAGGCGACAAGAAGATCCAGGTGATCAAGGAAGTCCGTGGGCTCACCAGCCTCGGTCTGAAGGAAGCCAAGGATCTCGTTGACAGCGCTCCGGCTGCTGTTATCGAAGGCGCCGACAAGGAGTCCGCCGAGAAGGCCAAGGAGACCCTCGAGGGTGCCGGCGCCACGGTGGAGCTCAAGTAGCAAGTACTCGATACCTGACGAGAGGGGAGCGGCTTCGGTCGCTCCCCTCCTGCGTTTGTCGAGCCAGAGCTGGGTATCGTTTCCCATATGGGAGTCGGACGTTTCGCGCGATCGGTCGGATCGATCGTTGTTCTCGCTGTCGTCTTGGCGGGATGCAGTCGAGGCGACGGTTCGGTATTCGAGCCACCGGTTCCCGATCTCGTCATTGAGGGTACCGGCGAGCCGTATTCCGAGTCGTTCGATGGGACAGAGTACTTCGGCGAATTCGGATCTCTTCTGTGGGGTCTGGTCACCACGATCAACGACACCGATGGGATCGACCATGCTGCCGACCACTCGTGGGTCGTGTGGGGCGATCTCTGGGCGGGACAACTCCCGATCTACGGCGGTCCGGACATCTACGGCATCACGGACCTCGCGGTGTTCGACCCCGCAGGGCTCGCTGCGGTCATCCCTCGCGGCACGACGCTGATCTTCCGACAGGTGTCATGGTCTCTCGACAAACTCACGATGTGGAAACTGCAACTCAGCGACGGAATGCCCGACAACGGGATTTGTCACGTAGCGTTCGGAGCAGTGATCAACCAGCTCACCGTGTTCGCCTCCTCATCCGAGGTTGATCTCCGCGGTGTGCCGCAAGACGCAGTCGTTATCGACATCGTTCCCGACTGCAGCGGCTTCACAACCCAACCGGCCAACCTCTAGGAGCACGAATGGTCACGAGGCACCACCGGAGCACGGCCTGTCGGCTCGTGCTGGGGACTGGCGACTGGGGACTGGCGACTGGCGACCCCCTCGACATCCTTGACTCGCCCTCGGGGTTCTTGGTACATTGCACAGGCAAATTGAACGTTCGTCCTCGACTCTCCGCAGGCAGAGCCGGGATAGTTGTGCGCTATCCCGAATTTATGCTATTCTGTGTCGTTCCCAGCCCTGCCCACAGCTCCCGCTGACTGCATTCATACGAGGAGGATCCTCCCTTGGTCCGTGCGCGCTCTTCCCGACTCTCCTTCGCCAAGTTGCCCGAAGTCCAACCCCTTCCCGACCTTCTCGCCGTACAACGTGAATCCTTTGATGGCTTCATCGAGCGCGGGCTGCGTCAGATCTTCGAGGAAATCTCGCCGATCGAGGACTTCACCGGCAACCTTGCTCTCGAACTGACCGATCATCGCTTCGGCGATCCGACCGAGACGATCGAAGAGGCGAAGGACCGCGACAGCAATTACTCGATGCCGTTGTTCGTTACCGCTCGATTCCTCAACCGCGAGACGGGTGAGATCAAGGAACAGCAGGTGTTCCTCGGCGACTTCCCGATGATGACCGACAACGGAACGTTCATCATCAACGGCACCGAGCGTGTCGTCGTCAGCCAGCTTGTCCGCAGCCCCGGCGTCTACTTCGACGTCTCGGTGGACAAGACCTCAGACAGGGACCTCTACTCGGCAAAGGTGATCCCGGGCCGTGGAGCTTGGCTCGAGTTCGACGTCGACAAGAAGGGCACCGTTGGCGTACGCGTCGACCGGAAACGCCGTCAGTTTGTCACCACGTTCATTCGGGCGCTCGGTCTCGCCGAGACGGACGAGGAGATCCTCGCCCTCTTCGACGGATCCGAGCTGATCCGCGAAACGCTCGCCAAGGATCCGACCTCGACCAAGGACGAGGCGTTGCTCGATCTCTACCGCAAGCTGCGGCCGGGCGAGCTCACCACAGTCGAGTCGGCCCGCGGACTCATCAACACGCTGTTCAACAACCCGAAGCGCTACGACCTCACACGGGTCGGCCGCTACAAGCTGAACCAGAAGCTGTCACATCCGCAGATCGACATCGACGCGTACATCCAGAGCGAGGACGGTCTCCTCGCCGACGACGACATCCTCGACACGATCCGCTACCTCATGGCGCTGCATAACCGTGAGGCCGGCTTCCACACCGACGATATCGACAACTTCCAAAACCGGCGCGTGCGCACGGTTGGTGAGTTGATCCAAAACCAGATCCGCGTCGGACTGAGCCGCCTCGAGCGAGTCGTGCGCGAGCGGATGACGACCCAGGACCCTGAGGCGATTACCCCCCAGACTCTGATCAACATTCGGCCGGTTGTCGCCTCCATCAAGGAGTTCTTCGGAACGAGCCAGCTGAGCCAGTTCATGGACCAGCCGAACCCGCTCGCAAGCCTCACGCACCGGCGTCGCCTCTCGGCCCTCGGCCCAGGCGGTCTGTCGCGTGAGCGTGCCGGTTTCGAAGTGCGAGACGTTCACCCGTCCCACTACGGACGCATGTGCCCGATCGAGACGCCGGAGGGTCCGAACATCGGTCTCATCGGTTCGCTCGCTTCGTATGCCAAGGTCAACCGATTCGGATTCATCGAGTCCCCGTATCGCCGAGTGACCAAGGGCAAGGTCACCTCCAAGATCGACTACCTGACGGCATCGCAAGAAGAAGGCCACGTCATCGCCCAGGCGAACGCGCCACTCAACAGCGACGCATCCTTCGCCAACGAACGGGTGCTCGTGCGCAAGACCGGTGGTGAAATTGACTCGGTCGTCCCGGCGGACGTCGACTACATGGACGTCTCTCCGAAGCAGCTTGTCTCTGTCTCCACTGCGTTGATCCCGTTCCTCGAGCATGACGACGCAAACCGTGCGCTCATGGGTTCGAACATGCAGCGACAGGCCGTGCCACTCGTCACGACGGATGCTCCGCTTGTCGGAACCGGCATCGAGGCTCGCACCGCCGAAGACTCCGGCGACGTGATCATTGCTCCGGTTGACGGTGAAGTGGTGACCGTGACCGGCGACGAGATCGTGGTCAAGGAGAAGGGCGCCAACAAGAAGCACTCCTTCAAACTCCTCAAGTTCGAGCGCTCCAACCAGGGGACATCGATCAACCAGAAGCCGATCGTCGCCGAAGGCGACACGGTGAAGGCCGGCGACGTCCTCGCTGACGGTCCGTCGACGGAACTCGGCGAGCTCGCGCTCGGCCGGAACCTCCTGGTTGCCTTCATGCCGTGGAACGGCCACAACTATGAGGATGCGATCATCCTCTCCGAGCGCCTCGTCAAGGACGACGTGTTGACGTCGATCCACATCGAGGAGCACGAGATCGAGGCCCGGGACACCAAGCTCGGCGCCGAAGAGATCACGCGTGACATCCCGAACGTGGCGGAAGAGGTCCTCCAGGATCTCGACGACCGCGGCATCATCCGCATCGGCGCCGACGTCGACCCCGGCGACTACCTCGTCGGCAAGATCACGCCGAAGGGTGAGACCGAGCTGACGCCCGAAGAGCGGCTGCTGCGAGCGATCTTCGGCGAGAAGGCGCGCGAGGTGCGTGACGTTTCGCTGAAGGTTCCACACGGCGAGACAGGAAAGGCGATTGCCGTCAAGGAGTTCCGCCGGGACGAGGGCCACGACCTTCCCCCGGGCATGAACGAACTCGTGCGGGTCTACGTTGCCAAGCAGCGCAAGATTTCGGAGGGCGACAAGCTCGCCGGACGCCACGGCAACAAGGGCGTCATCGCGAAGATCCTCCCAGAGGACGATATGCCGTTCCTCCCCGACGGCACCCCTGTCGACATCATCTTGTCGCCGCTCGGTGTCCCGTCGCGGATGAACCTCGGTCAGGTCCTCGAAACCCACCTCGGGTGGGCAGCGGCTCAGGGCTGGAACGCGTTCGGCGATCTCGAGAGTCCGGCATCGGGCGGAGCCCCAGCCTGGACGAAGATCGCCACGCCGGTGTTCGACGGCGCCCGCGAGGACGAGATCCTCAAGCTCCTCGACAACACGATGCCGAACCGCGACGGCGACGTTCTCGTCGACGGCGTTGGTAAGGCCACACTGTTCGACGGTCGTACGGGCGAGCCGTTCGACTCTCCGATCACGGTCGGGTACATGTACATCCTGAAGCTGGTCCACCTCGTGGATGACAAGATCCACGCACGGTCGACCGGTCCCTACTCGATGATCACGCAGCAGCCCCTCGGCGGTAAGGCGCAGTTCGGCGGCCAGCGGTTCGGAGAGATGGAAGTGTGGGCACTCGAGGCCTACGGCGCCGCGTACGCCCTGCAAGAGGTCCTGACGATCAAGTCCGACGACGTGCGCGGGCGCGTCAAGGTCTACGAAGCGATCGTCAAGGGCGAGAACATTCCAGAGCCAGGCATCCCTGAGTCATTCAAGGTCCTGGTCAAAGAGATGCAGAGCCTCTGCCTCAACGTCGAGATGCTCTCGGCCGGTGAGGAAGTGGAGTTCAAGGAACTCGAAGAAGACGTGTTCCGCACGGCGGCATCGCTTGGTATCGATATCTCTCGGCCTGAAAAGGCCGAGACCAACGTCTGAGGCTGACGGGAGTAGATGGTGACACAACTGTTCGATGAACTGAAGATCAGCCTCGCGGCATCGGATCAAATCCGAGCCTGGTCCTATGGCGAGGTCAAGAAGCCGGAGACCATCAACTACCGGACGCTTAAGCCCGAGAAGGAAGGCCTCTTCGACGAGCGCATCTTCGGGCCGACGCGCGACTGGGAGTGCTACTGCGGCAAGTACAAGCGGGTGCGATTCCGCGGCATCATCTGTGAGCGGTGCGGCGTGGAAGTCACCCGTGCAAAGGTGCGTCGTGAGCGCATGGGCCACATTGAGTTGGCGGCCCCAGTCACACACATCTGGTACTTCAAGGGCGTGCCGAGCCGTCTCGGCTACCTCCTCGACATGTCTCCGAAGGAGCTCGAGAAGGTCATCTACTTCGCGGCCTATCTCATCACCCACATCGATGAGGAGAAGCGCCACGAAGACCTGGCCGACCTCGAGGACGCGGCCCGTCACGAGCTCGAACTGATCCGCGAAGAGCTGGCCGAGTGGAAAGAGGCGCGTCTCGAGCGTCTCGAGCAAGAGCTCAACCAGATGGAAGAGGCCGGAGCGAAGACCCAGGAGGTCAACGCCCGCCGTCGCGAAGTCGAGCGCGAGATCAAGGACCGCGAAGAGCGCTCCGTCGTGGAAGAAGAGCTCCTCCAAGAGGCCTTCGATACGTTCCGCACGATGAAACCCAAGCAGCTGATCGAATCCGAGCAGCTCTGGCGCGAGATCAGCGACCGCTACGGCGACTACTACAGCGGTGGCATGGGAGCTGAGAACGTCAAGGACCTCATCAGCCGTCTCGACCTCGATGCGGAGATGGAGCGTCTCAAGACCGACCTCGACGCCACGTCGCAGCAGCGCAAGCAGCGTGCGATGAAGCGCATGAAGGTCGTCAAGCCGTTCTCGGAAGGCACAAACGATCCGAAGAGCATGATCGTCGAGGTCGTCCCGGTGATCCCGCCGGACCTTCGCCCGATGGTGCAGCTCGACGGTGGCCGGTTCGCAACGTCGGACCTCAACGATCTCTACCGCCGCGTGATCAACCGCAACAACCGCCTCAAGCGACTCATCGACCTCGGCGCACCCGAGATCATCGTGAACAACGAGAAGCGGATGCTTCAAGAGGCCGTCGATGCATTGTTCGACAATGGCCGCCGCGGCCGCGCGGTGACGGGTCCGGGCAACCGCCCACTCAAGTCGCTGTCCGACATGCTGAAGGGCAAGCAGGGACGGTTCCGTCAGAACCTGCTCGGAAAGCGCGTCGACTACTCCGGTCGCTCGGTGATCGTCGTTGGTCCCCAGCTTCGCCTGCACCAGTGCGGTCTCCCGAAGATCATGGCGCTCGAGCTGTTCAAGCCGTTCGTGATGAAGCGGCTCGTCGACATCGGCGAGGCGCAAAACATCAAGGCTGCGAAACGCATGGTCGAGCGGCGCCGCAACCAGGTGTGGAACGTGCTCGGCGACGTCATCGAAGAGCACCCCGTGTTGCTGAACCGCGCACCGACGCTGCACCGTCTCGGGATTCAGGCCTTTGAGCCGGTCCTGGTTGAGGGCAAGGCGATCCAGCTGCATCCGCTCGTCTGCGAGGCGTTCAACGCCGACTTCGACGGAGACCAGATGGCAGTCCACCTTCCGCTCTCGGCAGAAGCACAGGCCGAGGCTCGCATCCTGATGCTGTCGTCGAACAACGTCCGCTCACCTGCCTCCGGCCGTCCGATCGTGACACCGGGGCAGGACATGATCATCGGTGTGTTCTACCTGTCCGAGATCACCGAAGACGGAAAGGGCGCAGGCCGCTCCTTCTCGGACATCGACGAAGCACGGATGGCCTACGAGGTCGGCGACCTGTCGCTGCACGCTCCGATCAAGCTGCGAGTCGGTTGGCTCGCTGGCGACCCGGAACTTCACGCGAAGCTGAAGCGGTCGCTTGGTGCGTTGATTGCCGAAGAGACGGTGGATCCGGATGGGCTCACCGAGACGACGCTTGGGCGGGCGATCCTCAATGAGGCGTTCCCACCAGGCTTCCCCTACGTGAATGCGCCGGTCCTCAAGTCGGACGTGCGGACGCTGATCGACGAGATCATCCGCAACTACGACAAGCCGGACGTGGCCAACACGCTCGACTCGATCAAGACACTCGGCTTCACGTTCGCCACGAAGGCCGGTCTCACGATCGGTCTCGAAGACGTGAAGACCCCGCCGGAGAAGGCCGAGATCATTGCCAGCTTCGAGGCTCGCGCCGAAAAGATGGAAGGCCTCTACCAGAAGGGTGTCATCACCGACGCCGAGCGTCACCAGGAACTCATCGAGATCTGGACCGAAGCCACCGACAAGGTGAAGGACGCCATGTCGGCGACCCTCATGGCGGAGAAGTTCAACCCGATGGACATGATGGTCCGTTCGGGCGCTCGCGGGAACATCATGCAGCTGCGCCAGATCGCAGGCATGCGTGGTCTTGTGGCCAACCCGAAGGGTGACATCATCGCCCAGCCGATCAAGTCGAACTTCCGTGAAGGGCTGTCGGTGCTCGAGTACTTCATCTCGACGCACGGCGCTCGGAAGGGCCTCGCCGATACGGCGCTGCGTACTGCCGACTCCGGCTATCTGACTCGTCGCCTGGTTGACGTCTCGCAGGAGATCATCATCCACGACGAGCCGACCGAGGATCCGGGCATCGTGATCAATACCCGTCAGGCCGACGGTACCCCCGTGCGCCACCTCCAAAACCACCTCTTCGGGCGCATGCTCGCCGAGGATGTCAAGGAGGGTCGCAAGGTCGTCCCATTGCCGGACGGTCGCAGGCTCAAGCAGGGCTTCATTATCGACCGCGACGCGGTGATCGGGCTCGAGGAGCTGTCGGACGTCACCGAGGTCCGGGTTCGTTCGCCGCTCACCGATGAGTCCCGCTACGGCATCAGCCAGGATTCCTACGGCATCGATCTCGCAACAGGCGTCATCGTCGAGCCGGGAACGGCCGTTGGCATCATGGCAGCCCAGTCGATCGGCGAGCCGGGCACGCAGCTGACGATGCGTACGTTCCACACCGGCGGTGTCGCCGGTGAGGACATCACGCACGGTCTGCCACGCGTGGTCGAGCTGTTCGAGGCCCGTACCCCGAAGGGGAAGGCGATCCTCGCCGACACAGGCGGTGTGATCAAGCTCGAGACCGACGAAGAGACCAACGCTCGCATCGTCGTTGTTACCAGCGGCGACGACGAGGTCCGGTATGCGCTTCCACGGCGCGCCCGACTTCGCGTTTCCGAAGGCGACATCATCGAGCCGGGATCCCAGCTCACCGAGGGTCCGCTGGACCCGAAGGAAGTTCTCGAGATCCAGGGCATTCGCGCCTGTCAGCGCTACCTCGTTGACCAGGTTCAGGAGGTCTACCGCTCACAGGGCGTCGACATCCACGACAAGCACATTGAGCTCGTCGTGCGTCAGATGCTGCGCCGGGTGCGCGTTGCCAACCCAGGTGACTCGCACTACCTGCCGAACGAGCTGGTGGATCAGAAGGAGTTCCGTCGCCTCAACCGTGAGCTCGTCGAAGACGGCAAGGGTCCGGCCGAGGGACGTCCCGAGCTGATGGGTATCACCAAGGCCTCGCTGGCAACCGACTCGTGGCTCTCTGCGGCGTCGTTCCAGGAGACCACCCGGGTGCTCACCGAAGCGGCGCTCCAGTCTCGCTCCGACTTCATGCGGGGCCTCAAGGAGAACGTCATCATCGGCAAACTGATCCCGTCGGGCACGGGTTCGGATTACTACCAGGGCATCGAGCCCATGTTGCCGGATGCCAGCGTCGTCACGGCGCTCGGGCTGTTTGGCGACGAGCCGGTCGAATCGGTCGACGAGGGCTTGCCTGCCGATCCGGCCGAGTGGCTTGCGTCGCTCGGTGGCACGGCGGAACTCGACGATGAGGACTCTGAGGACTAGTCGCCCGCTCGATAACGAACCAGGTAAGGAGGCGGCCCAGACGGGTCGCCTCCTTTGCGTTGGCCGGCCCTATCGTTGATCCGTGATCAAGTTTCCCCTGCTCGGCGTTCCCGTCTCTGTGCATTGGTCGTTCTTGCTTGTTGCCGTGTTCGGCCTCGGCGCGTATAGCGGATGGGAGATTGCTGCCTGGACCGCCGCCGTGTTCCTTGCCGTCCTCCTGCACGAGTCGGGGCACGCGTTCACCGCACGAGCGTTCGGTGGCGTCTCGGTGTCGGTCACGCTGTTTGCCCTCGGCGGGTTCACCTCGTGGGCGACGGACCGTGACATCGGCCCGGGCCGGCGCTTCCTGATCTCTGCGGCCGGCTCGGCGGTTGGCATCGCTGCGGGTCTCGTCGTGATCGGGCTTGGCCGTTCCGGAGCCCTGGACGGATTCGGGAACCTTGCCATCACGTTTCTCGAGAGTTTCGTGTATGCCGGGCTGGTCTGGGGCATACTCAATTGGGTCCCGATCCTGCCGCTCGACGGCGGCCACATGCTCCAGCATGCCCTCGAGATGGTCGCTCCGACGCGAGCGGCGTCGATCGCCAAGGTCGTTTCGGTCATCGCCGGTGTCGTGGCCGTCGCCGCAGCGTTTTACTACGACCAGACGTTCCTGGCGATATTCGTCGCCATGATCACCTTCATGGGTCTGCGATCCGACGCCACACCGGCAGCGAAGCCCGACGCGGCGGTGCCGGTGCCCGAACAGTCCGAGGTCTTCCAGCCCGAAGAGGAGCCTCCGACGTTCCCGATTTGAGTTCCCCATCAATTCTGTGGGCTCAGGACGTCAAATAGGACGTGGCGAACCCTGGGTACGCGTGGATTTCGCGTGTTGCGCAGTAGAACCCGGACTCCCTATACTTCCGCATCCGGTTTCCCGCCGGAGTCCGCGCTTACCCTGAGGCGTTCGCAAGAGCGCTGTTGTGAGCGGAGCGACTCACAGTAGGGATCGGCGACGTCACGCTGTGTGGCGGCGCCGATTTTCGTTCGTCAGAGCCCCGATTCCGAGTCCCTCGGGTTGGGGTGCGCCGAGAAGAGAGAGAGACGGTACCCAAACGTGCCGACCGTACAGCAGCTGGTCCGCCAGGGCCGGACGCCGAAGCCGAAGAAATCGAAGACCGTTGGTCTCGCAGGTTCGCCGCAACGCCGCGGCGTCTGCACGCGCGTCTACACGGTGACCCCGAAGAAGCCGAACTCGGCGCTTCGCAAGGTTGCTCGTGTCCGCCTCACCTCCGGGGCGGAAATCACCGCATACATCCCCGGTGAAGGCCACAACCTCCAGGAGCACTCGATCGTGCTCGTCCGCGGTGGTCGTGTGAAAGACCTTCCGGGTGTGCGATACAAGGTCATTCGTGGAGTTCTCGATGCCGCCGCCGTCGAAGGCCGCAGGCAAGGGCGTTCCCTCTACGGCACGAAGAAGGAGTCCTAGGCATGCGTCGCGCACCAGCCGAGGTTCGCAAGCTCGAACCAGATCCGATCTATCGATCCGTCCTCGTCACCCAGGTCATCAACAAGGTGCTCTGGCGTGGCAAGAAGGGCGCCGCCCGCCGCATCGTGTACGGCGCGTTGGACACCGTTGAACAGCGCACCGGCTCCGAGCCGCTGACCGTTCTCAAGCGGGCGATCGACAACATCCGCCCCTCCCTCGAAGTGCGTTCGCGCCGCGTCGGCGGTTCGTCGTATCAGGTCCCGGTCGAGGTCCGTCCTCGCCGCGGCCAGACCCTCGCCGTTCGTTGGCTCGTCGAGTTCGCCCGCAAGCGCAGAGAGCCCACCATGGCCGGGCGCCTCGCCGGTGAGATCCTCGACGCCTCCAACCGCACCGGATCCGCGGTCAAGCGACGTGAAGACGTCCACAAGATGGCGGAGTCGAACAAGGCGTTCGCTCACTACCGCTGGTAGTCCAGGAGCACCGATATCCCATGGCACGCACCATCAGCCTCGAGAAGATCCGAAACATCGGGATCATGGCCCACATCGACGCGGGCAAGACCACGGTGACCGAGCGGATCCTCTACTACACGGGACGCACCTACAAGCTGGGTGAGGTCCATGAAGGCGCGGCCGTCATGGACTGGATGGAGCAAGAGCAAGAGCGCGGCATCACGATCACGTCTGCCGCCACGACCTGCTCGTGGAACGGCCATGTCATCAACATCATCGACACGCCGGGACACGTCGACTTCACCGTCGAAGTCGAGCGGTCGTTGCGCGTGCTCGACGGCGCGGTTGCCGTATTCGATGCCGTTTCGGGTGTTGAGCCCCAGTCGGAGACCGTCTGGCGCCAGGCCGACAAATACGGCGTGCCCCGGATCTGCTTCATCAACAAGATGGACCGGATCGGTTCCGACTTCTTCGCGGCGGTCGAGTCGATTGTCGAACGCCTCGGGGGGAACCCGGTGGCATTGCAGATTCCCATGGGCGCCGAAGGCGAATTCCACGGCGTGATCGATCTCGTCGAGATGAACGCCATCGTGTGGCACGACGAGGATGGCAAGGAGCGCGAGGTCGTCGAGATCCCGGACGTCTACCGCGAGGTCGCGGACGAGTGGCATCACAAGATGCTCGACGTCGTTGCCGCCGAAGATGAGGCGCTGCTCGAGAAGTACCTCGAAGACCACGACCTGGATCCGGAGGAGATTCGGATCGTGATCCGTCGTGGCACAGTCAACCGCGACTTCGTGCCGGTCCTTCTTGGGTCGGCGTTCAAGAACAAGGGTGTTCAGCCGTTGCTCGACGCAGTCGTGGCGTACCTTCCCTCACCGGAGGAACTGCCGCCGACCGAGGGATTCAAACCCCGCCATGAGGACGAAGTTCTTTTCCGCAAGGCCGACGACAACGAGCCGTTCTCAGCGTTGGCCTTCAAGATCATGACCGACCCCTACGTCGGCAAGCTCACATACTTCCGGGTCTATTCGGGAACCGCCGACAAGGGCGACGCCGTCTTGAACACCACCGATGGCAAGAAGGAACGCTTTGGTCGCCTTCTTCGGATGCACGCCTCCAAGCAGGAGGACCTCAGCGAGATCCACACCGGCGACATCGTCGCCGCCGTGGGGCTCAAGCACACGAAGACCGGCGACACGCTCGCCAGCCCGAGTGCACCGATCCAGCTCGAGACCATGACCTTTCCGGAGCCGGTCATCTCGGTGGCGATTGAACCCAAGACGAAGGCCGACCAGGACAAGCTCGGCGAGGCGCTCGCGAAACTCGCAGAAGAGGACCCGACGTTCCGGGTCAGCGGCGACGAGGAGACCGGCCAAACGATCATCGAAGGCATGGGCGAACTCCACTTGGAGATCATCGTCGATCGCC
>CAZONX010000051.1:0-13914 GCA_964581295.1 uncultured Acidimicrobiaceae bacterium
AGTCGTTAGTCAAGACACCAGCTGCCAGCTACCAGCAAGACGAAAGACTGCCGCGGCGTCTCGTGTCTTCCTACTTCGCCTCAGCCTTCGATCTCACCGGTTGCGATGCGCTCTTCGTAGATGTCTTCCATCGCGTAGATGTCTTGCATCAGTTCGAAGAAGCCGTGCCAGTGGGCGTAGTCCGGTCCGCCCATCATCGCTCCCTGGCGGGCTCGGCGACCTTCGTGGTGCCACAGGTGGTAGTAGAGGATCTGGAACTCGTCCTTCCATGGATTCTCCTTGAGCAGGCCGCGCTCGGCGAGGTCTGCCTTCATGCCGACTGCCGGGTCGTAGTACGACTCGTTGTAGAGCTGCACGGCCCGGTCGCCACTCTCGAAATACTTGTTGGCGAAGTCGCTGGAGTGGCACTCGGCGCACACCGTCTTCATCATTTCGCGGCCTGCCGGTCCGTCCCCTGTGAGAGGGGACAACGGGTCCGGGCTGTTGCGAACCTCCGACCTCGGCGCCCACAGGTTCCAGTACAGGCGCTCGGACACATTGTGCGTCATGGTGAGATCGCCGATACCGCTCATGTGACATGTCGCACACGTTGGTGCTCGATAGTCGCCGGGCTCCCATTCGCCCGGAGGGCTATCCCACACCCACTCTTCGCCTTCGGCGTCGAAGATCTGGCCGTGCTTGCTGTTCTCGTAGATTTCGATGTCCGGGTGGTCCGGTCCGAGGTGGCAGCTGGCGCAGGCCGCCGGCTTGCGCGCTTCGGCAATGTCGAAAGCGTGCCGGGTATGGCATACCGCGCAGTTGCCGACCGATTCGTCCGGCCAGATCGTGCCGATACCAGCCGACGGCCAGGTCTCCGAGCTCGCCCGGCCATTCTCGATCTCGACTCGGGTGCCGTGGCACTGAACGCAGCCGGTCTCGTCCGACGCGCCGCTCACTTCCGGGTGGTTCTGGCCTTCGTGCACGAACACGAGGTCGGACATCGCCTGCTTCGGCTCGATCTGGAGCGCCGCTCGGAAGTGGCCGCTCTCGTTGAACTGCTCGACCTGCGTCTCGTGGCATTCGCCGCAGGTGTTCGGGGCGACCAGGGCAGCCACAGCGACTGTGACGTCTTCGTGACCCTCGATGTTGGGGATCGCAAGGAGGGAGTTGGAGGGAACCTCATGGCAGTCGACGCACGAAACAGCTTCGGCGGCATGCGCCGTGCCATCCCAGTCTGAGACGATTCCGGGCGTTTCGGTGGCGTGGCACTCAACGCATTCCTTCGCCTCGGCCGACAGTTCCGCGAGGGGATCACTCGCGACTTCGCCATCGGAAGCGTCGCCGGTGCATGCAACAGCGATCAGCCCGAACACAGCGATCGTGACGACGATCCAGAACCCCATGCGCCATCGGTGTCGTCTCACTGGCTCTTCTCCTTCGGGACCGTTTGTGGAATCCGTCATGGCCGATACTTGTGCTCGAGCAAGTACTGGTTGAGGTTCGAGTGGCCAACCCCGGCGTGGCAGGTCACGCACTTCGAATCGATCACGCCTGCGAAGTAGTTGTCGTGCTGGCGCTTGCCGGCCGTGGCCGCTTCAAGTTCGACGTGGCAGGTGAGGCATCCGGAGTCATAGACGAACTCCTCTCGATGCTCGGTCTTGGCCTTCCAGTCGATCTGCGAAGTGTCGCTGAAGGTCTGAACCCAAATGTCGTGGGCTCCGGTCTCCAGCTTCGACGTGAGGTAGTTCCACGAGCTGTCGTGTGGAAGGTGGCAGGTTGTGCACTCGGCGGAGATCCCGGCTCGGTTGTTGCCACCGTGCACGCTGTCGGCAGCTGAGTCGACGAATGGCTGCATCGTGTGGCAGTCCGAGCAGAAGCCGTCGCCGGAGGTAGCGGTGAAGCTCTCATCGCCCACGAGCCACGCTGCGGCCGGCAACACGATGACCGCGAGGACGAAGAAGAGCGCGATCGAGAGCGCGACAAGAACCTTCGCTGTTCGCGAGAGTCGATCCAGCCAATTCACTCAACAGTTCCTGACCCGGGCGGTTCTGAGGATCGTCGCTCGCTGGTGATCCGGTCGATAGGGGCGGATGGCCTTAACCCGGTCCCGCTGCGTCCTCTTCCGCCATTTCGCCTCCCGTCGGCCAGGAACAGATCGCTACGCTGGCCGCCATGTACGACTATGCAACTGCCGCCGTCGAAGGCGCCCTCGCAGCCGGCGCGACCTACGCCGATGCGCGGGTAGTGGTGACCAAGCAAGAGGCCATCGACGTTCAGAACCAGGCGGTGCAGTCCCTCGACCGCACCGAGCAGACCGGTGTCGGCGTGCGGGCGCTGATCGGCTCATCATGGGGATTCTTTGCCACCGCTGACCTGACCCGACCTGCGGCAACGGCCGCCGGCGAACGGGCGGCCGAAATTGCACGGGCAAGCGCCGTCGTGTCCGGCGACCCGATGCAATTCGCCGATGTCGATGTGGTGCAGGACACCTACGAGACGCCGTACGAAGAGGATCCGTTCGGCGTGGCTCTCTCCGAGAAGGTCGACCTCCTGGTTGGTGTGACCAAGACGATGCAGGATGTAGACGGCATCGCGATCGCCACCGGGAACCTCACGTTCTACGACACCAACAAGTGGTTCGTGTCGTCCCAAGGCCACCGCATCCACCAGCATCTCGTTGAGTCGGGGGGCGGCTTCGACGCCACAGCCCTCGGCGAGCGAGAGAGCCAGCGACGCTCCTACCCCCAGTCGTTCGGCCAGTACGAGACCGGTGGGTATGAAACGGTTCGCAAGTGGGACTACGCAGGGAACGCCGGTCGGATTGCCGAAGAGGCTGCAGCGCTGCTCACTGCGGACGAGATGGAAGAGAGCGAGACCGACCTCATTCTCGAAGGGTCTCAGCTCGCCCTCCAGATCCACGAATCGGTTGGTCACGCTATCGAACTCGACCGGATCCTGGGATGGGAGGCGGCCTTTGCCGGCACATCGCATTTGCAGCTCCCGAAGCTCGGAACGTTCCGGTTCGGTTCTGATCTGATGAACGTCACAGCCGACGCCACGCTGCCCGGCGCACTTGGAACGTTTGGATACGACGACGAAGGTACGAGAGCCCAGCCGGTCGACATCGTCAAGAACGGCATCTGGGTCGGTGTGCTCTCCGGGCGTGACTCCGCGGCGATCGCGGGACTACCGCCGGGTGGGATGGTGAGGGGTGATGGCTACAACCGGCTCCCGATGGTCCGGATGACGAACGTGGGACTGCTCCCCGGTGACTCGTCGCTCGACGAGATCATCGCCGACACCGACGACGGCGTCTACATGTCAACGAACCGTTCCTGGTCGATCGACGACAAACGGCTCAACTTTCAGTTCGGTACGGAGATTGCGTGGGAGGTCAAGAACGGCAAGCTCGGTCGCATGCTGAAGAATCCCACCTACACCGGGATCGGCCCGGTGTTCTGGGGGAGCCTCGACCGCCTCGCGGGCGGCGACGAGTGGGTCCATTGGGGGACACCGAACTGCGGCAAAGGACAGCCGATGCAGGTCGCCCACACGGGACACTCGGCTGCGCCTGGACGATTCAAGAACGTGCGAGTGGGGGTGCGAGGATGACCCGGGCCACCGAACTCACCGAACGGGTCCTCGAATTGATCGGCGATCGAGCCGAAGCGGAGGTTGTTGCATCCAACGGCAACTTGGCGCTGACGCGATTCGCCAACTCGTTCATCCACCAGAACGTCGCTGAAGACGGCGAGGCGGTGTCTCTGCGGGTTGCTTTGGATGGCCGCGTTGCATCGGCTCGCACGACGACCACCACGCCCGACTCGCTCGGCGCATTCGTCGAGGCTGCCCTCGAGACGGCCGCACTGCAGCCGGTCGACGAGGACTGGCCCGGTCTCGCACTGCCCGCCGCGGTATCTCCGGTCGTACATGTCGACAACGCGACGTACGACGCCGAACCGGCGGCCCGTGCCGACTTGGTGAAGGCATTTGTCGACGCCGGCAACGGCATGCTCGCTGCGGGCTACTGCCAGACCGAGGGCCGCACGGAGGCGTTTGCGAACTCGGCCGGACAGTCCATCTCCGGTCGTCACTCCAGCGCCATCATCGACGGGATCCACCAGACCGGCACGTCGGCGGGCGGGGCGCATGCCGCTTCCGTCGCCATCGGAGACCTCGATGGAGCTGCGGTTGGCGAACTCGCCGCACGTCGGGCCATCGATTCCGCCGCCCCGTTCGATGCGAAGCCAGGGGAGTACGAGGTCATTCTCGCCCCCGAGGCGGTGGCAACCACCGCCGTGTTCCTGGGTTTCTACGGACTCAACGGGAAGATGCTGTCCGAGGGGCAGTCCTTCGTGGACCTCGGGACCCGGCAGTTTGATGAGCATTTTCAGATGTGGGACGACGTCACCGATCCGCGCGCCATGGGTGTGCCGTTCGATACGGAGGGGACACCGAAGGGGCATCTCGACCTCGTTGTCGATGGAGTCACCCGCGGGGTTGCCCACAACCGCAAGACGGCCAGGAAGCTTGGCGTTGCCTCTACCGGCAACAACCTGCCGGGCGCCGAGAGCTGGGGTCCGATCCCGACCAACGTGTTCGTCGGCGGTGGGGATAGTGCACCGGACGAACTGATCGCCGGCGTCGAGTGGGGCATCTATGTCTCGATGTTCAACTACTGCCGCATACTCGACCCGAAGACGATGGTCGTGACCGGGCTGACGCGCAACGGCACGTTCATGATCGAGAATGGGAAGATCACCGACGCTGTGACCAACATGCGGTTCACCCAGTCGTTTGTCGATGCACTCGGTGACGGCGCCATTCTCGGCCTCGGCAACGATGCCCGGTTCGCGGACTCGGAGTTCGCCCCCGGCATCATGTACGTGCCGACGATGCGTCTTGGATCTTGGAATTTCACAGGAGGAGCGGAGGGCTGATGGCGAAACCTGACGATCTGGTGACGGCGGCGCTGTTCACCGAACGTGACATTGCAGACGAGGCCTGGGGAAGGCTGACCGATGCCGACATCCCGTCTTCGGTCATCACCGAACCGGGAATGATGGGCGCCTACCGCCTGAACGTAATGGTCTACCGAGAGAACCTCGACGAAGCCCAACGCCTGATCGCCGACCTCGTCCTCGGCACCAAGTAGTTGGAGATAGGCGCCGTTCTTGCTTCTCAGAACGGGAGGCGTTCCGGCTCCTTCCCCTCAGGGGAAGGTGGCAGCGCCGTTAGGCGCTGATGGAAGGGGTCGAGCAGCTCGTGGTCGGCGGTGTCGCTCGGTTTGTGGAGTCCCGTGACCGCCCTCCGCCTCGCTGCGCTCGGCACCTCCCGCTGAAGGGGAGGACAGGACCGTCCAAAAGCCGATGCCCACAGAAGTTCTCCTACGATCCCCCAACAACCTCGAGACCCAGGAGGCGACGGAATGGCCGACGCATTGATCGAGGCCCTGAAGGCGTCGGAGGTCGAGTTCGAGATCTTCCCGTGTGACCCGGACCTGGCCGACACCGCGCAGTTCTGTGAGGCCTACGGGTTCGCACTCGACGATTCCGCCAACACGATCCTGGTCGCCGGCAAGTCCGATCCGCCCGTGTATGCCGTGTGTGTGGTGCTTGCCACGACCAGGCTCGACGTGAACCGGGTGGTCAAGAAGAAGCTGGGCGTGCGCAAGGCATCGTTCGCGAGCGGAGCCGAAACCGAACGGCTGACCGGCATGGCCATCGGCGGGGTCACCCCGTTCGGCCTTCCCCCGGAGATCCCGCTGTGGGTCGATCATCGGGTGATGGAACGATCGCGCATCGTTCTCGGCGGCGGCAGTCGCGACCGCAAGGTTCTCGCCCCGCCCCAGATCCTCACCGCCCTTGGCGCCGAAGTGGTGGATGACCTTGCCAAGGTTCCATCCGACTGACGCCGACCAATCGGCTCGTCGCTTCGCCTTGCGGATTGATCCATCGAGAGGGTCGAGTAGCGTGACGACATGAGCGCGCTCGGCGTGAACACCGATCTCTCGTGGCTGTTGGAGAGTGGAGAACCGTGGACGCGCTACCGGACGCGGTTGGATCTCGAGCACCGGTCGACGAACGACCCCGACGTCGCTCGCGCCCGTGCCGAAATGGTCTCGAGCGCCGAGGTTCGGGGATTGATCGAGCGGGCGGCTTCCTGGCCGGGCTACGCCCTCAAGCGCCACAATGATGCGGCCCATCCGCTGTACGCGCTGTCGACACTCGCCGATTTCGGCCTGATGCGTGGCGATCCGGGCATCGACGATGTCGCGGAATCTGTTCTTGGGCACTTCGACGGCGAACAGTTCGAGACGTTCCTGTGGCTTCCGCGTTTCCTGACGAAGGAAACAGATGTCGAACAGTGGTGCTGGATGCTGTGCGACGCGCCGACGCTCCTCTACGCCTTGCTGGCGCTTGGCTACGAGCGGGAAGCAAACGTTCGGCAGGCCGTCGACGCTCTGGCGCTCCGGATCGAGGGCAACGGATGGAGGTGCGGCGGCTCCCAGGCTCTGCCGGGTTTCTCCGGGCCGGGGCGCAAGGACGACACGTGTCCGATGGCCACGACCTACGCTCTCAAGGCATTGTCGATGACCTCGCTGCCCGGGCGCGACCGATTGGTGGAGCCGGCGATCGAGGCGCTGCTCGACCATTGGCAGCATCAGGCCGAGTACAAGCTCAGGATGTTCGGAATCGGGACCGAATTCCGCAAGCTCCGGTATCCGTTCGTGTGGTACGACATCCTTCACGTCACCGATGTCCTCAGCCGCTTTCCCGCGGCGCGCTCCGATTCCCGTCTGGCCGAGATGGTCGAAGTGATCACAGCGCAGGCTGACGTCGATGGTCGATACGCCGCATCGGCGATGTTCCGCTCGTGGTCCGGGTGGAGCTTCGCCGACAAGCGATCGCCGTCGCCTTGGCTCACCCTGCTCGTGCTTCGAATCCAGGACCGCCTCTCGGGGTCGTGACCGCGGCGAGACGAACCTCAGACATGAAGAACGGCCCGGGATGTCCCGGGCCGTTCTTCATTGCTACTCAGCTACCAAATACTCAGCTGCTCGACTCCGCGGCCTCGTGATCATGGTCGTGATCGTGGCCCTCGTTGTCGTGGTCATGTTCTTCGCCCGCGTCTTCGATCTCTTTGCGAACGGCGTCCATTTCGAGGCCTTCGATCTGCTTGATGAGATCGACCAGGGCGTCCTCGGGGAGCGCTCCGGGCTGCGAGAAGACACCGATCTTCTCCTTGAACGCCATGAGCGTGGGGATGGAGCGGATCTGGAAGTAGCCGGCAAGCTCTTGTTGGTCTTCCGTGTCGACCTTCGCGAACACAATGTTCGGGAACTTCTCCGAAACCGTCTCGTAGGTCGGGGCGAACATCTTGCAGGGGCCGCACCATTCGGCCCAGAAATCGACGAGCACTACGTCGTTCTCGAGGATCGTCTCTTCGAATGTGTCTTTGGTGAGGTTGACGGTTGCCATGCGGTTCATACTCCGTTTCGTGTGGTCTCCCGGGTGCAACCCTAATACCCCTAGGGGGTATTCCCGCTTTCGCGCGGTGCCTCCGATTCATCCTGCGGCGCGAGTGATCTCGACGTCCGTACACTTCCCAATCGTGACCGACACACCCCTTGTTTCGCTCTCCGGCGTCGGCGTTCGGATCGGATCGATGCAGATCCTCCGCAGCGTCGATCTCGAGGTCGGCGCGGGCGAGGTGGTGGGGCTCTTCGGAGCCAACGGGGCGGGCAAGACCACGATGCTGCGCCTGATCGCCACGTTGATCCGTCCGGCGCAGGGCACGGGAACGGTTCTCGGGGCAGACCTCTCGTCGCCGGACCGCTACGACGTGCGCCGGCGAATCGGGATGATCGGTCACGTGCCCGGCATTTACCCCGAGCTGACGCTGGGGGAGAACCTGCGTTACGCGGCGCGGGTGGCGAACGTGCCGACCGAGCGAGCGGCAGAGGCGTTGGCTGCCGTGGGCCTCTCCGGGGCGACGGATCGCAAGGCCGGTGCCTCATCGCATGGCATGCAGCGCCGCACCGAATTTGCCCGCGAGCTGATGATCGACCGATCGCTCCTTCTGCTCGATGAACCCCACTCGGCGCTCGATCAGGATGCCGTCGATCTGGTGGAAGGTCTGATCGAGCGCAAGGCCGCTGACGGTGGAGCGGTCGTCGTGGTTTCGCACGATCGGAAGCGTATCAATGCCATCGCCCATCGCTCGGTGGAACTCGCCGGAGGGACGCTGTCATGACCAGTGGCTTCTGGCATCAGGTCCGGGCAGTCGCAGGGTGCGATCTGCTTCGCGAGCGCCGTCGAGGCGATGTTCTGTGGATCACCGTTCCATTCGGAGCGATTGCTCTTCTGCTCATTCCCCTCGCCGTCGGCACGGATGCAGCGCTCCTGCGCGATATCGGCCCGGGGATGTACTGGGTGATCGTGATGCTGTTCGGCGTCTTGGTCGCCGTCGGCAAGGCATCGAGTGACACCGTGCCGCAGCAGGACGCATCCTCGCTCCTCGGCCTCGACCCTGCCGCGGGATTCGTGGGACGCGCCGCCGCGGCGACGCTCCTTCTGTTGATTTTCGAGGTGGTGGTCGGCGTGGTCGCGGTCGGCCTTTACAACATCTCGATAATCGGTGTCCCCTGGCTGATCGTCACGTTGCTCATTGCCGCCATTGGTCTCGCACTCCTCGGGACGCTCACGGGTTCGATCGTCAACAGCACCAGCGCGGGCACCGCTCTTGTGCCGCTTCTCGTCGCCCCGCTGTCGGTTCCGCTGCTGCTCGGAGCGACTCAGGCCTACGAAGGTTTGCGGCTTGGCCACAGTATTGTTTCGTGGGTACTGCTGATGGTCGCCGTGGTGCTGGTCGTGGCCATTATTGGGGTGTTGACCGCCAGTCCTCTACAGGAGACGTGATGACGGCGCAGACGCGCACACGCCGGTGGCCGTGGGTAGCGATTGCCCTCTCGCTGCTTATCGCTTTCACGCTCGCGATGGTCAGCCCCGCCGATTCTGTCCAGCAGGATCTTGTCCGGATCATGTACGTGCATGTCCCCGCCGCGTGGCTCGCCTATCTCGCGTTCTTCGTCACGTTTGTCGCCAGCGTTGCCTACCTCCTCACCCGCCACCTCCGCTGGGATCGGATCGCTGCGGCGAGTGCCGAGATCGGGGTCTATTTCACCGGTCTGACGATCGCCCTCGGCATGATCTGGGGCAAGTCCACCTGGGGGGTTTGGTGGACTTGGGACGCCCGGCTGACACTGACCGCCATCATGTTCTTCGTCTACCTCGGATACTTGGCGCTGCGTCGCACGACCGACGACCCGATCGCCCGGGCGAATCGTGCAGCGGTGCTCGGCATTGTCGGCGCCGTCCAGATTCCGCTCGTGCACTTCTCGGTGGTGTGGTGGCGAGGCCTCCACCAGCCCCCGTCGATCATCCGACCGGATGGGCCTGCGATTCAGGATTCGATGATGTTGGTCGCCCTCGTTGTCGGTGTAGTTGCCTTCACGGTCGTCTACGTTTCGCTCATGGTGAAGCGGATCGAACTCATCCACCTCGAGGATCGTCTCGACGATGCCGAGAGGACGGCCGACCAGCCGGTGGCGGGAGAAGCCGTGACGGCTCCGGACCTCGGAGGTTCGAGATGAGTGACTGGGGCTGGGTCGCGTTTGCCTACGCCGTCACCTATGGCAGTCTCGCGGTATTCGCCGGATCGATCGCGGTCCGCATCAGGAACGCTCGCAGGACGCTTGGAGGGAACGAGTGAAGCGCTACTGGAAGTTCATCGTGCCGGCCGCCATCGTCGTGGTGGTCGTCGTGGTGCTCATGATCAGTCTCAACTCGAGCCTCGTCTACTTCAACACACCGACCGAACTCGCCGAGACCGAGGCGGGTGACTCCCGGATGCGGCTCGGTGGCCAGGTGGTGCCCGGCAGCGTGACCGACTCAACGACCGGAGTCACCTTCGCGGTGACCGACGGGCGCGAGGCCGTAACCGTCGTCTACGTCGGCGCTCCACAGCAGCTCTTCCAAGAAGGTATCGGCGTCGTCGTCGAGGGCACGTGGGACGGAAGCGAGTTCCACTCGGACACGATGCTGGTCAAGCACGACGAGAACTACGGCTCGGACGACGGTTCGTACGACCCCGAGCATCCGTACGGAGACGAATCGGACCAGGCATGATCGCGGTCGTCGGATTCGCTGCAATCCTCGTTGCTTTCGCTTCTTCCGTGTGGCTGATCGTCGACGGGATTCGTGTCTCGCGTTCGCCGTCGCCGGATCCAGCTCGCGTCAGAATCCCGGCGATCGGGCTTGCAGCGGGAGGCGTTGTTGCGTTCTTGGCGCTTGAGGTTGCGATTCTCACTCACGACTTCTCGATCGCCTACGTGGCGAAGAACACGGCGATCGCAACACCGTTCATCTTCCTCCTCGCGGCAGGCTGGGCGGCCCTCGAGGGCAGCGTCGTGCTGTGGGGGCTGATGCTGTCGGTGTTCACGTGGCTCGTGTGGCTCCGGCTCAAGAAGGATGACGGTCTCGGCGTTCTCGCCCTTGCGGTCATGGGTGCCGTCGCGGTGTTCTGGTTCGGCCTCATGGCGACGGTTGCGAATCCGTTCGCCCTGTGCACCGAGGTGAGCAATGGATTCTGCTCGGCAACGTCGTGGCTACCGATCGGTGACGCCGTCGCACCGCAAGACGGGGTCGGGCCCAACCCGCTGCTAGCCAACCACATCCTCATGGCCGTGCACCCTCCGTTGCTCTACGTGGGGTATGTCGGATTCACCGTCCCGTTCGCATTCGCCATCTCCGCCTTGATTCGTTCGGAGCGGTCGAAGGTCTGGCTCGACCGGACCCACCGGTGGTCGCTCGTCGCCTGGATCTTCCTCACCGCCGGCATCATGCTCGGTGGCTGGTGGAGCTACGAGGTCCTCGGCTGGGGTGGCTACTGGGCGTGGGACCCTGTGGAGAACGCGGCGCTGCTGCCCTGGATCGCCGCAACCGCCTTCATCCATTCGGCGATCGTGCAGCGCAGACGCTCGATGCTCCAGGCGTGGAACTTCGTGTTGGTCATCACCACGTTCGCTCTCACCATCTTTGGCACGTTCCTCACACGTTCCGGCGTGATCGCGTCCGTGCACGCGTTCAGCCTGTCGGCCGTCGGGCCGGCACTGCTGATCTTCCTCGGCATCATCGTGTTCGGATCGTTCGGTCTGTTCGCCGTGCGTTCGAGCACCGTGTCGTCGTCGCCCCGGCTCGACTCGCTCGTGTCGCGTGAAGGGTTCATCCTTGCGAACAGCCTCCTGATGACGCTGTTCGGTTTCACGATCATCTTCGGGACGATGTATCCGCTGTTGGTCGAAGCATTCACCGGACGAGAGGTGTCGGTCGGCCGCCCATTCTTCGATCGAGTCGCCGTCCCGATCGCGTTCCTCGTGCTGCTGGCTATCGGCACAGGCGCCACGGCCCCGTGGCGGGTGGAGACCGGCAAGGTTCTGTGGCAGCGGACCCGCGTCGGGCTGAACGCCGGATTCGTTGCAGCGGCCCTCACCGTGGTCGCGGGTGTCGGTTCGGTCTCGGTGGTGGTGATCGTCGGCCTGGCCGCGTTCGTGATCGGGAATGTCGTCGCGTTCTACATTCATCAATCCGGCCGAACCCATCGTGGAGGCAAGCCATGGCCGAGGGCACTGCTGGCGACCGTCCGCAACGACATGGGGTATTGGGGTGGACAGGTCGCCCACATCGGCGTTGCTCTCGTGGCCGTGGCCATAGCGACCACCTCCGTGCTGGCGATTCGCACCGAAGTGCCGCTCGTCGTCGGCGAGACCGCGGTGGTCGACGCCTACTGCGTCGAGTACCTCGAACCGTTCTCGCGGGTCGAACCAGAGCGCAACGTGGTCGGCGCTCGCATCGCAGTCATGGACGCTGCCTGCTCAGACGTCAAGACGGTGATGGAGCCGCGGCTACACGAGTATCCGAAGTTCGGCCAGGTGATCGCCACTCCCCAGGTCTGGACCACATGGATCGACGACGTGTATTTGACGATTGCCGCACTGGACGAGGACGGGATCCGGCTCAAGGTCTTGATCTTCCCGCTCCAGTGGCTGCTGTGGGTCGGTGGCCTCACGATCGTGGCGGGTGGGGTGCTGGCGCTCGGCCGGAAATCGAGACGCACGTCGGCGACGTCGAAACAGAGTGACGAACGAGAGCACGCCGATGCCTGAACGCGCCCGCAACCTCGTGTGGCTGATCCTGCCGATCCTTGCGACGGTGGTGATCGTGGTGGGCCTGTGGCCGACCGACCAGGCCGCGGCAGATCCGGAGGCGCGCGCCTACAACCTGTCCGTACGCCTCAAATGCCCGATCTGCGCGGGTGAGTCGCTCGCCGGATCGCAGACCGACCTCGCCAAGAACCTGCGTGCTCGTATTGAAGAAGAGATCGCGGCGGGAAGCACCGACGAACAAATCGTCGCCATGTTTGTCGCCAACTACGGCGAACAGGTCCTGCTCGACCCGCCTCGAAGCGGCTGGGGCACGGTGCTGTGGGCGGTTCCACTCGGGATAGCGGTCGTCGGTGGTTTCGCGGTGTACGGCCTGAAGCGCAAGGATCGCGATCCCGATGAGGCGTCATTGTGAATATGGCACGCATCACAGACCAGATCGAGCAGGTCGATCGAGACCTTGCCGAAGTCGACGAACAGGTCGAACTGGGAGAACTCGATGAGGCGACGGCCGAGCGCTTGCGCACGGCCTACCGCAGCGAACGATCATCGCTCGAGGAACAGCTGGCGGACATCGGCGAGGACCCAGAAGAAGCGGCCGCCGTCGACGCACCAACAGGGAGATCGAAGGGCCGAGCGATCGCAGGCACGGTCATCATCGGTGTTGCAGCGATCGTCGTTGCCGTCGTTGCCGTGTTCTCCCTTCAGGAGCGAACACCTGCCGGCGAGTCGACCGACGGTGTGGCGACCGAGGTGCTCGAGAACGGGGGCGGACGCGATCTCGCCTCGATCAGTCTCGACGAGATGGAAGCTGTGGTCGCTCAGAACCCCGACATTCCAGCCATGCGGGTCGCTCTCGCCGATCGATATGTGGAAGATGGCAACTACTCGAAGGCGCTCGAGCACTACATGGTGGTTCTCGATCAGGAACCCGAGAACGCCACGGCATTGGCCCGCGTCGGATGGCTCACGTTCCTGTCCGGCGAAGTCGAACTCGCCGAGCCGTTCATCGTGAGAGCGATCAAGATCGAACCGGACTTCCCCCAGGCGCACTGGTATCTCGCCAACGTCCGCCTCCAAATGGACGACCCGACCGGAGCGATCGAACCACTCGAACGCCTCCTCGCGTACGATCTGCCGTCCGAGGTGCGAGCCCAAGCAGAGGCGATGCTTGCGGAGGCTCGATCATGAGCAACAAGGTCGTCTGGATCGTGATCGCTGCCGGGCTCCTCGTGGTCGTCGTGGGCGTTGCTCTCGCCGGCAGTTTGGGAACCGATCCGACGGTGGTTGGTTCGGCGTTGATCGACAAGCCGGCACCCGACCTCGTCCTCGACGAACTCGATGGGGACGGCCAGGTGCGGCTCGCCGACCACCTCGGCGACGTCGTGGTGGTGAACTTCTGGGCTTCGTGGTGCACCGGGTGCCGTCAGGAGCATGCAGCCCTGGATACGGCAGCGGCGGAATACGCCGATTTCCCGGTCACGTTCTTCGCCGTGAACACGCTCGACGAACAGGGTCAGGCGATCGGGTTCCTCGATCGATACGGCTGGAGCGAGGACACGGTCTACGGGATCGACGAGGGTTCGCGCGCCGCATTTGCCTACGGCGTCGCCGGTCTCCCCGAGACGTTCTTCATCGACCAAGACGGTCTTGTGGTCGGGAAGGTCATCGGCCCGGTCACCCAGGATCTCCTGACCGCCACGATCGATTCG
>CAZONX010000052.1:0-13893 GCA_964581295.1 uncultured Acidimicrobiaceae bacterium
CGCACCGACTCGGCTTCGTCGTGCAGGCGCCGTGCGTCGGCGACGATCTCCTCGGCCTGGGCTTCTGCAGAGTGGCGCTGGCGATCCGCCTCATCCCGCATGGCTTGGGCGTCTCGCTTCGCCTCTTCGACGATGGCTGCGGACTGCTCGGCAGCGTCGCTGCGCAACCGGCCGGCTTCCTCGCGCACGGCGGCCGCTTCGTCTTCGATCCGTGTGGCCTCGGCGCGCTGCTGATCGACGCGCCCCTGCGCCTCGGCGAGGGCCGCACCCGTGCGTTCCTCAGCGGCCACGACTTCGGCCAGACGACGGTCGATTTCGACCCGCTGCTCTTCGGCCGCATTGGCCTGCTCCGCGGCGCGTGTCTCAGCGGCTTCGTGGGCGACGCGGAGTTCGGAGTCGATCTCGTCGCGCCGTTCCTCTGCGTTCTCTATCAGGCTCTGCGCGCTTCGTTGAGCTTCGGATTGCACGTCTGCACTCTCGGCCAACGCCGCTGCAAGTGTCTCCTGAGCTTCTGCCTCGAGTCGGGCGGCATCTTCCTCGGCTGCCTCGCGAATCTGCGCACCACGCTCGTCGAAGCCGGTCAGGATCGATTGCATCCGCTCCTCGGCGTCGGCAATCAGTTGCCGGGCGTCGCGCTGGGCGGCTGAGACCTTGCGTGCGGCCTCGAGCCGGTCGTGGTCGGCCTGGTCTCGCGTGCGGGTTGCTGCCTGCTTGATAGCGAGCGCCGATGCCTCTGCCCGGTCGATGACGGCCTGGGCCCGCTCACGAGCTGCTGCCTCGAGGCTGGAAGCGCGCTCGGCCGCGGGGATGGTTTCGTCGTCGAGTAGGGCAACACGCGCTTCGAGATCCTGCTGGAGGTCGATGACCTTCTGAACCTCGCGTTCGGCGCGTTGCAGCAGAAGATCGGCCTCGCCGCGTGCCTCGTCGAGGATCCGTTCGGATTCCTGTTCGGCAAGAGCCACGAGGATTTCGTCGGGGGCGACCGTCTCACCCTGTGCAGCCGCCTCCTCCGCTGCTGCGGCGGCCTCTGTGAGGATCTCTTCCGCTCGAGCCTCAGCTGAGGTCGTCGCTTCGAACAGGATCTCCTGCACTCTCGCTTCGGCGATGGCCGTAGCGTCCGCCAGCATGCGGGCGGCCTCTGCGTCCGCGGCAGCAAGGGCCTCCGACACGTCGACGTCGTGCGCCGATCGAACGACCTCGACTTCCGCGATGAGCGAGTCTCGTTCGATCTCAAGGGTGTGGACGCGGTCGTCGAGTTCGGACGCTCGCGTTTCGAGTTCTGCGCTCTTGTGAGCGGCGGCAGCCTCGACCTCTGCGGCACGTTCCTGTGCCTCCGCTACTAGGGCTTCCGCCGCCTCGGCGACCTCGGCCTCATGGTTCGCCTCATGGTTCGGATCGACGGCGAGTGCGCCTGCCAGCTCCTCGGCGAGACGATCGGCATCGGCTGCCAGGCGGTCGCGGTCCGACTCGAGCGCGGCGATGCGCTCCTCTTCCTCTGAACGGATTGCCTCCAAGGCCGACTCGGCCTCGCTCCGCGCCGCTTCGACCAATTCGTCGGCCCGTTGCTGCGCTGCTTCGGCCGCGGCGTTCGCTTCGGCCGCGATGCGCTCGACCTCAGCGGCCAGTCGGTCGCGATCGGCCTCCAGCTCGGCGCGAAGGTGATCGTCGTCAACGCTTGGGCCGTCGGCTTGGAGCTGTTGGATCTCTGCTGCGAGGCGATCCCGGTCGGCCTCGACAAGGGCGATGTGTTGGTCGGCCGCCGCTCGCTCATTGGCGACGAGTTCCTCTGCTTCGAGACGAGCGGATTCGATGTGTTCATTGGCCTGGCGCAGTGCCTCTTCCGCTGCGGCCCCACCGTCACCGCCATCGGGGGATTCGGCAGCGATCCGGTTGGCCTCGCGCTCGATCGCTGCAGCGCGATCGCGCGCCTCGGACTCGATCTTCGCGGCCTGCTTACGGGCGCGGCTCAGCACCCGGTCCTTTGCGTCGAATACGGCGACCATGGCGCTGTCGACCGATTGACCCTCGGTCGTGCGTGTCTTCTCTGCCTCGAACTCGGCCTTCTGTAGGCGCGTCTTGGTCTCCTGCGCCCAGTGCTCGAGCTCACGGAAGTTGGTTTCGAGTTCGCGCAGGAACTCCTTGACTTCACGCTTGTCGTAGCCCTTTCGGGTCGTGGAGAACTCGCGTGTGTCGATGGACTCTGGGAGGTTGGGGGCTTTCTCGCTCACGTGCGTGTTATCGGCCGACGCCGGACGGACCTTGATACGGAACTAGTCACGCACCGACAACGGTCTACCGCGCCTCCGAATACGCGAAGGGGGCGGCCCTTTGGCCGCCCCCTTTCATCGACTTGGACTGGTACTAGATGGCGTTGACGACGCCCTCATCGAGGCCCGGGAAGCTCGAGAGGAACTCCCGCCGCTCCGTCTTGAGCTGTGCCACGATCGCGTTGTACTCCTCCATCCGGCCCTGGCGCTCGTAGAGACGCTTTGGCCTGAGGATCTCGGGGTCGGGGAACCCCGGGAGATCGGCAGCAACGTAGTAGCCGAAATCGGGGTCCTCTTCCCAGACAATCGAGCCTTCAACGATGCCCTGTACCACGGCAGACGAGTGCTTGATCTTCACCTTCTTCGAACGCTCGTCGTCGTCCCCACCGCCGACCCTTCCGGTCGACATGAGGTAGACCTCGAGGTCCGGCATGGTCTCGAGGAGTTCGAGCAGCCGCTGACCCTGAAGCGCATCGTTCGTGAAGAAGAATGGGTTGGTCCCGGGGACACGAAGGCTCTTGCCAGCCTCCGACGCACCACCTGCCGACGTGCCCTTCGTCTCGCCGAGCATGAAGTACGCCGCCGCTTGCTCACGCTTGAGCTTCGCCACCGCCGGGATGATTCGCTCGTTGCGGTTGAGCAGCAACAGGTAGTTGACCGGCGGCAGACCGCTCGGACTGCGATGACGGATGTTGACAAGCGGGAACGTGGAACGCCCGTTCGCGGTGTACGAATCGTCGAAGAAATCGACCGTGCCGTCGGATTCGGTATAGGTGTTCTCGAGCCACGCATCCGGGCGGGTCGTGCCGCCGTAGATGGTCGGCTCGTCATCCTCATCGAGTCCGAACGTCTTCGCAAAGCATCCGTTCTCCGACGAGTACACCAGGCCACCGGGCATCAGGGCGACGAAGTCGTCCTGCACCGGAAGCGACCCGAGCTGCTGGCGGAACGTGGTTGTGGTCTTGCCCGTCCCGGACAGACCGAGAATGAGGGCGACCTTCTCCTCGCCGTCGACGTCCGGGAACGTCTTCAGCCCGGAGTGCAGCGCCAACCCGCCGCGTTCGTACACGAGGTAGTTCCACATGCGGAGCCCGCCCATCTTCGACTCACCGAAGTAGTCGGATCCGAACACGCGGGTGACGTAGTTCTCGTGGTCGACGGCGATCAGCCGATCGTCCGACTTCCCGGGAGCGGGAAGGCCGGGCGTGTAGATGACCGTGAACTCCGGCTCGTACTCGTCATCCTTGGGGAAGAACAGCTGCTGCTGCATCGCCGGGATGTTCGCCGACGTCTTCTCCATGTAGAGACGGCTCGCCGTGCGGAACTCCGGATCGGGGCCGATGTAGCCCTCGATCAGAATCATGTCCTTGTCGGCGATGTACGCGTCCTGCTTCGCTGCCCACTCGTCATACTCAGCGCGGGTCATTGCCGGCTTGAAGCTCTCGTCGTCATCAACGAAGAATGTCGACTTCGCGAGCCGCGCCGTGATCTCAGCCTTGTAGCTGAGGTTGCCAAACTCCGTCTCGATGATTCGAGGCATGTGTTCGAGCGTCCATTCGCGCATCTCATCCTGCGTCGGGTTCTTCGCGACCGACGCCGCATGTGGCAGCTTGATTGCCATTCTTCGTCCTCCCTCTTATGTGTCCGTCGTCGCCGTCGTCGCCGTCGTCGCCTTCTCCGCCTAGGCGATGGTGACGCTGTCGTCCAGGTAGACATCCTGAATGGCGTTCAGCAATGCTGCCCCCTCCGCCATCGGACGCTGGAACGCCTTGCGGCCCGAGATGAGCCCCATGCCGCCCGCCCGCTTGTTGATCACAGCCGTCTTGACCGCCTGCTCGAGGTCGCCTTCACCCGAGGATGCGCCGCCGCTGTTGATCAGGCCGGCACGGCCCATGTAGCTGTTGACGACCTGCCAACGGGTGAGATCGATCGGATTGTCGGTCGTCAACTTGTCGTAGACGAGGGGATGGGTCTTCCCGTATCCGACGGCGCCGTACCCGTTGTTGTTCTCCGGTTGCTTCTGCTTGATGATGTCGGCCTGGATGGTGACACCGAGGTGGTTTGCCTGGCTGGTGAGGTCGGACGAAGCCTCGTACGAGACACCGTCGACCGTGAAACCGGAGTTGCGGATGTAGCACCACAGCACCGTGAACATGCCGAGTTCGTGAGCCCGCTCGAAGGCTTCCGACACCTCTTGAATCTGACGGTTCGAGTCGTCAGAGCCGAAGTAGATCGTCGCGCCCACGCCCGCGGCACCAAGGTCCCATGCACGCTCGACGGAGCCGAACATGATCTGGTCGTAGGTCTCCGGATAGGTCATGAGCTCGTTGTGGTTGATCTTCACGATGAAGGGGATCTTGTGCGCGTACTTGCGCGACGCCATGCCGAGGACACCGAACGTGGTTGCGACGGCGTTGGTCCCGCCAGCGATCGCGAGCTCAACGATCTTCAGCGGATCGAAGTACGCCGGGTTCGGAGCGAACGATGCAGCGGCGGAGTGCTCAATGCCCTGGTCGACGGGCAGGATCGAGACATAGCCGGAGCCGGCGAGGCGACCGCTGTTGAAGAGCAACTCGAGACTGCGAAGCACCTGCGGGTTGCGGTCGCTCTGGGCGAACACGCGGTCGACGAAATCGGGTCCGGGAAGGATGAGGTTGTCCTTCGGGAAGGCCGGCGATTCGTAGCCGAGAAGAGAGTCGGCGTCCGCGCCGAGCAGTGCTTGGATGTCCATCGGATCTCCTTTGGGGGGTGGTCTTTGTGATTATCGCGGAACCCGTGCGCTGTCGACAATCTTCCTCATACGCGTACCCAGGGTTCGGGACGTCTTATTTGACGTCCCCAGCCCACAGAACGCGGGTCTACAGCCCGAGGAAGTCGGCAGCGTCGCTGGCGGCGGCGTTCGCCTTCTCCAACAGATCCTCTTCAGCCGCCAACCAATCGTCTCCGGCCTCGCCTCGCAGGTCCACGTAGATCTTCAGCTTTGGCTCGGTACCCGATGGCCGGATGAGCGCGCGACCGGCGTCGCCGAGGGAGAGCTCGACGAGCGGTGTGGCGGCCAAATAGCGAGGCCGCTCGTCTGCTCCGCTGCGATAGTCGGTGACATCGGTGACGGTGAGCCCCCCGAGTGACGCCGGTGTGCGCTCGCTCAGGCTTGCCATGGCGGCGGCGATCTCGTCGGCTCCTTCGGCCCCCGGTCGCACGATGCTCTTCTGGGTCGACACCCAGAGTCCGTGGCGGCGGTAGAGGTCGGCAAGCCGATCCCACACCGTCTCCCCGTTGGCCTTGGCGACGGCCACCAGAGATGCGAACGCCACAGCCGCCGAGATACCGTCCTTGTCGCGGACTGTCTGTCCAACCGAGTATCCGAGCGCCTCCTCGTAGCCGAAGACGTACTCGCCGCGACCCTCCGCCTCGAGGTCGAGGGCGGCATTCCAGATCCACTTGAACCCGGTCAGCGTCCGGTCGAAGCCAGCTCCGTATTCCTCAGCGATCGAAGCGAGCATTGGCGACGAGACGATACTGTTGAACACCAACGGCCGGTCGGGCCCACCGCCGGCGAGCATGTAGTCGGCGAGCAGAACGCCGATCTGGTTGCCGGTGAGCTGGCGGTATCCGCTCCCTGGTTCGGGGATGGAGACCGCGAGGCGGTCTGTATCCGGGTCGTTGGCGATCACCAGGTCTGCATCGATCGCCATGGCGAGTTCGTGTGACAGATCCATCGCCCCCGGCTCTTCGGGGTTGGGGAATGCAACCGTCGGAAAATGCCCATCCGGTTCGAACTGCGCGGCAACGGGGTGCACCCGGGAGAACCCGAATCGATCAAGCGCCGCCACGACATACTTTCCGCCTACGCCATGCATCGCGGCATACACGATGGTGATGTCTCGGTCTCCCGTCGCGGAAGGAAGGCTGTCCGCGACGGCGTGCAGATACTCCTCGAAGAGCTCGTCGTCGACCGGTGTTGCAGCGGCCCCGACGATCTCGGCTCGCGCTACGTCCGACGCTGGTCCGACCACCGCAATCGCCGCAGCGATGCCGGTATCCATGGGCGGGATGATCTGTGCCCCGTTCTGCGCGTAGACCTTGTAGCCGTTGTCCGCAGGCGGGTTGTGTGACGCGGTGATGACGATGGCCGCGACGCCACCGAAGTGCAGCGAAGCGTGGGCGACCAGCGGCGTCGGCACCGGATCCGCGAAGTAGCGAACGGAGAAACCCGCAGCAACGAGGACAGCGACGGTGTCATCCATGAAGCCGGCAGATGACAGCCGTGCGTCCCGTCCCACCACGACCGGCCCGGCATCGGTGCCGACCGATCCAAGCAGGTAATCGGCGAGGCCCTTCGTTGCTCGAATCACGGTGGCACGGTTCATTCGGTTCGAACCGGCCTCGACACGACCGCGGAGGCCCGCAGTACCGAACTGGAGAGTCGCACCCATCCGTTCGGTAAGTTCCTCCACGTCGCCGGAATCAAGGATTCCTTGGAGTTCGGAGCGTGTGACGGGGTCAGGATCGCCTGTGATCCATGCGGCGGCTGCGGTGGTGAGATCTGTCATGGGTGAATCGTACCGAATCCCCGCACCCCGAGCATCGGTACCTCGGCAAAGCGACGCAATCGCGGAGCGGGACCATTGGCCTGCGCCCGCGGGCCCTCCTCCCCTGCCACGACCCACGCACGCTGCGTACGATGCATCGAACGATGTTTCCACCTCCCACGCGCCGTCGCTTGCGTGTCACCGGGATCGTGCAGGGTGTCGGGTTCCGGCCCTTCGTCTACACGCTCGCCTCAGACGCGCGCCTTGGCGGCTTCGTCGGCAACGACACCGATGGGGTGTTCATCGAAATCGAGGGCGACGACGAGACTCTCGACCGCTTCGTCGCCGACGTCGAGCGACAGGCACCTCCTGCCGCGCGCATCCAGCGGATCGCGGCCGAGGCCATCACGCCGCTTGGAGACACATCGTTCCGGATCGTCGCGAGCCATCACGCCGCAACAGGGACGGCTCTGGTGTCTCCCGATCTGCGGACCTGCGACGACTGCCTGGCCGAACTCGACGATCCGTCGGATCGGCGCTCCGGCTATCCGTTCATCAACTGCACCAATTGCGGGCCGCGTTTTACGATCACCGAACGCACGCCCTACGACCGCCCCGACACAACGATGGCTCCGTTCGCAATGTGCAACGCCTGCCTCGCCGAGTACGAGGACCCGGCCGATCGTCGGTTCCATGCGCAGCCGAACGCCTGCCCCAACTGCGGCCCGGTTGTTTCAGCGATCCCTCCGGCGCCAGACCCCATCAACGACGCACGCGCACGCATTGCCGCTGGGGAGATCGTTGCGATCAAGGGACTCGGAGGCTTCCACCTCGCGTGCGACGCAACGTCCGACCGGGCGGTCGCCCTGCTCCGCGAGCGAAAGGGTCGCGTCGACAAGCCGTTCGCGGTGATGGTCGCCGATCTCTCAACGGCCGCCGCCATCGTCGAGATCGACGCCGACGAAGCACGCCTCCTCGAGTCTCGTGAACGGCCGATCGTCCTGCTGCGGCGACGGGGCGACACTGCCATCGCCGATCTTGTTGCGCCGGGCAACGGACACATCGGGGTGATGCTCCCTTACACGCCGCTGCACCACCTACTCCTCGAAGCCGAGGACTGCTGGGTGATGACATCCGGGAACGTCTCAGAGGAACCGATCGTCACGGCCAACGACGAGGCTCTCAACCGCCTCGATGGACTCGCCGACGCATTCGTGGTGCACGACCGCGATATCCATGTCCCCTGCGACGACTCCGTCATCCGCATCCTCGACGGTGCGGAGTATCCGATCCGTCGTTCCCGGGGATATGCACCGTTCCCGGTACCGCTCCCGTTCGACATTGCGCCGATTCTTGCAACCGGTGGTGAGTTGAAGGCCACGTTCTGCCTTGCCGCAGGCCACGACGGCTTCATGAGCCAACACATCGGGGACATGGAGAACCTGGAGACGCTCGATGCCTTCACGCGAGCAGTCGATCACTTCGTCGATCTCTTCCGCATCGAACCCGAGGCAATCGCGACCGACCAGCACCCGGGCTACCTCTCCACGAAGTGGGCCGATCGAAGCCCGCTCCCCACGGTGAAGGTCCAGCACCATCACGCCCACATCGCGTCGGTGATGGCCGAGCACGGAACGACCGAACGCGTCGTCGGCTTCGCATTCGACGGCACCGGATACGGGACCGACGCCACCGTGTGGGGCGGTGAGGTGCTTATCGCCGACTATGAGAGATTCGATCGGGCCGGTCACCTCAGTCCGGTGCTGCTTCCCGGCGGTGACGCCGCCGTGCGGCACCCAGGGAAGATGGCGCTCTCGCACCTCGACAGCGCCGGTGTCCCATGGAGCGACGATCTTCCGCCAGTCGCAAGCCTGTCGGGTGCCGAGCGCTCGCTGCTCGCCACGCAACTCGAGCGAGGGATCAACACGGTCCCGACCACAAGCATGGGCCGGCTGTTCGACGCTGTGTCTGCCCTCGCCGGCGTGCGACAGACCGCTACCTATGAGGCGCAGGCAGCGATCGAGTTGGAGGCGCTGGTCGACCTAGCCGAGGGCGGCTCCTACGAATTCGGCCTCGTCGAGGGTGACGGCCCAGTCGTCATCGATCCGGGGCCGGTCCTCACCTCCGTCGTCGATGAACTGCGAGACGACGTGGCTCCGGGCGTGATCGCCGCCCGATTCCACGCGGCCGTGGCTGCCGTGATCGTGGAAATGGCCGAACGTATTCGGACCCGAACCGGCATCGCTACCGTTGGGCTGAGCGGAGGGGTATTTCAGAACGTGACATTGACACACGCAGCCGCCGACGCCTTGGGCAAGAAGGGTTTCGCCGTTCTCGTCCATCGCCTCGTGCCACCGAATGACGGTGGTCTTGCACTCGGCCAGGCTGTGATCGCTGCGACGAGGAGGTGATGTGACATGTGCCTCGGTATCCCCGGGAAAGTCGTCGACATCACCGGTGAGGGAGTCACCCGCACCGGGAGAGTCGATTTCGACGGCATCGTGAAGCAGGTGAACCTGGCGTACGTGCCGGAGATCTCGATCGGTGACTACACGATCGTTCACGTGGGCTTCGCTATCACCCAACTCGATGAAGAGGCGGCGCTCGAGACGCTCGCTCTTCTTCAGGAGCTCGAAGCGGTCGAGGTCGAACTCGATCCCGTAGCGGCGCTGGCAGCCGAGGAAGCTGCGGCGAAGGGCGAGGAATGAAATACCTCGACGAGTTCCGCGACCCGGATCTTGCGCTGCGTCTCATCGACGACATCTCACGCCTCGCCACCAAGCGCCACGTGCTCATGGAGGTCTGCGGCGGGCAGACCCATTCGATCATCCGCAACGGCATCGACCGGCTGCTCCCCGACGAGATCGAGATGGTGCACGGACCCGGTTGCCCCGTCTGTGTCACGCCCCTTGAGACCATCGACAAGGCGCTCGCGATCGCCTCGCGAGACGGCGTCATCTTCTGCTCGTTCGGTGACATGCTCCGCGTCCCCGGTTCCGGCCGCGACCTCTTCTCGGTCAAGAGCGCCGGTGGCGACGTTCGTATCGTCTACTCCCCGCTCGACGCCCTGCAGGTCGCTCGCGACAACCCGGACCGCGAGGTCGTCTTCTTCGGAATCGGGTTCGAGACCACCGCGCCAGCCAACGCCATGGCGGTCTATCAGGCGAACCAGGAGGGGCTCACGAACTTCTCCATGCTGGTCTCGCACGTGCTGGTCCCACCGGCGATGCGCGCCATCCTCAGTTCACCGACGAATCGCGTCGAGGCGTTCCTCGCAGCAGGCCACGTTTGCTCGGTCATGGGATACGAGGAATACGATCCGATCGCCGCCGAGTACGGGACACCGATCGTCGTCACCGGATTCGAGCCGCTCGATCTGCTTCAAGGCATCAAGATGGCTGTCATCCAGCTCGAAGAGGGCCGGGCCGAGGTGGAGAACGCCTATCAGCGTGCGGTGAACCGCAGGGGGAACGTGCCGGCGCAAGACATGGTCGGCGACGTGTTCACCACCATCGACCGGAACTGGCGCGGTATTGGAATGATTCCGCAATCCGGCTGGGCACTCGCCGACGACTATCGGTCGTTCGACGCGGCCGAGCGCTTCACCGTCACCGACATCACCACCGTCGAATCTCCGCTGTGCCACGCCGGCGAAGTGCTGCGCGGCACCCTCAAGCCCGACGAGTGCCCTGCTTTCGGTAAGGAATGCACACCGAGGACACCCCTTGGGGCCACGATGGTTTCGGCCGAAGGGGCATGCGCTGCCTACTACCTGTATGGCCGATTCAAGGAATTGGAGGCGTCGCCATGACGATCGAGAACTGGTCGTGCCCAATGCCGCTACGGGACCATCCGACGATCGTGATGGGCCACGGTGGCGGCGGGCAGTTGTCGGCCGAGTTGATCGACCATCTCTTCGTCCCGGCGTTCGGCAATGGCGAGCTCTCGGAACTCGCGGACGCCGCCGTCCTCGACCCCGGGGGATTGATCTCGTTCTCAACAGACACGTTTGTTGTCCGCCCACGTTTCTTCCCCGGCGGCAATATCGGCGAGTTGGCAGTGAACGGCACCGTCAACGACGTGGCGATGCGCGGCGCCGTGCCCCGCTATCTGAGCGTCGGACTGATCCTCGAAGAGGGACTCCCGATGGCTGAACTCGGCGTGATCGTGGAGTCGATCGCGGCCGCAGCGGCGCACGCCGGTGTCACCATCGTGACCGGCGACACCAAGGTCGTCGACCGCGGCCACGGAGACGGCATCTACGTGAACACGACCGGGATCGGGACGCTGCGCGACGGAGCAGATATCCGCCCGCAGCGGGCGGTCCCCGGCGATGTCGTGATCGTCTCCGGGAACGTAGGCGACCACGGCATGGCGATCATGTCGGTCCGTGAAGGCCTCGAGTTCGAGGCGTCGATCGTCTCCGACACGGCTGCACTGAATTACATGATCGCCGACGTGCTCGACACCGGAGCCGATGTCCATGTGCTTCGCGATCCGACCCGCGGTGGTCTTGCTGCCTCACTCAACGAGATCGCGAACGCAGCCGATGTCGGCGTGCTCCTCGACGAACGGTCGATCCCGGTCGACCGGACCGTCGCTGCGGCCTGCGAGATGCTCGGCATGGATCCCATGTATGTGGCCAACGAAGGCAAGGTCGTGGCCTTCGTGCCGGCCGCCGACGCCGACCGGGTGCTTGATGCGATGCGGTCACATCCCGAAGGTGTCAACGCGACGCTGGTCGGCGAGGTGACCGACACACACCGGCGCATGGTCGCCGCTCGCACGCCGCTTGGGGCGACACGGGTGGTCGACATGCAGGTCGGCGAGCAACTACCCCGCATCTGCTGATGCCGCTCCGCTGTCGCTCCGCACACCGAATCGTGCTTCCGCCCAGGGGTGGTTGTGGTGGGGACGCTTGCACGGGCCGGTCGCAGGGGCGGTTTCGCTGTGCACACAGCGGAACGGCTTCGCGCGACTGTCGGTGCCACGGTCCTGGCAGTGCGGCGGCTTGGATTCGTAACCCCAGTGGTGGAAGACGCGGCGGACCCCATGGGTGACCGATCCCGCGAGATCCGGCCGGAGAGTGGAGGACTCCAACGAATCGCATGGACACGCGGCCGCGGCTGCGCCGAGGTCGCGGACCTGCTCGCTGGCGGCACGGCAACGCGCATCGACGGTGACCTCAGGGCGACATGCATTCGCGAGCGCATCGACGCGCTGGTTTCCCGCAAACTCTCGAGTTTCGATCTCGTACCGGTCATCGTTCCCCATTCCGTGGACATCGAAAATGTCGAACGTATCACCGCTGCGGTCGGCGGCGGCCCTCATTCGCCGTTCGCGGTGGCGGTGGCGGCGCGACTGGGCATCACGACGGGTGTCCCGACCACGGCCGCATCGGTCTACCGATCGAGTGACACGCGGGAGGCCACGCTTGAACGCCTCGCTGCGCTCGCTGCCCCGTTCCCATCAATCCAACTTCGCTCAGTCCCCGGAGACAGTGCCATCCAACTCATCGAGGACCTCGATTCTGCGACGCTCCTCGTCGTCGGCGTGCCGGGCGGTTCCTGGTTCCAGCGCCAGATCTTCGGTCCGGGGCATCGACTCGCCGTTGGTGCGCCGGCGGGCGTTCTCATCGTGCGCACTTCCGAACCGCGCTGCTACCAATTGGTCGCGGACGACGCCGGATCCGTTGCCGGACCGCACCTCTCAGTTGCGGCGGCTCGCCAGATCATTCACGACCCGGTCGTGGCCATCGCGGAAGAAGGCGTACTCATCGGTGTCGTTCGGTCCGACGAACTCGAGGATCTCGATGACGAACTCCAGATGGGAGACGTCATGCATCCGCCCGTATCGGTGGGAGCGGCTGAGCCGATCGACGCGATCAGCGACGTCCGCGAGTACTTCGGAGGCGGCCCGATCCCCGTAGTTGACGATGCGGGCAAGATTGTCGGCATGATTCCTCTTGGCGCGTAGGCCGCGACGGTCTCCTTCGCCGGTGGCTGGTCCTCAACGGGACTCGAGTCCTCGACCGTACACTTCAGCCATGGAGTTCCACGTGCGACCGCTGACTCCCGACACCTGGGATGACTTCCTCACGGTCATGGGACCGAGCGGTGGAGATGCCGGGTGCTGGTGCATGTACAACCGGCAAACCTCGCCCGAGTTCAACGAGGCCAAGGGAGAGCCGAACCACGCCGCCATGCGGGCTCTGGTCGAGCCTGGAGAGATCCCCCGGACTGATCGGATACGTCGACGGAGAGCCCGTCGGATGGGTTGCCGTCCAGCCGCGCGAGGTCTACGGGCGACTCGCGCGTCGCCAAGCCGCTCGACGATCGCCCGACGTGGGCCGTGACGTCTTTCGTCGTGCCGAAGCAGCGTCGAGGCGCCGGCATCGCTACTGCCCTGCTCACGGCGGCATCCGACTACGCCTCCGATCAGGGTGCGGCCGTGATCGAGGGCTACCCGGTCGATCCGCGCTAGGACCGCATGCCGGACTTCTGGGCCTGGATGGGATTCCCGTCGATGTTTGAGAGCGCGGGCTTCGAGGGGGCCGCACGCCGTAGCGAGACTCGCCCGTTCATGCGCAAGGAGCTCCGAGGTCCGGCCTGATCGCGCCGGTCGGAACGGATGCCCGCACTCGGGGCCCTTCGTAGAATCACTGCATGATCACGCACATCGACCACATCGTTCTCACGGTCACCGACGTTGAGGCGTCGGTTTCGTTCTACGAGCGAGTCCTGGGGTTGACTGCTGCGACGCTGGCGAACGGGCGCCGGACCCTCCAGTTTGGCTACCAGAAGATCAACCTTCAGGTGCTCGGCCAGGAGACACGTAACCGAGCCGGCGTTGGCTCCGGAGACGTGTGCCTCATCACAGACTGGCCGATTGATCGCACGTTCGAACACATCACCGACCAGGGGATCGAGATCCTCGAAGGGCCGGTCTCCAAGAGCGGAGCGACCGGATCAATCACGTCGGTCTACTTCAACGACCCGGACGGCAACCTCATCGAAGTCGGCACCTACGGATGAGCGACGACCCAATCCCGTTCTTGCGTAGATAGTGGAAGCCGGCTTCCCATAGTTACGCAA
>CAZONX010000053.1:0-13154 GCA_964581295.1 uncultured Acidimicrobiaceae bacterium
GGGCGGAAGCCAGGGCGGAAGCCAAGGTGGAGACCAGGGTGGTGGGGGACAGAGCCAGCCGGCCGCCCCTGTCGCACGCACGGATTACGGGCCCGACGAGGCGCCCTTCTAAAGGAGAACATCGATGGCGAAAACAAGAAGCACAAAGAAGAGGCGCCGTCCCGCTTCCGACAGTCGTCGCCGGAAGCGGATTGTCTACCGCTTCACGGAAAACGAACTGGTCGACTACAAGGACATCGCGCTGCTCCGCAAGTTCATGTCGGACCGCGGCAAGATCCGCTCGCGGCGCGTCACGGGACTGAGCGAGAAGCGACAGCGTGAGGTGGCAACGGCCATCAAGAACGCTCGCGAGATGGCCCTGCTCCCCTACCTGGCGTCGGGGTCGAAGAAATGAAGCTCATCCTCACCAAAGACGTCGCCGAGCTTGGCAACAAGGGCCAAGTCGTCACGGTCGCGGACGGATATGGGCGTAACTACCTGGTTCCGCGCTCGCTCGCCGTCAAGGCGACCGACGGGGCGTTGCGTCAGGCCGAGGCCATGCGCGTCTCTCGCGAAGAGGCACTCAACGCGGCCCGGCAGGAAGCGGAGGGCTACGCCCAGTCGCTCACCGGCACGCGCGTCGTGGTAGCGGCTCGCGCCGGCGATGAGGGGAAGCTGTTCGGATCGATCGGCGATGGCGACATCGCTGCGGCGATCACGAAGTTCACCGGGATCACCGTCGATCGCAAGATCGTCGACATCGACGCCCCGATCCGCGAGATCGGGCTCCATGAGGTGCTGCTCCGACCGCATTCCGAGGTCGAATTCGCGGTTACGCTGGACGTCATTCCGGCGTAGCTGGCGCCAACACGAGACTGATCGGGCCCGTCCAAGGACGGGCCCGACTCGCGCCAACTTCACGCGTTCCCAGGGTTCGCGACGTCCTATGTGACGTCCCCAGCCCACAGGACGCGGTCGCGTTGGTGACTGCGCGAAAACAAACCTCGGGGCGCGGAAAGAAGTCGGCTGCTGGCGAATGGGTCGGCGGATGGTGGTCGTAGACTCGCCGCACTTCCGACGGCGCCGTGGTGTTTGACCCGGAATGTGTCATACCCAAGTGTCACGCTGGTGTCGGCGAGTCGGATGCGAACGAATGGAGGACTTGTGACGAGTGTGGCCGAACGCCCGACGGGCAACCGCGGGCTTCAAGTGCCCCCGCACAGCATCGAGGCCGAGGAGTCAGTCCTCGGAGCGGTGCTCTTGTCTTCGGACGCGGCCAATATCGCTCTCGAGTCCCTCAAGGCTGACGACTTCTACCGCCCGGCTCACCAGCAGGTTTTCGAAGCGGTGCAGACGCTTTTCGATGCCAACGAGCCGATCGACGCCGTCACCGTATCCGAGATGCTCCGCAGAGACGGCTCGCTCGATCGTCTCGGCGGTGTCGCGTTCCTCACCGGTCTGCTCGACACCGTTCCCACCACTTCGAACGTCGACTACTACGCCGGCATCGTCGAGGAGCACGCTCTCCGGCGCAGGCTCATGCGAGCGGGAGGGAGCATCGGCGTCATCGCCTCCGAGATGACCGAACCGATCGCCGATGTGCTCGACCGTGCCGAACAAGAGGTGTTCCAGGTCGCCGAACGGCGCGTCGGCGAGGGCCTCGCTCCCATCGATCCGCTCCTCGGGCCGGCGATCGAACGGGCCGAGGAACTCCAACGTCTTGGGTCCGAGATCACTGGGCTTCCCACCGGATTCCGTGACCTCGACCGCAAACTCGCCGGGCTCCACCCGACCAACCTCGTCGTCATCGCTGCGCGCCCCGGCATGGGCAAGACGACACTTGCGCTCAACATTGCGGAGAATGTCGCCCGCAACGACGTCCCGGTGGCCATCTTCTCGCTCGAAATGAGCCGCGAAGAAGTCGTCTCTCGCATGCTCTGCGCCAACGGAAGGATCGACTCGCAACGGCTGCGGACCGGCCGCCTGTCGGAGGCCGACTTCACGAAGCTGTCGAATGCGGCCAGCGCCCTCTACAAGAAGCCGATCTATGTCGACGACTCACCGGGACTCACCGTCACCGAGATCAGGGCCAAGTCTCGGCGCCTCCGCCGCCGCCCCGGTCTGGGACTTGTCGTCGTTGACTATCTTCAGCTAATGCACGGATCAGGCGGGGAGAACCGGCAACAAGAGATTGCATTCATCTCGCGATCGCTGAAGAACCTTGCCCGCGAGCTCCACGTTCCCGTGATTGCCCTTTCCCAGCTCAATCGTTCGCTCGAGAGCCGCGAGGACAAGCGTCCGCGACTCGGCGACCTTCGCGAATCGGGGGCAATCGAGCAGGACGCCGACGTTGTGCTGTTCATCTATCGCGACGAGGCATACAACCCGGAGAAGGTGGAGTCGAAGGGAATCGCTGAAGTCGTTGTCGCCAAGCACCGCCAGGGCGCCGTCGGGAAGATTCCGATGACCTTCCTCCCCGAATTCACACTCTTCGCCGACATGGGAAGGGACGTGCCGATCGCATGACGGGCATCCGATTGAGCGTGATCGACGCGTGGCACCCGGCCGATCGAAAGCCGCTCGTTCTCCACGAGGGAGACAAGGTGAAGGTCGGACACCACGACACCGAGTGGACGGCCTATCGCTGGTGCACCGGCGGCGATGAGACGAGCGGCTGGGTACCGCTCGACTACCTGGTGATCGACGACTACGGCGACGGCACGGTCACCGTCGACTACTCGACGGTCGAACTCGCCGTTGAGATCGGCGCAGTAGTCGCCGGTTATCAAAGCGCCGGATCGTGGACGTGGTGCGTCGCCGACAATGGATCCGCCGGATGGGTGCCCAACCGGGCGCTCAGCCGCTTGACCTAGCACCGCGACCTACCGACGTCTAGCCCGGGCGACGAGACCGAGGCCGATCGCTGCCCCGGCCGCGATCGGCAGCCACACCCATGCCAGGTCTGCAGGGTTCTCGTCGAGGCAGTCGATGAGGTCGACGCGAACCAGGCGATAGCCGGCGGTCGCTGCATCCACCTGCTCGTCGGTCATGGCCCCCGGGTTGAGTCCCATCGCACGTGCGGCGAGTCCCGAGTCGATCAGCACGTTGCGGAGCCGATCTCTGGCCCCGTCGTCGTCGGTCACATCCATAGCGCGCGCCGTCCACGTGCTGTCGGGTAGCCACACCACGATCCGATCGGCGGCCAAGGCGTTTCGATACCAGTCGGAGCGCTCCCCGAAGCCGGCGAGACAGTATCGGACCTGGCCGTCGGGGGTGAAGTTGAGTGGGGTCCGATAGCGGTCTCCACTCTTTCGACCGCGGTGTTCGATCACCAGGATGCGACCCCCCACCGCGGGCCACGCCTCCGCCCACCGGCCGAGGCCGAGCCGCCACATGAGCACCATCCACCGGTTCATCGAGCGGAACCCCCGGCTCAGCCGATCCAGAACGTCCTCACTCAGTATCTGTTCGTAGCGTGGAGCCACGGCATTGTTTCGTGCCATCCGTCCGGTCTACCTCCAGCCAGGGCTCGGCGCCAGGGTCCAACGCGAGGTCGTCGCGGCGAGCGAGGTCGCCCCACGTATCATGGCGGCCATGAGCAGCAGCGCAGAACTCGTCCGTCAAGCCCAAGACCGGGGCACCACTGTCCCGAAGAAACCCAGGCAGCGCACCGCCGTGGTCGCTTGCATGGATACCAGGGTTGATCCGCTGCGGATTGTGGGCGCCGATGTCGGCGACATCCACGTCATCCGCAACGCCGGTGCCGTGGTGACGGACGATGTCGTGCGTTCGCTCATCGCATCGACGAACTGGCTCGGCGTAGAACGGATACAGATCATGATGCACACCGACTGTGGCGCGCTTGGTCTCACCCGGGACGTCGCGGAGTCCAAGCTCGGCGCAGGAGCGCCGGATCTGGCAGGGTTCGTTTCGACCGAGGATGAGCTACGCAAGGGCGTGGAACGCCTGCGATCCGAGGCCCTCGTTGATGCCTCGAAGGGAATCACAGGGTCGATCTACGACATCGCATCCGGCGAGGTACGTCTGGTCGTCTCGTGACGAGGGATACACCGAAGACCGGTCCGGGCAAGGACACGCTCCTCGCCATCCTCGACAACAATCGCGACGTCATCGTGTGGAAACTCGACGGCATGACCCGCGACCAGGCCCTCCTCCCGATCGTCGCTTCCGGGACGAGCCTGCTCGGCCTCGTGAAGCATCTCGCCTACGTCGAACGCTGGTGGTTCGACGACTTCTTCGCTGGGAACGAGGTCGCCTACCCGTGGACCGATGAGGATCCCGACGCCGACTTCCGCATCGAGAACGATGAATCGATCGACGACATCGTCTCGCGCTACACGGCTGCGGTGCAACGGTCGAACGAGATCACGGCACGTGCCGAGATGGACGATCTCTCGGTCCGGGAACGCCGCGGCGAGCACTTCGCCCTGCGCTGGATCGTCGCGCACATGATCGAAGAGACGGCGCGTCACGCAGGTCACGCGGACATCGTTCGTGAGCTGATCGATGAGACGACCGGCTACTTCCCGGAGTAGGCGCCGCCCAACGCGGGGGCTGACGGCGCCGGTAGCCTGCTGCGGTGCCACGCGACCAACACGCCAGCCCGGTGATCTCCGTCGTGCTGCTCGCGCTGCTCGCCGTTGCCTGGGGGGCGATCCCCCTGCTCGTGCGCACCGACATCCCCGCGACCCACCTCGTCGCCATGAGGGTCACGCTCGGGGCCGTCGTGCTCCTGGTCTACTCCGCGGCGACGTCCCGGATCTCACTCCCGAAGACCGGGAGGGGGCGCCTTGCGCTCCTCGGGGTCGTGCTCGCAGCGCACTGGCTGACGTTCTTCCTCTCACTCAATCTGACAACGGTCGCCGTATCCCTCGCCCTCGTCTACGTCGGTCCGGTGCTCGCTGCGGCGCTTGCCGGCCCGATTCTCGGCGAGCGGGTCGGGTGGCAGGCATCAGTCGCTCTCGGGGTCGCGCTCATCGGCACGCTGCTCGTGATCCGGCCGGGCTCCGGTGCCACGCTGGCCGGAGTCGGAGCCGCCCTCGCCTCCGGCGTGCTGCTGGCGGTCATCATGCTGCTCGGCAAGCCTCTCGCTACCAGCCTGGGAGGGCTTGTCGTTGCGACATGGGAACTCGTGGTCGCCGCGATCGTGCTCGCTCCGTTCACCGTCCAAGCCGTTCGCTTTTCGAGCCAGGCATGGCCGCAGTTCGTCATCCTCGGAGCGTTGTTCACCGGCGTGGCAGGCGTCGTCTACTGGTCGTCGATGCGCAATCTGCCGGTCGCGGTCGTGTCGGTGGTCATGTATCTCGAACCCGCCTCGGCCGTGGTGTGGGCGGCGATCTTCCTCAGCGAGCGGCCGGATCCGCTTGCCTGGCTGGGAGTGGCGTTGGTGGTCGCCGCCGGCACGCTGGCGTCGCGCGGTGTTCCGCATCAGGAAGCGGTCGGTGCCAGCGATGTGCTGTGACCTGGCCGACGCCGCTTCCATCCTCCGGTATCTCAGTCTCCGACGATGCTGATCTCCAGATCAGCTCTGCTGCCGATCGGCAACTGCTCTCGATTGCGGACCGCCCGCTTGATGGGGAGCACATACGATCCGATCGACTTGTCCGGAAACAGCGACGTGCTCCATTCGGTCTCGCCGATACGCACGCGCACCTTCACCGAGCCGAAACCACCCTTGTGCGGGACCCGGTCCTCAATCTCGTCGGCCAGATCGGGTGGCAACGAGACGAACACCCATGTCGCCTTGCCTCCCCACTCCCACAGCTCGCCGGAGAACTCGTATGTTGCATCCACGCTTGGGGACCCTACGCTGATTTGCTGTGTGGCGCTCGACTGGCTGGGGCGCCGAGACGGAGGAATTACGGTGCAGGGTCCCGATCATCCGAAACTCGATCTCGCTCCTCGTGAGCGGTGCTCGCGATGAGCGGCTATCTCGACGCCGTCGAGGCTGGCGTGGTCGTGTTCGATGGCGGCGCCGGAACCTGGTTCCACGCCATGGACCTCCACCGCGACGACTTCGGCGGGATAGAGCTCGAAGGCTGTGCAGAGATCCTGAACGTCACCCGGCCTGATGTTGTCGGCGGTCTTCACCGTTCGTTCCTCGACGTGGGCGTCGACGTGATCGAGACCAACACCTTCGGCGGGTTCGCTGTGCCGCTCGGCGAGTACGGGATCGCCGAGCGCGCATACGAACTGTCCGCGGCTGGCGCCGAAATCGCACGCAGCGCCGTTGATACCTATCGGGCGAAGGACGGCAGGCCGCGATTCGTGGCGGGATCAATGGGACCGGGGACGAAGCTCGCCACGCTGGGCCAGATCACCTACCGCGAACTGCTCGAGGCATACGAAATACAGGCAGCGGGACTCGTCGACGGCGGCGTCGACCTACTCATCATCGAGACGCAGTATGACCTTCTCGGGGCCAAGGCAGCCATCAACGGTGCGCGGCGAGCCATGCGCACGGCCGGTGTGGATCTGCCGCTCCAGGTGCAGATCACTATGGAGACCACAGGGCGCATGCTCCCAGGAACCGAGATCGGAGCGGCCCTCACCACCATCGATGCTCTCCATCCCGACGTCTTCGGCCTGAACTGCGCGACTGGGCCGGAAGAGATGCACGGGCCGATTCGCTACCTGTCGGAGCGGTCCCGGATGCCAATCGCGGTGATTCCGAACGCCGGGCTTCCGTCGGTCGTGGACGGCGCGGTGTCGTACGACCTCTCTGCCCAATCGCTCTCCGAGCACCTTGCGGAGTTCATTCTCGACTACGGCGTCCAGATCGTCGGCGGGTGCTGCGGAACGACGCCGGAGCATCTCGCCGCAGTGGTGGAGACGTGCAAGCCGTTGATTCCTGTCGAGCGAGATATCGTGCACGTCGCATCGCTGGCATCGCTCTACAGCACGACGCCCATCGCCCAGGACACATCGTTCCTGATCGTTGGAGAACGAACCAACGCAAACGGGTCGCGAGCCTTTCGCAACGCCATGCTGTCGGGCGACATCGACCGCTGTGTGGCCATCGGCGAGGACCAGGTCACCGAGTCCGCCCACCTCGTCGACCTCTGCGTCGACTACGTCGGTCGCGATGGGACCGATGACATGGCGAGCATCGCCTCGCGGTTCGCGTCCGAGATCACGGCGCCGATCGTGCTTGATTCCACCGAACCGGACGTCATGCGGGCCGGCCTCGAGCACCTCGGTGGCCGCTCGGTGCTCAACTCGCTCAATCTTGAAGACGGGGCCGGTCCCGATTCGCGCGCCCGGCATGTGCTCGGACTCGCCAAGGACCACGGTGCAGCAGTGGTGTGCCTGCTCATCGACGAGGAGGGACAGGCTCGTGATGTGGAGTGGAAGATGCGCGTGGCGCGCCGCATCCATGATCTCGCGGTCAACGAACACGGCCTCGAACCCGAGGATCTCATCTTTGATGCGCTCACATTTCCGCTCTCGACCGGCGGTGCCGACCTTCGCGGCGATGCCCTAGCGACGATCGAGGCGATCCGCCGTCTCAAGGCTGAGTTCCCACAGAGCTTCACGATTCTCGGTGTGTCGAACGTCTCGTTCGGACTCAACCCGGCGGCTCGCAAGGCCCTCAACTCCGTGTTCCTTCACGAGTGTCTCGATGCCGGCCTCGACGCGGCGATCATGCACGCCGGCCGGATCGAGCCACTCCACCTGATCGCTGACGAAGAGCGCCGGGCCTGCCTGGACCTCATCTACGACCGGCGCGCTTCGGGCTACGACCCGCTCGAAGTGCTGCTCGCCATGTCGACGGACGCATCGGAGGATTCGCCGGTCGACGAGGAGCGTTCCGGATGGCCGATCGAGCGTCGCCTCGGCCAGCGGATCATCGACGGCGACCGGGTCGGACTCGAGGACGAACTCGACGAAGGGGTCGCAGCCGGGCACACGCCGCTGGGCCTGGTGAACGACGTGTTGCTTGGGGCGATGAAGGAGGTTGGTGAACTCTTCGCGTCCGGCGACATGCAACTGCCGTTTGTTCTGCGGTCTGCCGAGACGATGAAGGCATCAGTTGCCCACCTCGAGCCGATGATGGAACGGTCGGAGGTCACAACACGGGGGTCGATCGTCCTCGGAACCGTCGCCGGCGATGTGCACGACATCGGCAAGAATCTCGTCGACATCATTCTGACGAACAACGGGTTCGAGGTGCACAATCTCGGAATCAAGGTCGATGTTGGGGAATTGATCGACGCCTACGAGCGGACCGAAGCCGACGCCATCGGGATGAGCGGTCTCCTCGTCAAGAGCACCCTGGTGATGCGTGACAATCTCGACGAGTTGATCCGGCGCGACCTCGCGACGGCTCCGGTGCTCCTCGGCGGTGCCGCACTGACCCGGTCCTACGTCGAGCACGACCTCAGAAAGCGCTACCCCGGGCCGCTCTACTACGGGAAGAACGCGTTCTCCGGCCTCGACGCCATGCAGCGGATCGCCGAGGGCGCCGCGGCGCCGGAAGTGGGTCGGCCCAGGAGAGTGGTACCGCGCGACGAGCCGCTTGCTTCGATTCCCGAGCGGTCTCCCTCCGTGGCAACCGACGTTCCCGTCTTCGAACCACCATTCCTTGGTAGCCGCGTGGTCAAGGGAATCGAGCTCGACGAAATCGTGTCGTATGTCAACGAAACGGCCCTCTTTCGCGGGCAGTGGCAGTTCCGACCCGAAACCCCTGAGACCGACGAAGAGTTTCGTGTCCGTCTGCGGCCCTTGTTTCGCGAGCGTCTCGCAAAGGCTCGCGCCAAAGGGTTGCTGCATCCCCAGGTCGTCTACGGCTACTACCCGGTCAACGGCGACGGCGACGACCTCGTGGTGTGGTCCGATCCAAGCCGATCGCGCGAGCAGACCCGCTTCCGCTTCCCCCGCCAGAGCGCCGACCCGTGGTTCTGCATCGCCGACTTCTTCCGACCGATCGACGATGAGGTCGACTACGCCGCATTCCACATCGTCACGATGGGCAGCGAAGTATCTCGACGAGCCGAGACCCTGTTCGAGACCGACCGCTATCGCGACTACCTGTTGCTCCACGGCCTCGGAGTCGAGATGGCCGAGGCCCTCGCAGAGTTGTGGCACCGCAGGATCCGCGACGAGTGGGGCTTCGGCGATGAAGACGGCCCATCGATCTCGGGGCTGTTCCGCCAGCAGTATCGCGGCGGCCGGTACTCGTGGGGCTATCCGGCGTGTCCCGATCTCGAGGACAATGAGCGTGTCGCCGACCTCCTCGAGGCAGACCGGATCGGCGTGACCGTGGGAGAGCACACCGGCTTCCAGTATCAGCCGGAGCAGACGACTTCGGCACTCATCGCCCATCATCCGCAGGCGAAGTACTTCGTGGCGCGCTCAGCGAAACAGACGAGGGACGCGACACAGGGCTGACGGACGGAGAACCGCTAGTGCGGTTCGGTCACGCAGAACTCGTTGCCTTCGGGATCGACGCACACGGTCCACCGAAAGCCAGCAATCTCGTGGTCCTCGAGGCGTTCGCCCCCGAGTTCCTCGATGCGGCCGATGAGCGACTCGGGGTCGGCGGTGGAGAGGTCGAGATGCAGGCGATTCTTCGAGGCCTTCTTCTCCTTGACCTGCTGGAAAGCCAGCGCCGGGCCGCCGCGAGACACGCGCGTCATCCATACGTAGCTCGGGAAGCGGTTCTTGATCTTGACGTCGAGGACCGCTCCCCAGAACTCCACCATGTTCTCGAGATCGTTGCAGTCGAGCATGATCGACGCGACCCGTGCCACTTCAGGCCTGGCCATCGCTGCCCCCTTTGAAATCGCGGTGCATCCGGCTCGCCGTCGGGCCGGTCTGGCCCTGGTACTTCGAACCGAGCGCTGCCGATCCGTACGGATGCTCCGCGGCCGTGGTCATCTGGTAGAAGCTGATCTGGCCAATCTTCATCTCCGGATAGATCGCTATCGGCAGGTTTGCCACGTTCGAGAGTTCGAGCGTCACTTGGCCATGAAATCCGGGATCAATGAATCCTGCCGTCGAGTGAATGAGCAGGCCGAGCCGACCGAGCGACGACTTGCCCTCGAGGCGGGCGACCACGTCGTCGTCGAGTCGGATGGTCTCGAGCGTGGTGCCGAGCACGAACTCGCCGGGATGGAGGATGAACGGTGCGTCCTCCGACGCCTCGACCTCGGTGGTGAGGTCGGCCTGGGGCGCCTTCGGATCGATCAGTGGATACCGGTGATTCTCGAACACCCGGAATCGATGGTCACACCGCACGTCGACGCTCGAGGGCTGAACGAGGCTGCGGTCGAACGGATCAATCGACACGCGGCCGGCGTCGATGGCCTTGATGATCGTGCGGTCCGAGAAGATCATGGCCGCAGATGATAGGCCGGGGTCCGGCTACCCCAGCCAGGACGTCGGGGCTACGGCCTCTAGCGAGGAGGACCCGTATGGGTCGAGAATTGAGCGGTGAGTGCCGAGACCGAAACAGCGGTAATCGAGTGGTTGAGCTCCCCGGAGAATCCGGCGACCCGCTACCTGGTGGCGCGCGACCTGGTCGATCCGCGGCCTTCGTCTCGCGTCCTGACGGATCTCCGCCACGAGATGCTGACGTGGGGGCCACTCAACCAAATCGTGGAGCTGCAACTCGACGACGGCAGCTTCCCCCAGGGCCAGAAGACACCGACGACCCAGCCGACGTTCTGGGCGCTGTGCCTGATGGCTCGGTGCGGTCTCGATGTGAGCGACGAACCGGTTCGACGGGCCGTCGGCGCTCTCGAGCGACGCAATCTCGGCCGGGGGGCGTTGTCGTTCACGTCCGGTGCCTCCGGCATGCTGCCGTGCTACGCAGGGGTCGTCAGCACGGCATTGATCGAGATGGGGATGCTCGAGACCGATCTGGTGCAATCGTCGATCGATTGGTTGGTCGCCCACCAGCGATTCGACCACAAGGAACTGCGAGCCGGCGGCGATGAAACCTGGCCGTACCGGGCTCCGGTGAACTATCGGTGCTGGGAGACGGTGTCTTGCTATCACGGGGTCGTGGGGGCGTTTCGCGCCCTCGCCGCCATCCCGGATGGACAGCGGTCACCCGCCGTGCGCCGGAGGCTCGAAGAAGCGCTTTCCTATCTCCGGCTGCATCGGCTCTACAAGAAGTCCAGCAGCGAGCAGCCCCTGTTCCGTCACATGACCCAGTTCTTCCTTGTCGGCGACTACCGGTCGGATCTCATCGGCGTGCTCCAAGGGGTGGCAGACGCCGACCCCGGCCTGATCCACGAACCGTGGGTCGCCGAAGCCGTTATCGATATTGAGGCGATGCTCCACGACGGGCGAGTCACGCTCGTCAAGAACTACGGAAGGAAGCTCATCGATCCGATCCCATTCGAGCCGGTCGGTGAACCCTCGCGGTTCCTCACCTACCAGTGGCTCTCGATCCGGCGCGCCTTCGACTACGCCTCGGCTCCGTCCAACGAGCCGTAGGTGACGCCGGTCAGCTCCTCAGATACCGCCCAGAGGCGACGTGCGTCCTCCGCTCGGTGCGAGGCGTCATTCGACGCCACGACCCTTGGGTAGCCCTTCTGCTCCATGAACCCGCTCGGCCCGAAGTACTGGCCACCGAGTACGTCCGGGTCGGTGGCGGCACGCAGCGTCGGGAGCGCTCCCATGGCGGCGCTCTGGGTGACGGCGCCGTTCAGAGGTTTGGCGATCCGGACAAGGCGAAATCGGTCGAGGTGTCGGCCGAGATCCGTGTTCGAGCTCCCGGGGTGGGCAGCCAGCGCCTCTGATCGAGCCCCGACCGCCCGGAAACGGCGCTGCAGCTCGTAGGTGAACAGCAGATTCGCCAACTTGGAACGCCCGTAGGCGCGGTGCGTCTTGTAGCCGCCATTCTCGTATTGGAGATTGTCGAAATCCATGGAGCCCATGCGGTGGCCGGCGCTGCTGATGTTCACGACCCGAGAGTTCTCGGTCGCGAGGACCGAGTCGATCAGGAGTCCGGTGAGGGCAAAGTGCCCCAAATGGTTCGTGCCGAACTGCTGCTCGAATCCGTCGACGGTGGTGCCGTATGGCGTCATCATCACGCCGGCGTTGTTGACCAACAGGTCGAGGCGATCGTGCGACGCGCCGAATGCGGTTGCGAATGCCCGGATCGAGGCGAGGTCGGCGAGGTCGAGATCCATCACCTCGAGCGACGCGTCTGGGACCTCGTCGGTGATTGCGTCGGCTGAAGCTTGGGCCTTGAGTGGAGAGCGGCAGGCCATGACCACGTGGGCGCCGTTGCGTGCGAGCTCCTTCGCCGCCTCGAATCCGATACCGCTGTTGGCACCGGTGACGATCGCAGTCTTCCCGGTCTGGTCCTCGATGTCGTCGGCCGTCCACTGATCCGTCATGTCGGGGTCTCCTTCGGGTGGGGGCAGGGACGTTACCGCTGCGGTAGCACACCGAACTCATCGAGCCGGGCAGCGAGGTCTTCCGCCGTGGTGAACAGGTGGGCGTGGTAGCCGAGGGCGGACGCAGCGGCGACATTGGTGGAGGAATCGTCGATGAACACGGTCGTTGCGGGATCAAGCCCATAGCGTTCGTTCATGATCTCGAAGAGGCGCGGATCCGGCTTCGCAACTCCCTCGTCGCCCGAGACGACGATGCCGTCGAACAGTTCTGCGAGGAATGGGAAGCGCGCGAGTCCGAGCGGCCAGGTCTCGGAACTCCAATTCGTCAGGGCGTAGAGCGGCATTCCGGAGGCTGAGATGGCCTCGGCGACCGCGCGGGTCCCTGGGATCTCGTCTCCGAGCATCTCCGGCCACCGGTCCCACCACGCGTTGACGAGGTCGGCCTGGTCCGGGTGTTCGGCGGCGAGGGCTGCGACACATCCACGGACGGAGGGGCCGCCGTCCATCGTGTAGTTCCACTCCAGCGTGCAGATCTCGGTCAGGAACCGGCGTCGCTCGGCGTCGTCGGGGATGAGCTTGACGTAGAGGTACTCGGGATTCCAATCAACGAGGACCGCGCCGAGGTCGAATACAACGGCGGTGATGGGTGAAGTCGTCACGTGGAGCGGGTGAGGAGAATCGAACTCCCGTATTCAGCTTGGGAAGCTGATGTTCTGCCATTGAACTACACCCGCGTGCGAGTCGAATTGTAGCGATCTCCCACCCATCCCGTTCTTGCGTAGATAGTGGAAGCCGGCTTCC
>CAZONX010000054.1:0-12991 GCA_964581295.1 uncultured Acidimicrobiaceae bacterium
GCGTCGGTCTGTGCTTCGGCGGTTTGTCGGGCGATGTCTGCAATGACGGGTCCGTAGCCGGCCAACTCGCCGGGATGGTCGTTGAGTTGGGTGAGGGTTTCAAGGTCGACGGTGATGTCGACGGTGCCGTGCCGGGGTGATCCATTGCCTCCTCGGCAGAGGTCGAGGAGGACGTCGGTGCGGAGTTGGTCCATGCTGCGCTGCTCACCGTTGGTCTTGAGGCCGCGGGCCATGTGGTTGATGCGGCGCATCAGGGCCGAGGCGCGGTGCGGTGGCAGGTCGTAGGCATAGAGGTTCGCGGTGCCTGCCGGGGTGGGTTCGACGAAGACGCTGCGTTCGTCAACCGCCTGTTCGTAGCGTTGCTTGGCTTGTTCGGGTGCAGTCTGCATGCGGAGGCGTTCGAGGCGGGCCCCGATCTGACCCGTTGTCAACGAGGGGGCCTCGGTCAACACGTGGTCGGCGATGGTTTGTGCGGTGCCGATGGGGAGGTCGATGAGGTTGCGGTCGAAGACCTTCGCCCGACGCACATCAATCACCCCTGCCGCCAACGCGTCGAAGACCTTCGGGAGGCGTTGGCGCATCTCGAGTGCGAACGAGAGTTCGGCGTCGACGGAGCGGCGGGTGAGGTGCAGGGCGCAGCGGATCTCGGCGGCGGCGGATTCAGCGGCGAAGTCCTCGCCGTCTTCTTCGACCAGGACGTCTCTGATTGCGGCCCTGTCGTTGTAGACGGCTGCGGCATAGTGCGACGCGAGACGCTGATGAGCCTGAAGGATCAGGATGCGGCCGTAGCCGGAGAGCTCACGGACATCGATCGCGGAGAGGAACGCCGCCAGGATCGGCCCCGGCTCCATGTCCTCGATCCCCTCGGGGATCCGATCGCCACACACATGGTCTCGATACACCATGGAGACAACGTACAACCCGGCTGTGACACAAAACCAGGCCCACAGCGGAGGAATCTCTGGATTGATCGACGCCCAGACCCGACACGTGATCGCACGCGACCGACACGATCGAGCCGTAGCTGCTCATTGTGGAATAGCCTGAACCTTCCAGCGATTGACGAGGGCCATGGCCAATACACATGTCATCGGGATCTCCGGAAGCCTGCGCTCCGAGTCCTACAACACAGCGCTACTGCGAGCGGCGTTTGAGCGCCTGCCCGAGGGCGTGACCTCCGAGATCGCCAACATCTCGGACATCGCCCTCTACAACGCCGACGACGCTGTCGACGGGCGCCCAGCCTCGGTAGAGGCCCTTCGGACACTGGTGCGGTCGGCCGACGGCATCGTGTTCGCCTCTCCCGAATACAACTGGTCGGTGACTGGGGCGATGAAGAACGCGGTCGACTGGCTCTCCCTCGGGCCCGACTCGCCGCTCGACTTCAAGCCGGCGGCAATTGCCGGTGCCGGGGGCGGTTCCGGTACCGCGCGCTCACAGGAGCACCTTCGTGACATCCTGGCGCACAACAACCTGTGCATCGTCGCCGATCCGCAGGTGATGGTGAGCGGCGCTCGAGAACGCTTCGTAGCCGGCGAACTCGTCGACGACGATGTGAGAAGCGAGCTCGCCTCGATGCTCGAGCGACTCCTCGACGTGATCGAGCGCGCGCGGTCGACCGAACGCCTCGCTCTGCGCGGTTCGATCCTTGTGGTCGGCAGTGATGAGCCTCGTGCCGGCGAAGCGGCGCGGTCCATCGTCGAGATGGGCCACCGCACCCTGCGAGCGATCGCCGCCGTGGACGCAGTGCGGATTCTGTCCCGCCGCGCAATCGCGGGAGTTGCCGTCGATGGCCACCTGAACAAAGAGGCGAAGCAGGCGGTTCGAGCAGGTGCGGATCGTCTCCCGTTCATTGAGTTCGATGCTGCGACAGAAGCGGGTAGAGCGATTGACGCTGCGATTCGCTTCGATATGGGCTCGCAGTAGCCTCTCGCAAGACTGCTTCCCAAGGAGACGCCGTGCGCAACTGGGTCCTGTTCTTCCACATCCTGTCCGTCATCGTCTGGATGGGCGGATCGATCTACGTCGAAGCCCTGATGGCAGCGGCGGGTCGGGACGACGAAGGGAACGGACTGGTCGGCATCTTCCGGCGGGTCGGGGCGACGAACCGGCGACTGTTCAATATTGCAGGCGTCTCGACGATCGTGTTCGGATTCTGGCTGGTCTTCATCGTTCCGGGATGGGAGTTCGAGACCATCTGGGTGACGGTCGGGATCATCGTGGCCGCCATCGCTGTGGTCATCGACCTGTTCTACGCCACCCCCCGCGTCGACCGGATCGAAGCCCTGTCAAACGACACCGAAGCGAACACCGAAGCGATTCCCGGATTGATCCAGCAGGTCCTCATGGCCGGCCACATACGGACCGGGCTGCTGTTCATCGGGGTCATCTTCATGGTCTTCAAGTTCTGACCCGTTCGTCATGGCCGGTTGATCGGTACACTTCCGGCCACGCGGGGACGTAGCTCAGTTGGGAGAGCACCTGGTTTGCAACCAGGGGGTCGTCGGTTCGAGTCCGATCGTCTCCACGCCCGCCAGTGAGGGAGGTCCCGATGGAGACCGCGGTGATCATCGATGCCGTGCGAACGCCCATGGGAAAGCGCAACGGGCTCCTGAAGGACTGGCATCCGGTGGACCTCGCTGCTGAGACCCTCCGAGCGCTCGTCGAGCGCAACAATCTCGACCCCATCCTCGTCGACGACGTGATTATGGGATGCGTCTCGCAGGTCGGCGAGCAGACGTTCAACATCGCTCGCAATGCGGTGCTCGGCGCGAGCTGGCCCGAATCGGTCCCAGGGGTCACCCTCGATCGCCAATGCGGGTCGAGTCAACAGGCCGCCCACTTCGCGGCCCAGGGCGTCATGGCAGGGGTCTACGACGTCGTCGTGGCTGCCGGTGTCGAATCGATGAGCCGCGTCCCTATGGGGATCTCGTTCTCGCAGGGCCCCGGCAAGCCGTTCGGCCCGAAGATGACCGAACGCTACGACCACCAACTTGTGCCGCAGGGCATCTCGGCCGAAATGATCGCCGAACGGTGGTCGCTCCAACGCGAGGATCTCGACCAGATCGCCTACGACTCGCACATGCGGGCTCAGATGGCGACGGACGAGGAGCGCTTCGAGTCGCAGATCATCCCGATCGAGGTGAAGGTCGACGGCCAAACGACCCTGATGACCCTCGACCAGGGAATTCGCCCATCGACCACGCCCGAGGCACTCGCCGGCCTGCGCCCGGCGTTCAAGGAGGAGGGGGTAGTCACGGCAGGGAACTCGTCGCAGATCACCGACGGCGCTGCCGCCGTGCTCATCATGAGCGCGTCGAAGGCAGCCGAACTGGGCTTGGCCCCCCGGGCGACCTTCAAGGGATTCTCTGTTGTCGGGACCGACCCCGTGACCATGCTCACCGGCCCGATCCCATCGACCAGCGACGTGCTCGCTAAGGCTGGACTCACGCTCGACGACATCGGGTTGTTCGAGGTCAACGAGGCTTTCGCCTCGGTTGTCGGTGCCTGGCTCGCGGAGACGGGCGCCGATTGGAACCGGGTGAACGTCAACGGGGGAGCGATCGCCCTCGGCCATCCGCTGGGAGCCTCAGGGGCCCGCCTGATGACCACCCTGCTCCACGAGATGGAGCGCACCGGAACCCGCTACGGGCTCCAAACGATGTGCGAAGGCGGGGGAACGGCCAATGGCACGATCCTCGAGCTCGCCGGATAGCGATGACGATCGCAATCGCCGTCGTCGCCGGTCTCGCGATCTTCATGGGGACCGTCGTGATCGTTCGCATGATCGCCAACGGGCCGCCCCCGGAACCCGATCCCGACACCGTCCACGAGGTCGAAGCCGACTACCGATGCTCGATCTGCGGGATGCGCCTCACCGTCACCCATCGCCAGGATGCCGCGCCCGAGCCGCCGAAGCACTGTCGCGAAGTCATGGACCCAGTCTGAAGCTGGTTCAACGAGCTAGTGCAGGAATTCGCGACTTCCCCCCAGCCTGTGGAAGGAACTGGGGATAACTACATGTGTGTAGTTCGCGATGTACCAAACCGAGGTCGAGGCCCCGCTATCGGTAGTTGAGCGTCATGGCGAAGCCGACGCCGATCATCGCCAGACCGCCGAGCAGGTAGGCGTTGGACGTGCCACCCGGCAGGACACCCATGTAGTTGATGAGAATCACAACGATGCCAACGGCCATGAGCCCGAACATCGTGGCCACGTACCACGTGGGGGACGGGCCCTTCTCCTCGACTTCGGAGACGGCCGGATTCTTCGGCGGGGTCGGACGCTTGTTGGCCTTCTTGCGGCCCTTCGAGACTGGCATGGCACAAAGCGTAGCGACCTGGTGCTCGCTTCCCAACGCCAAGACGGTCGCCGTTGCGTGGTCTCGTCGGTACGCTCCTTGATCATGGACGATGCCGTGGCAACCGCCGAGCCGGACCCAGCATCCCCTTCTACGGGGGCAGTCGCCCGCGCGATCCGCATCGTTGGGTGGACGGCCATCGTTTCGGGGTTCCTGATACTCGGATTCGTTGCCCAGCAACTCTTCGTGACCACATGGTTTGCCGAACAGCACCAGGAAGCGCTGGCGGAGGAGGCGCAGGAGCACTTCGCCTCCACCGATGTCTCTGAGGTCGAGTATGTGCCGTCGGCATCGCACGACGCCACCGAGAATGGCACTGTCAATGCCTCTTCCGGTGAGGACGACCCGAACAACGAAGGCACCAACGACGGAACCGAGCCGCGCACGCTCTTGGTGGAGGAGGCGCCGCCGGAGGGCGAACCAGTCGCTGTTGTGCGGATACCGTCGATCGATCGACTGCAGGAGGGGTGGACGGTCGTCGAAGGGGTGGGAGTTCGCGACCTCAAGAACGGTGCCGGCCACATGCCGGACACGCCCCTGCCGGGTCTCCCAGGGAACGCGGTCATCTCGGGACATCGCACCACCTACGGAGCTCCGTTCCACGAGGTTGACACCCTGGAGGCTGGGGACATCATCGAAGTGGATACCGCCGTCGGAACCCACACCTATGCGGTGCGAGAGTTGCAGATCGTTCGTCCCACCGACGTATGGGTCACTGACCCGCGCGATGGATCCTGGCTCACGCTCACCACGTGCCACCCGAAGTTCTCGTCGAGGCGACGCTTGATCGTCTTCGCCGAACTGGTCGACGGCCCCAACTACGAGGCGATCTACGCATGAAAGAGTGGTTCATCGATCTTCCCGGTCCGATGGTTGCGAAGGTCGTCATTGCCGTCATTGTGGCGCTTGTGGCGCTCTTCTTCATCTACGACTGGATCGGAAACACCCTGCTCGATACCGGGGGAACGATCGGATGAGGGTGCTCGTGCTCGACAACTACGACTCGTTCACCTACAACCTCGTGCAGTACTTCGGCGATCTCGGTGCAGAGCCGATCGTGCTCCGAAACGATGAACTCCCGCCGGATGAGGGAGCCCGGCTGAAGCCCGATCGGCTGGTCATTTCACCTGGGCCGGGTACTCCGGCTGACACCGGCTACTGCATCGACTACCTGGAGACCATCGGAACCGAGGTGCCGACGCTCGGTGTCTGCCTTGGGCACCAGACGATTGTGGCTGCATTCGGTGGACACGTTGAACGGGCGCCCGAGCCGAGGCACGGCAAGACCTCGATGATCACCCACGACGGACGGGGGCTGTTTGCCGGCCTCCCGGATCCTTTCGTTGCCACCCGCTATCACTCGCTCGCCGCCACGACGATTCCGGCCATTCTTGAGGTCACCGCACGGTCCGAAGACGGCGTTGTGCAGGGTGTGCGCCATCGGAACCTGCCCATCGAAGGCGTGCAGTTCCACCCCGAGTCGATCATGACGGCAGTCGGAAGAGACCTGTTGGGGAACTTCCTGGAGTCGCCGGTCGCCATTTCCCGGTAGCCAGTCTGAAGACCGCGCCCGCAGGTTCGGCTTAGGGTCGCTGCAGATTTGCCGATACTCTCGTATGGCTCGACGGGTCTCTTTCCGCCCCTCGGTCGCTGCCGGCGCGTTCGCTCTTGCGGTGGCGCTGTTCGTCGTGCCCGATCCGGTCAACGCTGCTCCGGCGACAGGGAATCCAGATGGGACGGCCCCCGTGCCTCTCGAGGCACAGGCAGTCGATACCACGCACCCAGACCGCATCATCGGCACCGGAACGCCACAGAGCTGTACCCCGGACGCGGTCGTTGCCGCTGTAGCCCTCGGGGGCGTGATTATCTTCGATTGCGGCCCGAACCCCGTGACGATTGCGATGACCCGCACGGCGAAAGTTGTGAACAACACCGGCCCCGAGATCGTGATCGATGGGGGAGGTCTTGTGACTCTCAGCGGCATGGGTCAACGGCGCGTCCTCTACATGAACACGTGCGACCGGGAGCAAGTGTGGACGACAACTCACTGCCAGAACCAGGACCATCCGCGCCTGACCGTCCAGAACCTCACATTCGTTGACGGCAACGCGAAGGGAGAGGATCCGGACGGCGGTGGTGCGATCTTCGTCCGCGGTGGGCGCTTCAAGGTCGTGAATTCGCGATTCTTCCGCAATGTCTGCGACGAGGTAGGTCCAGACGTCGGCGGAGCCGGCGTGCGAGTTTTGAGCCAGTACGCAGGCCTGCCGGTCTACGTCGTCAACACCACCTTTGGAGGAGCCCCGGGATACGGAAACGTGTGCTCGAATGGGGGCGGTATCAGCAGCATCGGCGTCTCGTGGACGCTGATCAACAGTCTGTTCAGCTACAACGATGCGATCGGATGGGGAGCCAACCCGAAGCGATCCGGCACGCCGGGGGGCGGCAGCGGCGGAGCCGTCTACACCGATGGCAATACCTTCACTCTGACGCTGGTCGACACCCGCATGGAGTACAACCATGCAAACGAGGGCGGCGGAGCCATCTTCTTCGTGAGCAACGACCGCAGCGGAGCGCTCACGATCAAGGACTCGATACTGGTCTCAAACCCGAGCGACCGGTTCGAGACACGGGGGTACCCAGGGATGTTCGTGCTGGCCAATGGTCCGCCGCAGGTGGAGAACTCGATCATCACAGACCTGCCTGTGGTCCCCGACGTCTGCCCCGACGGCGAAGCGTGCGACTCGGTCATCTTCCACGACGCCGCGGGGCAATGGCACGCCTGGAGCGCGGTCGCGTCGAGCCGTCTCGAGGATTCGTTCTATTTCGGAGATCCAGACGATGTGGCGTTCACCGGAGATTGGAACTGTGATGGGATCGACACCCCGGGCCTCTACCGGAGGAGCGACGGGGCGGTCTACCTGCGCAACTCAAACACACAGGGTGTCGCCGACATCCGTTTCTACTTCGGAAACCCCGGTGATCTCCCCCTCGCTGGCGATTTTGACGGCGACGGGTGCGATTCACTCTCGATCTATCGACCATCCGAAGCTCGGATCTTCGTCATCAACGAGCTCGGCTCGGACAACGCGGGTCTCGGCGCTGCAGAATCTGACTTCATCTTCGGAAACCCTGGCGACAAGCCGTTTGTTGGCGACTTCGATGGCAACGGCGTCAGCACGATCGGTCTTCACCGCGAGTCCACGGGGCTCGTCTACTTTCGGAATACGTTGACGACCGGTATCGCTGACGCGGAGTTCATCTACGGAGATCCCGGTGATCAGCTCACCGCCGGCGATTGGGACGGCGATGGCGACGACACGGTTGCGGTCTACCGGCCGGGGAACGGCATCTTCTACGTGAAGCTCGAAAACACCCAGGGCAACGCCGATGCTGCCATCGCAGCAGGTGCGAGCTACCGCGGTCTCGCCGCCCACGGCGGGTAGCGAGCTAGTCGGCTATCCGGTAATCCCTATTTGAGCCCTGCAGGATGAGGCCATCCGTTAAAAGGTCTCCGAGGGCGGCGTCCACTTCCACGGCGGAGAAACCGGTCTGCTGGATTAGGTCCTCCGGTCTGGACGGACCCCGGACGAGTGCGCGAACAATCGCGCCTCGCAACTGTCGGGAGGACCCTTCGAACCGTCCCTGGGCCGATGGTGGAACGTATGCCGAAGGACCCGCGCACCAGGCTTCGACGGGGCAGGTCCCGCAGCGAGGACTCTTCGACGTGCACTGTGTCGCGCCGAGGTCCATCATTGCCTGGTTCCAGTCACTGGCCGGATTGCCGAGAGCGGTCCTTGCGGCAACCGACAACGCCGCCCCGTTGAGCGATTCGCCATGCCACCGGCTCAGGACGCGTCGGAGATTCGTGTCGATCGCAGGAACTCGCGCTCCGAACGCGAACGAAGCGATTGCGGCGGCGGTGTAGGGGCCGACGCCCGGGAGGTCCATGAGCGCCTCCGGCGTGGTCGGCCAGCCGTCGGCGTGCACGGTCCTGGCGGTCTCGCGCAGGCGCAGGGCTCGCGAGTTGTATCCCAGCCCCGACCAGGCGTCGAGCACGTCCTGGAGAACCGCAGTGGCGAGGTCGCCGGCGGTCGGAAAGGCCGTGATGAATCGATCGTAGAACGGCACCACTCGCGCCGCCTGCGTCTGTTGCAGCATCACTTCCGACACGAGGATCCGATAGGGGTCGGTCTCGTCGCGCCACGGAAGATCACGTTTTTGGTCGGCGTACCAGGCAAGCAACGCGTCGTTGCGGGCGTCCTCCAACGACTTCGCGATCACGGGGCCGTGGTGGTCGTGGTTGTGGTGGTCGTGGTTGTGGACGTCGTGGTTGTCGACGACGTTGTTGTGGTCGCCGGGGCCGAGCCGAGGAAAAGGCCAACGGACGATCCGTCGTCAACGGCCACGCCGGCGGCGGGGTCCTGATCGACGACCTTGCCGACGAGGTTCGGATCGCCGACTTCGATGTCGCCAAGGAACACGGCGGATAGTCCTGCGTCGGCTGCCGCCGTCTCCGCCTCATTCTGGGTCATTCCGGAGAAGTCGGGGACGTTGACTTTGCGGACCACTCCCACCTTCACGCGAACCTCGGTGCCGGCGTCCACGATCTCGCCCTCGCCCGGTGATTGCTCGGCAACCACCCCGACGAGGCCGCTGTTCGCGCTCACATCAGTCGTGCCATCGTCCACGAGCACGAGATTGGCCTGCTCCGCGAGTTCCGTTGCGCTGCCGAGGCTTCTGCCGACGAAATTCGGCACTGTTGCGGGCTCGGGACCGTCCGACACGAACACGGTGATCGTGTCGTCTCGACCAACCTTCCGGCCGGCCTCCGGTTCGGTGCGAATCGTGAAGCCCTCGGCGATCTCGTCGGAGAACTCCGTTCCAGTGACCACGTTCTGGAAGCCGGCTTGTGCAAGTTCGAGCTGAGCTCCCTCAGCGGACTTGCCGGCGACGTCTGGAACCTCGATGGAGAAAGGACCGTCGGAAATCGTGAGATCCACGAGGGATCCGGCTGCGGCCGGGGTTCCACTCGAAGGACTCTGAGAGATCACGGTGAACTGCGGAATGCTCTCGGTGAGCGTGTATTCAACCCGTCCGACTTCGAAGCCCTGGGCCTCGATGAGGGCCCTGGCCACTTCCTCGGTATCACCCTCGACCTGCGGCACGGTGAACTGCTCCACACCCGCCGACTCGAAGACCGAGACGAACGACCCGCGCTCGACTGCACTGCCGGCTGACGGATCGGTCCGAATCACGACGCCCTGTGGGACGGTGTCGCTGTTCTCGAGGCGGCTGGTCACCTTGAGGTCGAGGTCCTGCAGTGTCTGGAATGCGGTCTCAGCAGGCACCAGTTTGAGGTCGGGCACCACCACCAGGTCGCCGTCGCCTCCGCCTCCGGTGAAGAGTCGGAACAGGATGATCACTCCGACGACGAGCAACGCAAGCAATGCGATCACGGCTGCGACGTACGTGCCTTGCCCCGTTGTGCGGCCTTCGGTCTCATAGGCAACGACCCGCGCCGTCTCGTCCGGGGGCACCGTCGCCGGCGGTGGCACCAGCGCTGTTGCCGCTGCCGCAGCCGCAGCACCGACAATCACGGGTTGGCGGCCCGATAGGAACAGGAGCAGATCCGACCGCATGTCGTTGGCGGTGGGATAGCGGTCGTCGGGGCTCTTCGCGATGGCGGTCTCGTCGATCGCCGAAAGGTCGGCTGGAACGTCGGTGTTGATCTGGTTCGGCGGGGGCGCGTACTCCGAGACGTGTTGATAGGCCACGGCTACGGGGCTCTCGCCCGTGAATGGCGGCTGGGCCGTGAGCATTTCGTAAAGGACGACACCGAGCGAATAGACGTCCGAGCGGCCGTCGGCGGGCAGCCCTTGCGCCTGCTCTGGGCTGAAGTAGGTCGCCGTGCCAATGACGGCACCGGTGCGGGTCAGCTCCTCCGAATCGTCGAGTGCCCTGGCGATACCGAAGTCGGTCACCTTCACGGCGCCGTCGTTGGTGATCATGATGTTGCCGGGCTTGATGTCGCGGTGGATCACACCGGCCTGGTGGGCGACGGTGAGCGCGGCTGCCGCCTCGGCGGCAATCTCCGCGGCGCGTCGGGGGAGAAGCGCCCCTTCGGTCTTCAGGATCTCGCGCAGCGTCCGGCCCTCGATCAACTCCATGACCATGTAGTAGGTCGAGTCTTCTTGGCCCCAGTCGTAGATGGCCACGATGTTCGGGTGGCTCAGGTTCGCTGCAGCTTGCGCCTCACGCTTGAAACGGGTGACGAAGGCCGGATCGGAGGCGAAGTTGACGTGCAGAACCTTGACCGCCACCCGACGGTTGAGGAGGGTGTCTTCGGCCTCGTATACATCGGCCATCCCGCCCCGTGCGAGGTGGGAGACGATGCGATACCGATCTGAGAGAACGCGATCTTGCATGTCGATAAGTGATGGTACCGATGGGTCGGGCTATGGACGGGGAAGTAGCAAGTAGAAAGTAGCAAGAACAGGGCCGAGAACCAGCGGATCGCACGATCGCCGAACCCTCCAAATCGGTCCGTCTTGCTACTTCCTACTTGCGACTACCTCAGATAGCTCTCGAACAGTTTGGCGGCTATTGGGGCGGCGATTGAGCCGCCAGAGGCGGTCTCGCCGGCCGGGCCGCCGTCTTCGAGCACCACGGCGACGGCGATCTGGCGCTCTCCTGGCTCCGGATCGACCGGGGCGAAGCCAATGAACCAGACATCGGGAGCAGATCCGGTCACCTGCGCCGTACCCGTCTTCCCTGCGACGCGAATCCCGGGAACCGCGGCATTGCGTCCGGTCCCGGAAATCACGGCCTGCTCCATGAGATCGGTGAGGATCGCGGCCGTCGCAGGGCTCACGGCGCGACGCCACTGCTCGGGTTCGGTGGTCGACTCGATCTTCCCGTCGTGCGTGAACACATCACCGACGACGTAGGGAACCATGATGTTTCCCTCGTTCGCGACGGCGGCTGCGACGATGCCCATTTGCATTGGGGTTGCGCGCACGTCGCGCTGTCCGAGTGCGTTCTGGGCCACGGCGGGCGGGTCGTCGGCGAAGTCTTGCGGCTCAGGGAACGCCGACGCCAACACTGGGAGGTCGTATGGGATCTCCTGGTTGAAGCCAAAGGCTTCCGCGGTCTCAGCGAGCGCCTCGCCCCCGACCGCCATGCCGAGCTCTGCGAACGTGGTGTTGCACGACCGAACGAATGCATCGGCGAGCGAGACCGAGGTGCCGTCGACGCAGACATCATCGTCGTAGTTGTGGATCGTCGCACTCGTCCCCGGGAGGTCCAACTCCACCGGATCGTCGAATTCGCTCGCCGGCCCGGCTACGCCCGTCTCCAACGCCGCCGCCGTGGTGATGATCTTGAAGCTGGAGCCGGGCGGGTACGTGGTCCCGATCGTGCGATGGAGGAGCGGCTGGGCCGGGTCCTCCTCGAGTTGCTTGCCAGCCAGGCCTGCGTCGGGACCGACCAGCGCATTCGGATCGAATCCGGGAGTGGATGCCGAGGCGAGGACGGCCCCGGTTGCCGGATCGATCGCGATGATTGACCCTCGCTCTCCATCGAGAGCTTCGACGGCCGTGCGCTGGAGTTCCTCGTCGATGGTGAGGCGCAGTCCTCGAGGCCGAGGATCGCCACCCAGGACGGCGTTGAGCAGTCCCGAGATGGTGGAGTCTCGATGGGATACGAGATCGGATTCCCTCGTCCGTTCGAGTCCGCGCGATCCGAAGAGCACCGAGACGTAGCCGACTGTGTGGGCGTTGAGGTGGTCGTCTGGGTAGACCCGTGTGAACGTCTGCGGGTCGATTGGGTTGGGGTCCGAGCGGGCGACGACGGCAGCGTCCGCGGTGACGATCGCTCCGCGTTCTCTCCCGACCCGCCATGTGACGAGGCGCGGGTTCCGCGGGTCGTCGCGGTAGCCGGGGCCGGCGATCGCCTGGATCCAGACGGTTGCCGCTACGAGGACAGCGAATCCGATGATGATGGCCCACGCCATCCTGCGGAGCGGCGCGTTCATGTGCGTTCCTCGTGCGAGACCCGACCGAGCAGCGCCGCAATCATCGCCGACGCGAGCAGCGAAGACCCCCCATAGGACATGAACGGAAGGGTGATGCCGGTGATCGGGAACAGCCGGACGATGCCGGCGATGATGAGGAACGTCTGGAGCCCGAGGAGGATCGTCAGCCCGGCCGCCAAATACTTGCGGAACCGATCCCGGGAGCGCAGCGCAATCCCGAAACCAATGGTGACGAGGAATGCGTACCCCACGATGACGGCGATCGAACCGGCGAGGCCGAGCTCCTCGCCGACCGCGGCGAATACGAAGTCGGTAGCGGCAGCCGGGATCAAGTCGGGGCGGCCGAGCCCGAGGCCCGAGCCGGTGAGGCTTCCGCTCCCCATGGCGAAGAGCCCCTGGGCGGTCTGGTAGCCGGAGCCGGCGTAGTCGGCGAAGGGGTCGATCCAGGCCTCGATACGCACCTGGACGTGCGAGAACATCGCGAACGCCGTGATCCCGGCAACGGTTACGAGCACCAGACCCATGCCGAGATAGAAACCCCGCCCTGTTGCCACGTAGAGCATGCCGACGAACAGGCCGAAGAGCAGGAGCGACGCCCC
>CAZONX010000055.1:0-7995 GCA_964581295.1 uncultured Acidimicrobiaceae bacterium
CTATGAGGCCGAGCGCAAGGCGTCGAGCGATGCCTACGAGGCAGAATTCAAGGCTCGGAAGGACATCGAGCGTGCGGAGCGCAAGGCCGAACGCGAGGAACGCGCCCGCCTCCGCAAGGAAGATCGCGCCCGCAAAGCCAGAGAGCGCAACGCGTAGAGCGGTGCGGTAGCCGAGTACATCCGAGGATCGTTCTTCCACGCGACCGTGGTCCGTTCAGCTTCCGGTTGCCTCGAGGCGGTACCACCGGCTCAGGTCGAACTCCTCGGTGTCCGGCGGTGGGCCGATCAGATCTGCTTGGGCCGACGTCGTGAGGTCCTCGGGCCAGAAGGCGGGGTTGTGGAACTAGCGGACATTGTTTACACGTTGGGTTCTCCAACCAGGGGCGGAGAGTGTGGGTGACGGGCCTGGTGCGGCGACGACGTTGGTTGTCCTCCCCCTCAGGGGAGGTGGCGCCGGAGGCGGCGGAGGGGGTCGATGAGATCCGCTAGAACATCGCTCGATTCGACGGCAGCCCATGCCGGCCGCTTTCTGCTGGAAGCTGGTAGCTCCTATCCCGGCAGGTCCGAGCTCCCCATCAGATACTCGTCAACCGCTCTCGCGCACTGCCGCCCTTCGCGTATGGCCCACACGACCAGCGACTGGCCGCGACGCACGTCACCGGCGGCGAAGACACCCGGGATGTTCGTGGCGTACGCGCTGTCGTCGGCGGCGACGTTGCCCTGCTGATCGGTCGCGACTTCGAGTTGTTCCAACAGCCCTTCCTGCACGGGGCTGACGAAGCCCATGGCCAGCAGCACGAGGTCGGCCTGGATTTCGAACGCGGTGCCTTCGACTTCGGTCATCTCCCAACGGCCGTCGACGTCTTCCCACGCCACCTCGACGACGCGCAGACGCTCGACGCGTCCGTCCGAGCCCTCGAACGAAGTGGTGGACACCGACCAGAGGCGCTCGCAGCCCTCTTCGTGCGACGAGGACGTGCGGAGCCGGTTCGGCCAGTTGGGCCACGTGAGTGATTTGTTGGGCTCGTCGGGGGGACGGGGGAGTACTTCGAGTTGGGTCACCGATGCGGCTCCCTGTCGGTTTGCCGTGCCGACACAGTCGGCGCCGGTGTCGCCACCACCGATAACGACCACGTGCTTGCCCTTTGCGGAGATCCGCTCCTGATCACCGAGCGGCTCGTTGCCCACTCTGCGGTTCTGCTGTATCAAGAACGGCATGGCGAAGTGCACGCCATCGAGTTCCCGCCCGGGGACGGGCAAGTCCCGCGGCTGTTCGCACCCGACGGCGAGTACCACGGCTTCGTATTCGCTCAGGAGACGTTCGACCGGCCAGTTGACGCCGATGTGGCGGTTGACCCGAAACTCGACCCCCTCGGCCTGCATCTGCGACATGCGGCGATCGATGGCGCGCTTCTCGAGCTTGAAGTCTGGGATTCCGTAGCGGAGGAGGCCGCCGATCTTGGCGTTCTTCTCGAACACCTCGACGCTGTGACCCGCCCTCGCCAGCTGCTGTGCGGCGGCCAGGCCGGACGGTCCCGATCCCACGACGGCGACCGTCTTGTCGGTGCGGCGAGATGGGATCTTCGGCTCGATCCATCGTTGTCTCCACGCCTTTTCGATGATGGAGTACTCAATTGCCTTGATCGACACCGGGGCGTTGTGCAGGTTGAGTGTGCACGCCTCCTCACACGGCGCCGGACAGACGCGACCCGTGAACTCGGGGAAGTTGTTGGTGGAGTGGAGCACGTCGATGGCCTCGCGCCACCGGCCCCGGTAGACAAGGTCGTTCCAGTCCGGGATAAGGTTGTCGACGGGGCAGCCGGAGTGACAGTAAGGGATGCCACAGTCGATGCACCGGGCTCCCTGCTGCTCCACCTCGGCCTTCGCCAGCGGAATGGCGAATTCGCGGAAGTTCTGCCGGCGGTCCTCGACGGGACGAGTGCCGGGCTGTTTGCGGTCGATCTCCTGGAAGCCGGTTGGTGAACCCATCAGATGCTCCCCGCCGTGACGGTCTGCTCTGCGAGCGCTCGCCGGTACTCCACCGGGACGACCTTGTAGAAGTGGGGAAGGAACTCGTCGAAGCGGTCGAGAATCTGCTGCGCCCGAGAGCTGTTGGTGAATTGGGCATGGCGGGCGATCAGCGTCTTGAGGCGCCACGTGTCGTGCCCGAACGGGTCGGCGAGCAGTTCGCGTCGTGTGGGATTCTCGGGTCCGTCGGCCGGAGTGTCGAAGACGGCCAGGCGTTCGATCTCAACCATCTCATGGTTGACGCGATCCTCGAAGTCGCCGTCCTCGTCGATCACGTAGGCGATGCCGCCGCTCATGCCGGCGCCGAAGTTGCGACCGGCTTTGCCAATCACGACGACGCATCCGCCGGTCATGTACTCGCACCCGTGGTCGCCGACTCGCTCGACGATGGCGATGGCTCCCGAGTTGCGGACGGCGAAGCGTTCGCCCGCTCCGCCGTTGAAGTAGCAGTCGCCGGAGATCGCCCCGTACAGCACGGTATTGCCGACGATGACGTTCTCTTTTGGAACGCTTGGGCCTTCCGGCTTCGCTTCGATGATGATGCGGCCGCCGGAAAGACCCTTGCCGACGTAGTCGTTGGCGACCCCTTCGAGGTGCAGGGTCACTCCGCGGGCGAGCCATGCGCCGAAGCTCTGGCCGGCCGTTCCCTTGAGGTTGACCCGGATCGTTTCTGGCTTGAGACCCTCGTGTCCATGTCGGCGGGCGACTTCGCCAGACAGCATCGAGCCGACGGTCAGGTTGGTGTTTGCGATCGGCGACTCGATCACGACCGGCTCACCCCGTTCGAGCGCCGGCATTGCCTGCTCGATCAGTGCGTTGTCGAGTGCTGCCTCGAGTCCGTGATTCTGGGTTTCGGTGTTGCTGATGGCAACGCCCGCTCTCGGCTCCGGCTTGAACAGCACGCGGGAGAAGTCGAGGCCCTCCGCCTTCCAGTGTTCGATTGCGCCGTTGACCCCAACCCGGTCGCTCTGGCCGATCATCTCGGCGTAGGTGCGGAACCCCAGCTGGGCCATGATCTCTCGGGTCTCTTGAGCGATGAACATGAAGAAGTTGACGACGTGCTCGGGTTCGCCCGGGAACAGCTTGCGCAGTTCGGGGTCCTGCGTGGCGACGCCGACCGGGCAGGTGTTGAGGTGGCACTTGCGCATCATGATGCAGCCCTCGGAGATGAGGGCGCCCGTGCCGAAGCCGACTTCGTCCGCCCCGAGCAGCGCGGCGATGACCACGTCGCGCCCGGTTCGCACCCCACCGTCGGTCTGCACGGCGATGCGCCCGCGCAACTGGTTTTCAACGAGCGTCTGGTGTGCCTCGGCGAGACCGATCTCCCAATGCGAGCCGGCCTGCATCACCGACGTGAGCGGGCTCGCCCCGGTGCCGCCCTCGTTGCCGGAGATCAGCACGTGGTCGGCGTGCGCCTTGGCGACCCCGGCGGCAATCGTGCCGACGCCGACCTCGGAGACGAGCTTGACGCTGATTCGGGCGCGAGGGTTCACGTTCTTCAGGTCGTGGATGAGTTGCTTGAGGTCTTCGATCGAGTAGATGTCGTGGTGGGGCGGGGGAGAGATGAGCCCGACACCCGGGGTGGAGTGGCGCACCTCGGCGATCCACGCGTTGACCTTGTGGCCGGGGAGCTGGCCGCCTTCTCCGGGCTTGGCGCCTTGGGCCATCTTGATCTGGATGTCATCGGCGTTGACGAGGTACTCGGTCGTGACCCCGAAACGGCCCGATGCCACTTGCTTGACGGCGGAGCGCATCGAGTCACCGTTCTCGAGCGGGACATAGCGGCTGCGCTCTTCGCCGCCCTCGCCGGTGTTCGACTTCGCACCCATGCGGTTCATCGCGATGGCGAGATTCGTGTGCGCCTCCCACGAGATAGATCCGAATGACATCGCGCCGGTGGCGAAACGCTTGACGATCTCCGACGCCGGCTCCACCTCGTCGAGTGGGATGGGCTCGTCGAGAAGGTCGAGCTCGAAGAGGCCCCTGAGGTTCTTCAGCTTGCGGGTCTGATCGTTGACGATCCCGGTGTACTTCTGGAACAGCTCGTAGTCGCCCGAGCGCACGGCGTGCTGGAGGGTGGAGATGGTCTCTGGCGTCCACACGTGCTCTTCGCCCGTGAGCCGGAAGGCGTAGTCGCCGCCGACGTCGAGTTCACTCGTCTTGTACGTCTTCTTGCCGAAGGCGTCCTCGTGGCGGCGGACCGTCTCTGCGGCGATCTCGTCGAGGCCGATGCCCTCGATGGCCGACGGCGTGCCGGTGAAGTAGTCGTCGATGAACTCGGAGTTGAGGCCGACGGCGTCAAAGATCTGTGCCCCGCAGTACGACTGGAACGTCGAGATGCCCATCTTCGACATCACCTTCAGCATGCCCTTCTTGATAGCCTCGACGTAAGTGTCCTTCGCCTCGGAGGGTGTCGGGTTGCCGGGGATCTCGTGAACGAGGGATTGGATCGTGTCGATGGCGAGGTAGGGGTTGATGGCTTCGGCCCCGTATCCGCCAAGGAGACAGAAGTCGTGGACCTGGCGGGCTTCTCCGGTCTCGACCACGAGGCCGACTTCGGTGCGCAGTCCTTCGCGGATCAGGTGGTGGTGGACGGCGGCGGTGGCGAGCAGCGCCGGAATGGCGATGCGATCGATGGCCTGGCAGCGGTCGGACAGAATGAGGATGTTGCGCCCGTCGCGCACCGTCTGTGTGGCCCGTTCGCGGAGGCGCTCCAACGCCGGGCGGATGCCCTCGACGCCCTCTTCGGCCGGGTAGCACATGGAGAGCTTGCGAGTGCGGAAGGCGTCGTCGACATGGTTCTCGATGCGCCGCACGCGTTCGAGGCCAACGTTGGTGAGGATCGGGTGATAGACCTCAAGTCGCTTGTGGGTGCCGCCCTGACCGAGGTCGAGCAGGTTCGGCCGCGGCCCGATGAGCGACACGAGCGACATGACGGTCTTCTCGCGGATGGGATCGATCGGCGGGTTCGTGACCTGGGCGAAGCGCTCCTTGAAGTAGTCGAAGAGCATCTTGGGGCGGTCGGACAGCACCGCGGGCGGGGTGTCGCGGCCCATCGAGCCGATCGGGTCCTGCCCCTGGGACGCCATCGGCTTGAGGAAGAACTCGATGTCCTCCTTCGTGTAGCCGAAGGCCTTCTGCGCGTTGCGTAGCGTCTCGGGGTCCGGCCTCATCGAGGCGACCTCGGGCGGGAGGTCGGCGATGTTTATCTGGGTCTCGTCGAGCCACTGCTGATACGGCTCGGCGCCGGAGAGCGCGTCCTTGAGTTCCGTATCTTCGATGATGCGACCTTCTTCGAGGTCGATCAGCAGCATCTTGCCCGGCTGGAGGCGCCACTTCGTGACGATCTTCTCCTCCGGGATGTCGAGGACGCCCATTTCCGACGACATGACGATCAGGTCGTCGTCGGTGACGATGTAGCGGCCCGGGCGGAGGCCATTGCGGTCGAGGGTGGCACCGATCTGGCGGCCGTCGGTGAACGCCACGGCTGCGGGCCCGTCCCACGGCTCCATGAGGGCGGCGTGGTATTCGTAGAAGGCCTTACGTTCAGGGTCCATCAACGGGTTGTCGGCCCAGGCCTCCGGGATGAGCAGCATCATGGCGTGGCCGAGCGAGTAACCGCCGGCCATGAGGAGTTCGAGCGCGTTGTCGAACGTCGCCGAGTCGGAGGCGCCATCGCCGATGAGCGGCCAGAGCTTCTCGAGATCGTCGCCGATGATGTCGGACGACATGTTCTGTCTCCTGGCCATCATCCAGTTGATGTTTCCCTGAATGGTGTTGATCTCGCCGTTGTGGCAGAGATAGCGGAATGGCTGAGCCAGGCGCCACGACGGCGACGTGTTGGTGGAGAATCGCTGGTGGATGAGGGCGAGGGCCGACTCGGTGCGTTCGTCTGCGAGGTCGCGGTAGAACGTGGAGAGGTTCTCCGCCAGCACCATGCCCTTGTAGGTGATGGTGCGCGTCGACATTGATGGGATATAGAACGTGCCCTGCTCGATCACCCACGCAGCTCGGGCGGCGAGCTGCGTGTGCGCCTGCTTGCGTATGACGTAGAGCTTCAGTTCGAACGTGGCCGCGTCAGTGTCTTCGCCGCGGCCGATGAAGAGTTGGCGGATCACCGGCTCGATGGGCTTGACGCTCTCTCCGAGGCACGACGAGTCGACGGGCACGTCACGCCAGCCGATGACGTGCTGACCTTCGCGGATAACCAGCTCCCGAAGGAGGTTCTCACACACCACCCGATCGACCGGGTCCTGTGGGAAGAAGATCATCCCGACGCCGTAGTCGCCTGGTGCGGGGAGTTCGATTCCCTGATCGGCCAACTCTTCGCGCAAGAGACGGTCGGGGATTTGGAGGAGCATCCCTGCACCGTCACCGGCGAGGGGATCGGCTCCGACGGCGCCGCGGTGGGTCAGGTTGGTGAGGGCGGTGAGGCCCATGTCGACGATCGAGTGGTTCTTGCGACCCTTGATGTCGGCGATGAATCCGATTCCGCACGAGTCATGGTCGAGGCTCGGGTGATACAACCCCTCGTACTGCCGACCGTGTTGTTGCCCGTTCGTCATGGTTCCTCACACGCCGTAGGTGATCAACCAACCCTCAAGAACATAGGGCCACTGCGGTCGATTGCGGAAAAGGAATGGGCCCAGTCGCCAGTTGTCAGTCCGGCCGCCTGGCCGAAGGACGGGGCATTGTCCTCCCCTTCAGGGGGAGGTGTCGAGCGCAGCGAGGCGGAGGGGGTCAGACCGTTCCATTGCGTCCAGGCACAGGATCCCCGGACTCACCCTCCGAGACTGGCCTCGAACGCTGCCGCGCCCATGCGGGCGAGTTCCATGTCCTCGGCTTCGGGGAGGCTCGACACGCCGACGGCGCCCACGACCTGGCCGTTCGCTGTGAGCGGGACGCCTCCGCCCCAAGACACGTAGCGGAGCTCGCCGAAGTTCGTCATCGGGAAGCCCTCGGTCTGCGACGCCTCGCCTACCTCCTTGGACTCCTTCTGTTCCCGGGCTGCGGTGTAGGCCTTGTTCATGGCAATGGTGATCGAGGGGAGACGGCATCCGTCGGTGCGCACGAAGGCCATCAGCTCGCCATGAGCGTCGACGATCGCCACAGCCGCTCCGCGATTCGTCCGCTCGAGCTCGGACTTGATGGTGTGCAGCACCACGATCGCGTCAGCATGTCCGAGTGTCGGCGTGTTGTTCATTTCGGTCTCCAGTCGGGAGGCGTCACCCTACCCAAGCCTCGCCTCGCCCGGAGAGCCGGGGAGCCCTTTCTCCGTCCCCCACGGATGTGGGGGGACGCGGAGGAGCGTCAGTGACGACGCAGGAGGAGCACCGCGCGGGGGCCCCATTTGCGCGGTTCGAGCTCCCATGCCGCCCCCTCCGCTGCGGTCCGGTTTAGCGGCCGGTGCTCGCGCCTCCCCCACTGCGTGGTGGAGGCGAAGGACGGTTATCGCGATGTCCCTCTCACGACCTCCGGCACTGTCCGTGTCCTTCCCCTCAGGGGAAGGTGGCAGCGCCGGAGGCGCTGACGGAAGGGGTTGAGCGTCTCGATTGACGCCGGATCCCCTCAGCCTCGCTGCGCTCGGCACCTCCCCCTGAGGGGGAGGACACCGGTCGTGGTGGGGGCGAAACACCCCTACCCCGACGTCCCTCTCACGATCTTCGACACTGTGGTTCCGAGTTGCTCGATGGACCACAGGGCCTTGTCGTGGGGGACGGAGCCGGCGGTGTGGAGCATGAAGCGCTCGACGCCGAGCACTTCCTTCCACCGAAGGATCTTGGCTGCGACCGTCTCGGGGTCGCCGAGCACGAGGGAACCATCGGGGCTGCGCATCCAGTCGAATTGGTCGCGCGTCATCGGCGACCATCCACGCTCGCGCCCGATGCGGTTCATGTTGGCGGTGAACGATGCGAAGACATCGCTGGCCGCCTCCTCGTTGCTGGGGGCGATGTGTCCGAGTCCGTG
>CAZONX010000055.1:8095-12975 GCA_964581295.1 uncultured Acidimicrobiaceae bacterium
CGAAGACATCGCTGGCCGCCTCCTCGTTGCTGGGGGCGATGTGTCCGAGTCCGTGCACCGCGAGGGGATAGTCGGCCGGGTCGAAGCCCGACTCTTCGAGGGTTCGCCGGTAGAGGTTGGCGAGGGGGCGGAACCGGACTGGATCGCCGCCGATGATCGCCAGGGCGACCCGCAGCCCGAGTTGTGCGGCGCGCACGATCGAGGCCGGTGTTCCGCCCACGCCGACCCAGATGGGGAGTGGATCTTGCTGGGGTCGGGGATAGACCGACTGATCTTCGAGCGGCGCCCGGAACTCACCGCTCCAGGTGACCCGCTCGTTGTCGCGGATGGCAAGCAGGAGTTCGAGTTTCTCTACGAACAGCTCGTTGTAGTCCTCGAGCGAGTAGCCGAACAGTGGGAACGACTCAATGAACGATCCACGGCCGACCAACAGCTCGGCTCGGCCAGACGAGATGAGGTCGAGCGTGGAGAAGTCCTGGAACGTCCGCACCGGATCGGCCGAACTGAGCACGATCACAGCCGAGCTCAGGCGGATCCGGTCGGTGCGGGCGGCCGCCGCGGCGAGGGTGATCGCCGGAGCCGACGCCGCCATGTCGACGCGGTGGTGTTCGCCGAGCCCGTAGACGTTGAGTCCGACCTGGTCGGCCCGCTCGATCTCCTCGATTACGTTGCGGAGACGCTCTCCGTGGGTGATGGTCTTGCCCTCAACGGGCTCAGGGGGCGCTTCGGCGAAGCTGGTCAGTCCGAGTTCAAACATGGGATTCCTTTGGGTTCGGGGAAAGTGGCGGGTTGGCTACTCCAACGGTGCGGGGCGCTCCGGTCTTCCGTCCGGATGCTCGAGCTGTTCGTTGTGGGTGATGGCGGCGCGGCTGACCCGAGCGAAGATGGCGCCGAGCTCTTCGAATTGTTCCGGGTCGAGTGGATCGATGATGAACTCTCGGATGAGTGCGGCATGTCCCGGCCAGGCATCTCGCAGCACACGCTCGCCTTCCTTTGTGAGGTGGGCCAGACGCCCTCGCCGGTCGTCCGGCGTGTTCTCTCGCGTGACCCAGCCGCTGCGTTCCATGCGCTGGACGGCGTGCGAAAGGCGGCTGGGGGAGAAGGAGAGGCGGTCTGCGAGGTCCGTCATGCGCAGTGCGTCACCGGGCGTGGAAGAGAGGGTGGCAAGGACTCCGAAGTCGTCGGCGCTCAGCCCTGAGTCGTCGCGGAGCTGGCGATCGAGGGCGCTCATCAATCGGGACAGGCCGGTCCCAACGCGGCGCCAGGTGCGCAGCTCGGCCATCGAGAGCCCGCTCGGCGTTGGTGTGCTCATCGGTTCTCCTCGAAACGACGGAATAGTTGAACGCTCAATAGGTTAGCTTCTTGTGGAAGTTGATGGTTCAACAAACCACCGAACAGGGGAAGATCGAAATGAACACCGCACTATGGATTGCCCAGGGGCTGCTGGCTGCAGCCTTCCTGATGGCCGGGATGATGAAGGTCGTCAAGTCGAAGGATGAACTGGCCGAGCGGATGGCCTGGGTTGAGGGATTCTCAGAGCCGATGATCAAGGTCATCGGTGGGCTCGAGGTGCTCGGGGCGATCGGCCTGATCCTGCCGGGCGTCACAGGCATCGCTCCCGTGCTCGTACCGCTGTCCGCCGTGGGGTTGGCGCTGACGATGGTCGGCGCATTCATCGTCAGTATCCGAAGCGGCGAGACGCGCGAGGCCGTGATGAATGTCGCGCTGTTTGCGATGTCCGTGTTCGTGGCGTGGGGACGCTTCGGCGACTACCCGCTGTAGGCCGATTCGCTTCGGAGCACCAGGACTACGGCATCCCGATGTTGACCGGGGTGGGGTAGCCGAGAGCTGCGAGCCGCTCGACGACCCTGGACGCGTGCTCTCCCGTGCTGTGGTCGGCGAGCGATCCAGAGCAGATCACGCAGGTTCGGGCGCTGGCACCACGGTCGAAGAGAGTGGCCGATTGAGGTTGAGCGTGATCGCAATCGGTCCCGCCGGTCGACGGATGTGGCTGCGTCTGCATCGATCCTTCTCGCTTCGCTGCTACCGATTGCATCGGCATTCGGAGAGCAAAGCTTGACGCGATCAGCGTCAGTGTTCAGTCGAGTCTGCGAAACCAGATCTCCGAGGAGCGATCTATCGGCTCGCGGCGAAGACCCGCCACTCATCGGGAACGCCCTTGAGCACGTGCGTGCCACGGTCTTCGAAAGTGAATCCGGATCCGGCCACGAGGTCCTTGACGGTGCTCGACACCAGGACCTCGCCGGTCTCTGCAAGGGCCCCGACGCGAGCACCGATGTGCACCGCGAGGCCGGCGACGTCTTCGCCGACGACCTCGACGAGTCCGGCGTGAACGCCGCACCGCACTTCCAGTCCGAGATCGGGGACAGCCGATGCGATGGACAGCGCGGCGTTGATCGCGCGTGCAGGGCCGTCGAAGGTCGCGAGGAAGCCATCCCCGGTCGTTGCGATCTCCACACCGCTCCACCGGACGAGTTCGCCGCGGATCAGCCGGTTGTGGCGTTCGAGAAGCCGGCGCCACTCGAGATCGCCGAGTTCGGCGGCGGTCTGGGTCGAATCGACGATGTCGGTGAACAGCACGGTGGCGAGCCTGCGCTCCGGATCGGCCGATCCCCGGCGTCCGGTCACGAACTCCTCGATCTCCGCGAGCATCGCCTCGGTGTCGCCGGCCCAGAAGAGGTGATCGGCGCCGGGCAGTTCGACGAAACGGGAGCCGGGTATGGCGTCGGCGATGTAGCGGCCCTCTGCGACGTTGACGTCCGAATCATGCTGCCGGTAGAGCAGCAGGGTGGGCGCGGTGACCAGGCCGAGGACGGACCGCACATCGGCGACCGCGTTCATCTCGAAGAGGGCGGCGGCCGCGCTCGGGCTTGCCGACATCCGTAGGTAGCGACCCGCCCACGCCCGAAACGCAGGATCGTTCGCACGGCTCGGTGCAGCTTCGTCGAGCATGTCGTCTCTTCCCCAGAACTGCTCGACTTCGACTGTCGCTTGCGCGCGCTCTTCGGCGGTAGGCGCCCACGGGTAGTCGTCGGTGCGTATTCGTTTGGCGTAGGCCCCGGTCAGGATGAGCCCGGTGGTCCGATCCGGATGGGTAGCGGCGAAGAGGATCGATAGAACGCCGCCCTCCGAGTGTCCGAAGATCGTGGCATTCTCGCTTCCGACGGCGTCCATCACGGCCGTGAGGTCGTCCATGCGCGTCTCGGGGTCGGGGAGGTCGTTGATGGAAACCGGATCCGACAGACCGGTCCCTCGCTTGTCGAAGGTGATCAGTCGTCCGAACGTACTCAGTCGCCGGAGAAAGCCGGCGAGGCCAGGGTCTTCCCACATCAACTCGACATTCGAGACCCATCCGGGTACGTAGACAATGTCGGTGGGGCCGTCACCCACCACCTGATAGGCGATGCTGACGTCTCCGCTCCGTGCGTAGCGCGTTTCAGACACCGGCCGAGTGTACGAGGCTCGGCAAGAGCTATCCGAAGCAATTCGCGTGGAGGCGCAGCCACGGACTCAGCGAGAGTGCGAGATTCCCGCCGCTACCTTCTCATCGGCGCGCGCAGACGCGAAGACGGTGGCGCTCGGGACGAGGACACGACCATGACCAGCGAGCGATTCACGATCGAACGGCTCGCGGACCATCCGTCCGCTTTGCCGGTTGCCGCCTGCTGGATCTGGGAGACGTGGGGAACCAAGACCCTTGCCGAGACGATCGAATCCCTCGATGACCCCGAGAACTGTCCGCCGACCCTCGTGGCCATGGTGGGCGGGCGTCCCGTCGGCGTAGTCGGGCTCTCGCGATTCCTCCGAGCCGGCGACACCGACGAGACCCTCTGGATCAACGCGATTTACGTCGTGGAGGCTGAGCGCTCCCATGGTGCTGGGTCGCTGCTCCTTGCGGCTGCGGTCGAGTCGGCTGCACCCATGGCCGACCGACTGTTCGTCTACACCGACGTTCCCGAGTGGTATCAGCAGCGGGGCTGGAGTGTTGTTGAACGCGAGGACCACAACGTCGTGCTCAGCCGGGAGCTGTCCGACGAGTCTTGAACGTCGCGCGCGCCGCTGCTCTGCGACTACTGGCCGACTGCCCCGTCGATGCGTTCGCGAAGCAGATCGGCGTGGCCCAGGTGTCTGGCGTACTCCTCGATCATGTGCGTCAGCACCCAGCGCAACGACATCGGGCCGCGCACGTCGTCGTGGACCTTGCCGGTGACGTCGAGGTTCGTCGCGTTGACGACGAAGCGCGTCGCATAGGCGACTTCGTCCCGCCAGGCGTCCCACGCCTCTGCGACGAGGATCGGATCGGGGGCTGCGCCATCGAAGTCTTCGTCCGGGGCAGCGTCGGAGTAGTACAACGGTGGGGCGTCTCCGCCGGCCATGGTTCGTCGGAACCAGGAGCGTTCGACTTCGGCAAGGTGTCGCACCAACCCGAGAAGCGAGAGCGTCGATGGTTCGACGGACCGGCGGGCCACCTCGGCGGCGTCGAGGCCGGCACACTTGATCTCGAGGGTCTCTCGCTGCCATTGGAGGAACCCAGCAAGGGTTGCCCGTTCGTCGCCTCGCGTCGGCGGCTCGCCGCGCGGATCGTTCTCCGTCTCGATGGCCATGTCCGCTCGCCTGCTCATCGGCCCAGTTTTGCACGTCAAGCCGTCGGACGTGGCCAACCTCTTCGACGGCCGATGGAACGAAATTCGTAGGAGCCGGTATGTGGCCTGCTGCCGTTCGCAGGCACGGGATCCGCGCGTCTTCCGGCGAAGGGGATTGTGCACCCGAGCGCAGCCCGGGAATTGCGGCAATCGAAGAAATCATATTACCAAACGGGACTGTATGGTAATGTATTGAAGGTGATGGACACGACAACC
>CAZONX010000056.1:0-12919 GCA_964581295.1 uncultured Acidimicrobiaceae bacterium
TTGTAGCGATCTCCCACCCATCCCGTTCTTGCGTAGATAGTGGAAGCCGGCTTCCCATAGTTACGCAAGAACGGGATGGGGCGGTCGGGAGTGTTCCATCGCTGATAGTCGCGTGGCATGGTCAACGGGCATGTCCAAGGATCGCGCCCTCAGTGACCTTGCCGCCCGTCAGTACGGAGCATTCAGCATTGAACAGGCAGTCGGTTGCGGCCTGACGCGACGCGGAATCGAGGATCGGGAGCGACGCGGGGTCTACGAGCGGATCTACCCAACGGTGTTCGCTCTTGCAGGGGCACCCCACACCTGGCATCGAGCGACCCTGTCGGTGATCCTCTCCATTGGCACACCGGCCGCGGCGTCGCATCGTTCCGCGGCCTATCTCTGGGGGTTGCTCCCGGGCGCCGGACCTCGCATCCATGTCGTGACGCGGAGATGGGAACGGCGGCACCGCCTCGATGTTCGGCTCCACGAATCGCTCGACCTCGTGCCGACCGACATCGTGAGGGTTGCAGGCATCCCCACCACGACGACGGCAAGGACGATCGTCGACCTCGGCGCCGTTGAGCCATGGCGCGTAGAACGTGCGCTCGAGGCGGCGATCGGTTCAGGCACAGTGACCTTGCAGGCGGTCGACGAGTTCGTGGCCAGAGTTGCGCGACGAGGGAGGAGGGGTGTTGGCGTGATCCGCCCGCTCCTCGCTGCGCGTTCGCAGTGGGACGGTGCCACGCAGAGCGATCTCGAGGATCTGTTCCGGTCCGTCCTCCGCCGAGTGGGCCTGCCGATCGGAATCTCCCAGTATCGGCTCACTGACGTGTGTGGAGAGTTCGTAGCTCGACCGGACTTCGCCTACCCAGACCAGCGCTTGGTGATCGAGTTGGACGGCGAGCGATTTCACATGGACCGAATGGCATTTCGCAGCGATCGGCGCAGGCAGAACGAGATCGAACTGCTCGGCTGGCGGGTCCTGCGGTACACCTGGTGGGATCTGACGACCCGAGCGGATGACGTATGCTCCGAAGTACGGGCCGCGCTCTCCATTCCTGCGTAGATAGTGGAAGCCCGCTTCCCATAGTTACGCAAGAACGGGGGACTAGAGCGACACGAGCCCCCAGATCGACATCACGAGGCCGACGCCGAGGAGCCAGTAGGCGCGGACCCCGCGGAACTCACCTTCCTCGTCCTTCGGCTTGTTGCCACGGCGATGCTGCCAAATAGCGAAGACGTTGCCGGCGACCATGGCGAGACCCATGGCGAGCACCATGAGCACGAGGAGACGGTCCAGATCGAGTATCTCAACGATGTCGACGTCGTTCACGCCCGGCACGGTAGCCAGCGGACGGCGTTGGGCTAATCCGTGTCTTCGATACCCTGTTGGTAGGCCCCCGTATTCGACCCGGGGGCTTTGCTCATGCAACACACCACCAATTCACCTCCACAGCAGGGCGTCTGGCGTGCAGCGCGGCGGTTCACGTTGCCGTGGGTCCTGTGGGTCTTCGGACTCTCAACCACGCTCCTGCTGGTCGGCTTGTGGGGCCGAGCCGTGACGATCGATCAGGACACGATCGCCCGGTCCACGGAAGCGGCGCTCTCCGCCGATCTGGTCACCGACCGAGTCTGGAACTGGGTTGGTGACGGCCTGGCAGCCACCGAGGGCATCGGCGTAGACGAGGCCGATCGGGCACTCGCAGAGGTCAGGGAGCGCCCGGAAGCCCTCGCGGCCGTCGATGCGTTGATCGATCAAGTCGTGGCGGCTCTGGTGGCCCCGCCGGGCTCAGATTCTGCCGTCGACGTCGCTGCAGCGTTGGCGCCGCTCGTTTCCGAGGTCGTGTCGCAGCTCGAAGCGCAGGGGGTCGAGGTCCCGGCCGACACCATCGAAGCGAAGGTCGAAGCGCTCGATCCCGTGGCTCTCGATGCAGGAGAGGCGGTCTCTGTTGGCGTGGTGACCGATCAGGCGAAAGGGCTCCTGACCTCCGGCGCTCTGGTAGCGGCCGGGATGCTGGCTCTGTTCGGCGCAGTCGCCGTCGCCATCTCCGAGGAGCGGTGGCAGATGGTCCGGAGCCTGGCGACCCGGATTGCGTTCTCGGCGTTGTCGTTTGCCATGCTGTTCCGATTCGGCGGGTGGATCCTCGATCCCGACGGTGGAGGCTCTCCGCTGCGCAGGAGCAGCGCCATCCTCGTCGCCAGCAATCTGCACGTCTTTGTCATCGCATGCGCACTGGCGGCCACCCTCGCGGCTGCCATCTGGGTCATGCGCCAAACGCCGCCACGCCCTGGCAGCCCCCGAGTGAATCGGTCACACGTCGACGACGACACTTCGACCCAGGAGCTGATCTCCGTCTAGCCCCGGGGTTCAGCTCTCGAGCGCCGCGAAGAGGTCGATCGCGTTCCCGTCGGGGTCTGCGACGGTGGCATAGCGCTGGCCCCAGAATGCGTCGAACGGCGGACGCACTCCTTCGAAGCCTCCGGCCACCACAGCGTCGTGGACCCGGTCGACGTCGGCCGGGGTCTCACACACGAAGGCGAGACCGATGCGGCCAGGACCGGTCGGCGGTCGAAACGACGGGTCGAATGAGGCAACCGTGGCCTCGGTATCGAGCATGAGGCGCATCCCTCCCGGCAATGCCGCCTCCACGTGACCCTCCGACTCTGCCCCATCAGGGAACGAGAGACCGAGCAGCCGATAGAACGCGAGGGATCGCGGCAAATCCGCAACCACGATTCCAATGGCATCGAATAGTGCTGGCATGGTGTCGATTCTGTCACATCGGTATGACACGATGTCGGGGTGCGAGCACACGGCGAGGCAACCATCCTTCATGCCGACCTCGACGCCTTCTACGCGTCGGTGGTCCTGCTCCGGCGCCCCGACCTCGTCGGCAAGCCGATGGCGGTCGGCGGAGGAGTGGTGCTCTCCGCAACGTACGAGGCCAGGGCCATGGGTGTGCGCGGCGCCATGCGGATCGGCGAGGCACGCAAGCTCTGCCCCGGCTTGATTGTGGTCGACGGGGCCTTTGGCGACTACGTCGACTACAGCGACCGGGTGTTCGACGTCTTCCGGGAGTTCAGCCCGCTGGTTGAACCCATATCGATCGACGAAGCCTTCATCGACGTTGGCGGAGCAACCCATCTGTTCGGACCGCCCTCGGAGATAGCGGCGGAGATACGGAAGCGCGTTCGGTCCGAGACCGGGTTGCCCATCTCCGTCGGAGGGGCGCAAACCAAATTCCTCGCCAAGATCGCAAGCCGCGTCGCCAAGCCGGATGGATCGCTGATCGTCACACCGGGAACCGAGATCGAGTTCCTCCATGCACTCGATGTCGGACACCTCTGGGGCGTCGGTCCGGTCACGCTCGACCAACTCTCGCAACTCGGCATCGCAACCATTGGTGACCTCGCTTCCGCATCGCCGGCCATGCTGTTGTCGCGGGTCGGCTCTGGGCGTGCCCGGCACTTGGCCGCGCTGGCATGGAACCGCGATCCGAGGGGCGTCATGCCGGGCCGTCGATCATCATCGGTCGGCGCCCAGCGGGCATTCGGCGGCAATCACCGCGACCGTGACTACCTGAGAGGTGTCCTCGCCCGGTTGTCATCTCGGGTAGGCGGTCGATTGAGAGCCAAGAACCGGGCAGGTCGGACGTTGACCGTGCGATCTCGCTTCGGCGACTTCCAGTCGATCACGCGGACGACCACGATGCGAACCGCAACCGCCTCGAGCGCGGTGCTCTATCGCACGGCTGCGGGAATCACCCAGGGCATACTCGATGAGTTCCCCGGCAGCGGCCTGAGTCTCCTTGGCATATCGATGTCGCACCTCGTGCCGGCCTCGCCGCTCCAACTCGAACTGCCGATCTTCGACGACGATCTCGTCGGCGGCAGCTCGAAGGAGCTCGAACTCCAGGCGCTCGATGCAGCGGTCGACGACGTCCGCGACCGATTCGGGAAGGGGACGGTGGGTCCGGCGTCCGATCTGCTCAGTCAGCGCTCTCGCTTCGGCGAAGGACTCTCCGACATCATGACACGGGACTGATCGACGGGGAGTGAGTCGAGGAGTTGGGCGCCACTACGCTTCCGGTCATGGCAACGGAATCGAAGCGTCTCGTCATCCTCGCGTTGGTGGCCAACGTCGGCATAGCTATCACGAAGTTCGTTGCCGCCGGAGTCTCAGGCAGCAGCGCGATGCTTTCGGAGGGCATCCACTCGCTCGCCGACTCGGGCAACCAACTCTTCCTCCTGCGGGGCCACGCAGCGTCGCGCTATGAAGCCAGCGTTCAGCACCCCTACGGGCGCGGCAAGGAGATGTACTTCTGGAGCTTCATGGTTGCCGTCTTCCTCTTCGTCGGTGGTGCGGTGTTGTCGATAGTGGGCGGTGTTGGGCAGATTCGTGACCCTCATGGCCACGGGGGTGAGGGGCTCTGGCTGTCGCTCGGTGTGCTTGCCGTCGCAGCCCTTTTTGAGGGATTCATAGCGCTCCGCCCGGCCCTCAAGGAGTTCAACCGGCAGCGGGCCGGGCGATCGTTCCGCAAGACGATCAAGGAGTCGAAGGACCCCTCGCTCCTCGTGGTGCTGTTCGAAGACACTGCAGCGCTCGTCGGCCTCTTCATCGCTGCAGTGGGCCTCATCACCGCCTGGCTCACCGACAACGCGATCTGGGACGGGTTGGCATCGGTGCTTATCGGCACTCTCCTGGCCGGCGTCGCCTGGGTGCTCGCCGTCGAGATGAAGTCACTGTTGATCGGCGAGTCGGCCACTCGCGAGGAGCGAGCGAAGATCCGCGCCGCGGCGCTCTCGGTCGGCGAGGCCAGAACCGTTGACCGGCTCCTGACCATGCAGTTGGCGCCCGACGAGATTCTTGTGACCATGGACATCGAGTTCGACGACGGCGTCTCGGGGGACCGTATGGAAGCGGCGATCGTCGAGATGGAGGCGAAGATCGCTGAGGCGGTCCCTCAGGCCACGCGGGTGTTCATCGAGCCGGTTGATCGATGACCGGTTCGGCTTCCGCTCCGGCCTCATCGGGCAATCTCGGCCCCGGTTTCGATGTGCTCGGCCTGGCTTTGGACCTGCGGTGCATCGTCGAGGCCACACCGGCCGACCGGATGACGGTGGACGATGGCGAGGGCCCGGTTCCCCTCATGCCTGGCGATTTGCTGTGCGACGCCGTCGCGAGTGCTGTCGATCAACCCATGGCGCTCGTGGTCGACAACGAGATCCCTCGCGCGCGCGGCCTCGGTTCTTCTTCGGCCGTGATGGCAGCGGCAGCGGCTGCCGCGACACGAGCCGTCGGCGCTGAGTCCGATCGATCGGAGCTCTACCAGCTGGTGGCCGCCATTGAGGGACACGGTGACAATGCCGCTCCCGCTGTGTGGGGTGGGCTGATGGCCGTCGGATCCAACGGACCCCACCGCCTCGAGATGCACCCGGACCTGGTCGCCGTTGTCGGTATTCCCGAAGCGCGGTTGCTCACCCGGCACGCCAGAGATGTCGTTCCGTCCGAGGTTCCTTTGGCCGCCGCATCCCGCAACGTCGGGAGATCCGTATTGCTCGTCGAGGCGCTGCGCACAGGCAACCGGGCGGCGTTCACCGCTGCGGCGGGCGACGAGTTTCACGAGCAGGCACGCGGTCCGCTTTCCCCGATCACGATGGAAATGATCGACGCGGCGATGTCCGCCGGCGCCCTCCACTCGTGTTGGTCGGGTGCCGGGCCCACGACACTCGCTCTCGTTGACTCCGAGACGCTTCCGGCTGTGAAAGAAGCGCTCGAGGTAGTCCTCGGGGAGTCGGGCGCCGCGAGGGTCCTTGCCGTCGACTACGACGGCCTCCGCTAGCGGGCGCCTCTGCTCAGACTCGCGTCACCCGGGCCGTGTCGACGAAGTCCTCGAAGAGGCGGTGGCTCGCTTTGTCGCTGTTCAGGCTGAGATATTCCGGGTGCCACTGCACCGCGAGCAGCGGCCATCTTTCGTCTTCGTGCTCGATGCCCTCGACAATCCCGTCATGCGCCCAGGCCACGGCCCGGAACCCCGGTGCGAGGTCCTTCACGGCTTGGTGGTGGATCGAGTTCACCATCAGCTCGGTCTCCCCGATTGCCTTGGCAATGAGCGAACCGGATTCGACCGTGACCGGCTGGTGGCCGTCGAAGACGGCGTGTCCGATGACGGTGTGGTTGATCGAGCCGATCGTCGATGGGATGTCCTGGATCAGTGTGCCGCCGAGCGCGACGTTGGTGACTTGGAGCCCTCGGCAGATGGCGAGGGTGGGCAGCCGCCGTACCTTCGCTTCGAGTACGAGCGCAATCTCGAACTCGTCGCGATTGGAGTTCGTCCCCCATACCGATCCGTGTCGCTGCTCGGCGTAGCGGCTCGGTTCTACATCGCCGCCGCCGGTCAATACCAGCCCGTCGAGGCGCTCGATGAGATCTCCAACGTCGGCGTTCGGCACCGGGGCAAGCACGACGGGGGTCCCGCCGGCTCGCAGCACGGCGTCGGTGTAGGTGTGGCCGATGACGTGCGACTCGAGGTCTCCAGAGGAGCCTTTCGTCGACTTGGGCTCGGACGTGACACCGATGATGGGGCGCATCCGAGGATTCTAGGAGCGACCGGTGGTGCGACCGGTCGGACGACGGAGTGACACCGGTTCGCGTTGTGGCCTATCCTCTGCAGGTCTTAAGGGCTCCGGCTCGGCCTCGCCGCCTCCGGATCCGGTTCCCGAAATCGTTGAGATGAGGTCTCCTGCATGGGTTCGCTGATCAAGAAGCGTCGAAAAAAGATGAGCAAGCACAAGTACCGCAAGCGCATCAAAGCCAATCGGCACAAGACGCGTAAGTAGCTGCTCGTCACCGCCCACGGTCTCCGTGGGCGGTGATCGTTTCCGGTCGGTGACGCCCGTGGTTGGCGTTCTGTGGGCTCAGGACGTCATAGAGGACGTTGCCAACCCTGGGTACGCGGATTGAGGGTGGGGCTAGACGTCTTTGAGGAAGCGTTCGATCTCGTCGAAGAGTTCGCCGGTCTGGTTGGGATCGAGCGAATGATCGTTCTCGGCGATCTCTCGGACGTACTCGGCGAGATCATCGGACTCTGCGACCGCTTCGTCGACCTGGAGGATGAAATCGGCTTCGAGCGCTCGGAGTTCGTCGCTGTCGCCGGCGAAGCCGGCGATCTGGCCGGCCTTGCACAGCAGCGCCCGCATGGCCATCGGATTGGCGTTGGCCGCGAGATAGTGCGGTGTCGCCGCCCAGACGCTCGTTGCGGGGATCCCGGCTTCCCGGCAGGCCTCACCGAGCACTGCGACGATGCCCGCCGGCCCTTCATAGTCCGTCGGGGGCAGGCCCGTCCCATCGAGATGCGACAGATCCGTCGCCACGCCTGAGAGCGGAACGGGAGTGGAGTGGGTCACCGACCCGATGTAGGCGCCGAGCATGGTCGCCGACTCGACGCCGCAATCCGACAGCACGGCCGTGACCGTTCTTGCGAAGGTCTTCCAACGGAACGTCGGCTCGTCACCGACGACCACCACGAGGTCGTGTTCGAGGTCGGGTCGTTGCACCGCGTAGAAACGCGTCTCCGGCCAGGTCATCGATTCGATCGTCCCGTCGAGGACGGAGACGGTCGGACGGTGCTCCTGGAAGTCGAAGAACTCCTCGGATTCGATGATCGCGAACGGCCGACGGATATCCCACCGTTCGAGGATGTGGCGCATCGCGCCCGAGGCCGCGTCGCACGCATCGTTCCAGCCCTCGAAGGCGAGGACGGCGCGCGGTCTGCGGAGTGCGGGTCGGTCGAAGCGTCGTACGGGGTCCACCCGAGGAAGGCTATCGGGCAGGTGTCGTAGCGCCCATCAACTTTGGGATAGGGTCGAATGGCCCGGTGCCCGAGGCTTCCGGCCCTAGAACCCGTCCGTGCCGGTTCTTAGCGTGTCGACCAGCATCCCAAGGATGGACACGTGCGAGAAACACTCGTCATCGACCGAGAGGGTGTCGATGCCCTCATTCACGCGCTCGCCGATCGCGGTTACGAAGTCGTGGGACCGACCGTTCGCGGTCAAACGATCCTGTACGACACGATTGCCTCGACCGACGACCTACCCGTTGGAATCACCGACCGGCAGGAGGCCGGCACCTATCGGATTGAGGAGCGGGGCGATGACGCCCTCTTCGGATTCGTCGTCGGACCCCAGTCGTTCAGGCGCTACCTCACCCCGCCGGGCAACGTCTTCTGGAAAGGCGTGCTGACGGAGGGCGGCTTCGAAACCGTCGATCCGCCCGAGCCCCCGAGGTATGCCTTCTTCGGAGCCCGTCCCTGCGAGGTCGCGGCGATGAAGGTTCAGGACGACGTGTACTACTCGGTCGGAGACCCGGTCTACGCCGGTCGCCGGAGCCGCTCGTTCACCGTTGCCGTGAACTGCACCGAGCCGGCGCCCACGTGCTTCTGCGACTCGATGGACACGGGGCCCGGCGTCACGGATGGGTATGACATCGCACTCACCGAGGTGCTCGATGGTGATTCCCACTACTTCATCGCCGAAGCCGGTACCGACGAGGGTCACGACGTGCTTGCGTCGCTCACCTCGCGCGAATCGCTCGACGAGGAATTGGTCCGTGCGCGTCGCATGGTGGTGCGCGCTGCTGAGCACATGGGGCGGCACCTCGACACCGAAGGGCTGAAGGAGGTCCTCTACGGAAACCTCGAGAATCCGTATTGGGACGAGATCGCCAATCGATGTCTGTCGTGCACCAATTGCACGCTGGTGTGCCCTACCTGCTTCTGTTCGAGTGTCGAGGATCACCTTTCACTCGACGGTGCGGAAGCGGAGCGGGTGCGTACCTGGGATTCGTGCTTCACGCTCGAGTTCTCCTACGTCAACGGTAGCCCGGTGCGACCCTCGACCGGACCTCGCTATCGCCAATGGCTCACACACAAGCTGGCGTCGTGGCAGGACCAGTTCGGGTCGATCGGATGCGTGGGATGTGGCCGATGCATCACCTGGTGTCCGGTCGGAATCGATATCACGAAGGAGGCAGCGGCAATCCGAGAGCGGGACATTCGCCCGGTCGTTGTTGGAACGGCGAGTGCCAAGGAGGGAGCCACATGAGCGAAGAATTCGATGTGCTCATCGATCAACCGTTCTTTGCGGGGATGACCGAAGAGCAGGTTCGGACCGTCGCCACGTCCACGAGATTGGTCTCGTTCGACGAGGGCAGCGTGATCTTCGTCGAAGGCGGGCCGGCCCGCTACTCGTACCTGATCCTCGATGGTGACGTTGCGCTCACCCTCCGGACCCAGGAACACGGCTCGAAGATCATCCAGACCCTGCATCGAGGTGACTTCGTCGGGTGGTCGTGGATGTACCCGCCCTACCGATGGAACTTCGACGCCAACGTGCAAAGCGATGTGAAGGCGGTTCAGTTCGACGGACCAATGCTGAAGAAGATCGCGCTGGCAGACCCGGAACTCGGGTACGCCATGATGCGCGGCTTCACCGAAGTCATCGTCAACCGCATGCAAGCACTCAGGATTCAATTGCTCGATGTCTATTCAACTTTCCGATGAACCGTTGGCTCCCGTGATGGCTCCGGTCCCGTGCCGGATCCTCTCGGTTGAGCGAGAACTGTCAGACACCTACACGCTCGAACTCGAGCCTCCCGGGAGCGACTGGAGTTTCCTCCCCGGGCAGTACACGATGCTCTACGCCTTCGGAATCGGCGAAGTGCCGATCTCGATCAGCGGGGATCCGGCCGACACCACGAAGATCGTCCAGACGATCCGGGCGGTCGGCGCCGTTACCGACGCGTTGGTTGCGAAACAGCCGGGAGACGTTGTCGGGGTACGCGGGCCGTTTGGCACGTCCTGGGAAACGAAGGCGGGTGAGGGGCGCGACGTCCTGATCGTCGCCGGTGGAGTCGGTCTTGCACCGCTCCGCCCGGTGGTCCTCGACGTGCTCAACCACCGAGATCGGTTTGAGAACGTGACGTTGATGTACGGCGCTCGTTCTCCGGGAGACCTCCTGTTCGCTGATCAGCTTCAGGAGTGGCGTGGTCGGTTCGACCTCGAGGTGCTGATCACCGTCGACCAGGCGCAACAAACGTGGCGCGGACCCGTCGGCGTGGTGACGTCGCTCATCGGGCGCTCGTCGTTCGACCCTGAGTCCGCGGTTGCCTATGTCTGCGGCCCAGAAGTGATGATGCGTTTCACGATCCAGGAACTCGAGCGCAGAGGGCTCACCGACGACCGGCTGTACGTCTCGATGGAGCGGAACATGAAGTGCGGGATCGGCCTATGCGGGCACTGCCAGCTCGGCCGCTTCTTCCTCTGCAAGGACGGTCCGGTGATGACCTGCGCACAGATGGCCGGCTCCTGCTGGATCAGGGAGGTGTGACATGGCATTGCCGAAACTCGCTGTTCACAAGTTCGCTTCGTGTGACGGGTGTCAGCTGAGCCTGCTCGACCTCGAGGACGAACTCCTCGCCGTTGCGGGCGTCGTGCAGATCGCCAACTTCATGGAGGCGTCGCGCGAGGTCCTGCCGCCGCCCTACGACGTGACGCTCGTCGAGGGCTCGGTGACCACACCGCACGACCGGGAGCGGATCTTGCAGATCCGTGACGAGACCCCCGTGCTGATATCCATCGGCGCCTGCGCCACGGCCGGTGGGATTCAAGCGCTGCGAAACTGGAAGGACGTCGACGACTTCAACAACTACGTGTACGCCCACCCGGAGTACATCGAGACGTTGCAGGAGTCGACGCCGATCTCGGACTACGTCAAGGTCGACTTCGAGCTTCGGGGATGCCCGATCTCGAAATATCAGCTCCTCGAAGTGCTCGTGGCGTTCCTGCAGGGCCGCCGGCCGAACATCCCGACCTACAGCGTGTGCGTCGAGTGCAAGGCCAAGGGCAATCCGTGCGTCATGGTGTCGCACGGCACGCCGTGCCTCGGACCGATCACCCAGGCCGGGTGCAATGCCCTGTGTCCGAGCTACGACCGCGGTTGCTACGGCTGCTTCGGTCCGATGGAGAGCGCGAACGCCGCATCGCTCGCAGGGCACTTCGAGTGGATGGGGATGTCGAATCGTGAGATCGTCAACTCCCTGCGCGGGTTCAATGCGTGGGCCGAAGCGTTCCGCGTGGAAAGCGACCGCCGCGAAGCGGCGATCGAGATCGGAGGTGCGCGATGACGAATGCGAGAGAGATCTCCGTTGAGTACTTGGCGCGAGTCGAGGGTGAAGGCTCGATGCGGGTCAAGGTTGTCGACGATCAGATCGAGGACGTCGAGTTCTCCATCTTCGAGCCACCTCGGTTCTTCGAGGCGTTCCTGCGGGGCCGACCCCACACCGACGCGCCGGACATCACCGCTCGCATCTGCGGCATCTGCCCAATCGCCTATCAGATGAGCTCGGTCCACGCGATGGAAGACGCGTTCGGCGTCACCGTCGGCGGTCCGCTGCGCGAGTTGCGCAGACTCATCTACTGCGGCGAATGGATCGAGAGCCACGTGCTGCACGTCTACCTGCTGCACGCCCCGGACTTCCTCGGGTATGAGAGCGGCATTCACATGGCCGCGGATCATCGCGAGGTCGTCGAACGCGGGTTGCGCCTGAAGAAGGCGGGGAACGACATTGTGGCCCTGCTCGGCGGTCGAGAGATCCACCCGATCAACGTCCGGGTCGGTGGCTTCTATCGCGCTCCGACGAAGAAGGAACTCGAAACGCTCGTTCCGGAGCTCGAGTGGGCGAAGGATGCGGCGATCGAGACGATCCGTTGGACGAGCGGCTTCAACTTCCCCGAGGCAGAGCGCGATTTCGAGTTCGTCTCGGTGTGCCACCCCGACGAATACCCGTTCAACGAAGGGAACATCGCATCGAACAAGGGGATCGACATCCCCATCTCGCAGTTCAACGAGTTCTTCACCGAGGAACACGTCGAGCGTTCGAATGCGCTGCACTCCCGGGTACGCGGGCGTGGTGCCTATCACGTCGGGCCACTCGCTCGCTACGCGATCAACTTCGAGAAACTGACGCCGTTGGCTCAGAAGTCGGCGCTCGACGCCGGGCTGGAGCCGGTGTGCAACAACCCGTTCAAGAGCATCATCGTGCGAAGCGTCGAGACGCTCTACGCGGTGGAAGAGGCGCTGCGGATCATCGACGAGTATGTAGAGCCGGCAACGCCGTTCGTTGCATATGAGACACGAGCCGGCATCGGCCACGGTGCCACCGAGGCGCCGCGTGGCATGCTCTACCACCAGTACCGGCTGTCGGATGACGGGATGATCGAGGACGCACAGATCACACCGCCGACCGCTCAGAACCAGTTGACGATCGAGTCGGACCTGCGGTTCGTCCTCGAACGGCATCTGGACCTCCCGGATCCGGAGCTGTCGTGGGTGCTCGAGCAGTCGATCCGAAACTACGACCCGTGCATCTCGTGCGCGACGCACTTCCTCGACCTCACGGTCGAGCGTGGCTGAGATCGTCGTCATAGGTGTCGGCAATCGGGTGATGGGGGATGATGCCGCGGGGCCGATCGTGATCGATCGCCTCGCTAGTCGTGTCCCTGCGGGCGTTGCGCTCGTCGAGTCGGTCGGCGACGCCACGCATCTGCTTGAGACGTGGCGAGACCAGGACATGGCCGTCGTCGTCGATGCGGTCGTCTCCGGAGGCACACCCGGCACCGTGCACCGTATCGACGGAATCCAGGGCTTTCCCTCCGCGTGGCGGTCCGCATCGACACACCTTGTCGGTCTCGCCGAAGCGGTCGACCTCGGTGCCGCCGTTGGTGTGCTCCCCGATGCAATGGTGATCTTCGGTATCGAGATTGCGAGCGTGGAACCGGGTGTGGAGCTTGGTCCGGAGATCGAGGGTGCGGTCGACGAGGTCTGTGGTGAGATCGCTCAGCTGTTCGCCGGGAGAGCCGAAGCCTAAGGCGTTGACCCG